>JAWKQN010000003.1:0-300000 GCA_041390125.1 Gemmatimonadota bacterium | reverse complement strand
CGCTTCGTGGACGCGCTGGTGCGGCGGGCCAAAGCACTGCGCGTGGGCGATCCACTCGAGCCCGGCACCGAGCAGGGCGCGCTGGTGAGCGCCGAGCACCGGGCCAAGGTGGAATCGTACGTGGCGCTGGCGCGGGACGAGGGCGGACGCGTGCTGGCGGGCGGCCGGCGGCCGCGTGGGCTGCCCACCCGTTGCCGCGACGGGTTCTTCTTCGAGCCGACGGTGATCGCGGGGCTGGATCAGCGCTGCCGCACCAACCAGGAGGAGATCTTCGGGCCGGTGGTGACGGTGCAGCCGTTCGAGACGGAGGACGAGGCGATCCAGGCAGCGAACGACAGCGAGTACGGGTTGTCCTCCACGGTATGGACCCAGAACCTGACGCGGGCGCACCGGGTGGCGGAGCGGATCGAGTCCGGCACGGTGTGGATCAACTGCTGGCTGCTTCGGGACCTCCGGGTGCCGTTCGGCGGCATGAAGAACAGCGGCATGGAGCGCGAGGGCGGCGAGGAGGCCCTGCGCTTCTTCACGGAACCCAAGAACGTGTGCGTGAAGCTGTGAGCGAGCAGAAGCAAGGCGGCGGGACGGCGCGTCCCGACATCATCGTGAGCGCGCGGGCGCCCGAGCCGGTGGGACCCTACCCGCATGCCCGACGGGTCGGCTCGTTGATCTTCGTGTCGGGGATGGGACCCCGGCGGCGCGGCGAGAAGCAGATCCCCGGCATCACGTTCGACGACGATGGCCGCGTGCTGGACTGGGACATCCAGGTGGAGGCGCGCGCGGTGTTCGACAACCTGCGCGTGATCCTGGAGGATGCCGGCTCCAGCCTGGAGCGCATCGTGGACGTGACGGTGTTCCTGACGGACATCGGGCGCGACTTCCAGGCCTTCAACCAGGTCTACGGAGAGATCCTGGGCCACGTGCAGCCGAGCCGCACCACGGTGGAGGTGGGACGCCTTCCCACCCCGATCCACGTCGAGCTCAAGGTGATCGCCACGGTGGACGCGTGAGCCGCACCCGCCTCGCTCCCCTGCTGGGGAAGCTCGGTGTGCTGGCCATCCTGCTGGGAGTGGCGGTGTGGCGGGGGGCCTTCCGGTGGTTCGGCCACCTGCCCGGGGACATCAACGCGGTCCGGGACGGTGTGCAGATCTACGTGCCGTTCACGTCACTGGTGGTGCTGGCACTCCTGCTCGGGATCATCCTCGCGGTGGTGGGGCGGTGGGTGGGGCGGTAGGGGGGGGGACGTGGGGCCTCGGGCCATTCAGGCCTCCGGCTCCGCCTTGGTCATCTGGGCCCTCTGGCCAGCAGGCTACCCTCGTCGTGCTACAAAGACCTGTTCTCTGTGATACTCCAGAAATGGCAAGTGTCGGTCCTCCACGCGTCGGAGCCTGGATCTGAGCTCCACGCCGAGTCGGTCTGCCGGCACGGATGTGATCGCCGGCGACGGCTCCAAGCGCCCGTCGTCGTGAAACGTGATGTATCCGCGATCGAACAGATGGTCGTACTGGGGGAGCAGGAGCAGCCCATTGAACCGATCCATGCGTTCCCGATTGGAACTGAAGCGCCACGGCTTGATATGAGAGGCGCGCAGGAGATCGGCTCGGTCCACCCCCGTTACTGCGCACTCGCCCCAGACCCTGAGTAGATCGGCTCTGAACCTACCCTGGCCGACTCGAGCGCGAACGATCTCCCTTCGCTCCGTCTCTTCTATCGCGGCGAGCTCCGACTCGTGTGAACGCACGTCATCCTCTGCTGACAGATCATGCACGAGCTGAAAGGTGAACTCGCTCGGTTTGTCTCGTTTGCGGACGAAGCGGGTAGCGAGTAGCTGACCGTAGTAGCGGAACGGGGTATGGTGCACATCGCGATAGAAGAGGTGAATCTGCTCGCCGCTCTCGTGAGCCCTCGCGATCCGGTCGTCGGTTCCGTGGCGCTTCTGGCCCTCCCAATAGAGCCGGTCCCCGCTGATGAAGTCACGGTATTGAGTAAGACTCTGCTGCTTCTCCCGGGTAACGAACAAGACGATCGTTGCGCTATCGGCAGGCGTAACGACCCCGCGCGAGATCGCTTCAAATCCCTGATATCCCCAGAGACGTGCCAACTCGGGCCGTGTATAGAGGCGACCCAGCTCAAGAACATCAAGCGTGAATGGCATTCGGCTCTGAACCGCCCAGTAGAGATGTTGAGGCGTTCTCCATGACTCCCTCTCAAGGAGGGAGCAGTGAGCTTGGGGAACCGCGGAAGAACGTCCCCCCCCTACCGCAACAACAAATGATGCGGCGTCGCCGACGCCGGGCTGAACGGCACCCACTGCGCGGCCGCCATCCGGGTCTCGTCATCCGAGATGTCGACCATCAGCGTGATGAAGCTGCGGCGGATCGCCAGAGGGAGCAAGCGGCGGGAACCCTGCGCGGTGTGCTGGACAGGGTCCTTCACGTGCAGGAAGGCGGGCTGGGTGGACCCCTCCATGGGGTCGTGACAATAGCCCGTGATGAGGTGTCCGCGTTCGGTGCGGATCAGGTGTCGCAGAAGGGGGCGCCGGAGGCTGGCCATCCCGAACGGGTTCTCCAGGCGGAAGTCGAAGGCCAGCTCGATCGTGCCGGGATCGATCAGGACCGGCTTGGGGACCTTGCCTGCGCGTAGGGAGCGCAGGAAGGCGGGAATGGTCTCCCGAGCCCGGGGCAGCAGCATGGGGATCCACCCCGGAGGGGCCAGCAGCGGCCCCCCACCCCGACCCGGCGTGGCCGGCGAGGACAGGAAGGACGCGAGCGGCTCCCGGGAGTGCAGCACCCCGGGCAGCTCGTGCCGCCGGAACGGCACGGCCCCCAGGATGGGGCTCGGGTGCCCGGCCAGGCGCAGCCCGATCACCTCCCAGAAGCGGTCCCCTTCGGCATGGCCGAGGTACACGGCCTCGGGATCGGTCACGGCGATGTGTCCGGTCTCGACGCGGAGCAGGTGCTCGCGGATGTGCTCGATGTGGGGGGGGTTGGTCCGTTCCCGTTGGGGCGTGCCCGGAGGTCCGTTCAAGGTCGTCTCGACGGTCTTGGTCACGAGGTCACTGATCCGGAAACGGGGGGACTGGGGCTGTCGCGCGGCCGGAAGGGTCGGTCGGGAGACGCCCGGCAGCGCGCCCGCCGGTGTGCAAGCTCCGTTCCCCCTGCCGGCCTGGCAAGCCGGGCCCCCGGAACCCGCCGCGTTCCCGCGGGAACGTCGGCCCCTCCCCCGCCCGTGGCACCGCCGCACATCCGGCACTCCGGTCCTGCCGACCGGAAGCAGGCTTCCGGGTCAGGTCTGGCGACGCGCCAGAGGAGTGAGGCGTTCTAAGGCAGGACCGCGCCCGCGGGAACCCGCGTCTGGCGTCGACTGGCCTACGCCCGCCTCAGCCCTCCACCCGCACCACCAGCCCCTTCAAGTAGGCCGACTCCGGGAACGGGAGCAGCACGGGATGGTCACGGCCCTGGAACAGCCGGGCCCGGATCCGGCCGGTGCGGCCCGCGTCCAGCGCGGCGTCCGCCACGATCTTCTGGAACAGGTCGGGCTCGAGCAGCCCCGAGCACGAGAACGTCAGCAGCGTGCCGCCGGGCCGCACGCAGGCCAGCGCCACCCGGTTGATGTCCTTGTAGCCGCGCGCGCCCCGCTGGAGCTGGGCCTTGGACTCGATGAACTTGGGCGGGTCCAGCACCACCACGTCCCACTGCCGGCCCTCCTCCGCGAAGCGGCGCAGCACCTCGAACGCATCGCCCCGCACGAGCTCGTCCTCGGGGGTGGCCACGCCGTTCAGGGCCAGGTGCCGCTCCGCGGCCTCGAGCGCGTCCGCCGAGCTGTCCACCTGGGTGAGCCCGGCCGCACCGCCCGTCCGGGCCACCACACCGAACGCGCCCGTATAGGCGAACACGTTCAGCACGTCCTTCCCGCTGGCGTGCGCGGAGAGCCAGGCGCGCGCATCCCGCTGGTCCAGGTAGAACCCGGTCTTGTGACCGCGCTCCACGTCCACCTGGAAGCGGGCTCCGTCCTCCTGGATCTCCACCGGCCCCGCGGGCGCGTCCCCCACCACGGGTCCTGTTCGTTGGGGCAGGCCCTCCTTCCCGCGCACGGACGCGTCCGAGCGCTCGTAGATCCGTGCATCCGGCAGGGCCGCCTGCAGCGCGGCCACCAGGGCGTCCCGCCAACGTTCGGCCCCCGCGGCCAGCACCTGCAGCACCAGTTGATCCGCATAGCGGTCCACGATCAGCCCCGGCAGCTCGTCCGCCTCGCCGAAGATCAGCCGGCATCCGCCGTCGGGCTCGGTCAGCAGGTCCGCGCGCCGCGCCAGCGCCGCCCGCACGCGCGCCTCCAGGAAGGCCTCGTCCACCGTGGCGTCCCGCTCGAACGTCCACACGCGCGCCGCGATCTGGGACGCGGGGGAATACGCGGCCAGCGCCAGCCAGCGGCCGTCGTGCGCGCGGATCTCCACGGTGTCGCCGACGCCGGGCTCCCCCTCCACGCTGCGGATGGCGCCCTTGAAGATCCACGGGTGGCGGCGCTCCAGGGAGCGCTCGCGACCCGGGGCCAGCAGCACGCGCGGCAGGGGGCGGGACACCGCGTCCGTCATCCGAGCGCGCGCAGCACCGCGCGCACCGGGCTGGCATCGAAGCCCACCAGGCGGAGCGGCAGCGCGATCAGCTCGTACTCCCCCTCGGGCACGTCCGTCAGCACCACGCCCTCCAGGATGCGCACGTCGCGGGCATAGCAGCGCTGATGGGCCGGCAGCTCCTTGGAGTCCGCCCGGTCCACGCTCGGCGTGTCCAGCCCCACGAGGCGCACGCCCTGATCCGCCAGGTGATCCACCACGGCGGGATCCAGCGCCACGAACGTCCCGTCGAAGCGGGCGGGATCGGGCGCGCTGCCCGTGGCCAGCAGCACACGCGGGTGCCGGGGCGCGCGCGGCAGGTCGGAGACGCGCAGGTGCTCCCCGTCGGCGGCGCGCACGCGCAGCACGTCGCAGGGGCCGATGAAGCGCTCCAGCGGCTCCGCCTCGATGGACAGCCCGGGCTCGGCGTAGTGGCTCTCCGCGTCCACATGCGCACCCACGTGCACCGTGCTCCGCAGCGTGGAGAGCCGGAGCGCGTCCCCGCGGGCGAAGTCCAGCAGCACCTCGCGGGACAGCGGCGTGTCCCCCGGGAAGACCGCGAGATCCGCCGTGAGCGGCGGGGAGATGTCCCAGATCCGGCGTGCCATCAGACCTGCCCGCGGATGGCCCAGAGGTCCGGGAAGATGGGCTTGAAGAGCGTGCCCTTGAGGAAGTCCACGCCCGAGGAGCCGCCCGTGCCGGACTTATCCCCGATGGTGCGCTGCACCATGATGACGTGCCGGTAGCGCCACTCCTGCAGGCCTTCGTCCACGTCCGTCATGATCTCGAACAGGATGCGCACGTCCGCGCGCGTCTCGTAGAGCTGGAGCAGCGCCCGCTGGATCTCCTCATGCGGCCGGGTGGGCTCCTCCGGCGGCTTGTTCTTCAACTCCTGCGGAATCTCCATCCCGAAGCCGCGCAGGAAGTCGTAGAGCGCGTCCACGATGGACGGCTCCTGCAGCCGCTGCTCCAGACGCGCCTGGGCCTCCGGGTTGCCTTCGTGATGGCGCAGCATGGTCCGGCGCTTGTGGCCCAGCAGGAACTCCATCTCCCGGAACTGCGGGGATTGGAAGCCCGAGGCGGTGTCCAGGCGGTGGCGGAAGCTGTTGAAGCTGAGTGGAGACATGGTCTCCAGCACGTCCAGTTGCGCCACCAGGGTCTTCATGACCATGCGGATGCGCTTGAACGTGGCGATGGCGTCGAACAGCGCGCCGCTGGACAGGTCGCGTTTGGTCTTGTCCAGCTCGTGCAGCAGCAGCTTGAACCAGAGCTCGTAGACCTGGTGGATGACGATGAACAGCAGCTCGTCGTGCTCGGGCGGATCCGAGGCCGGATGCTGGAGCTTGAGCAGACGCTCCAGCTCGAGATAGGACGAGTACGTGAGGGACATCGACGTCACCGGAGCGCGAGGAGCAGCAGGACTCCCAGGAGGATCGCCAGCACGGTCGCGGCCCTGCGCACCCCGTGCACCTGACGCTCCCAGCGGGCCACCGCCTCGGCGTAGGGCGTCGACGTGAACGTAACCATCGTGTAGAGCGGGACGAAGACGCCCGGCAGCACCCGGTGCGCCAGACGCCCCAGGGCCCGGAGCGCCAGGAACCCCCTGGACGCCACCCGGTCGCGCATGACCCGGTAGTTCTCGATGGCCAGCTCGGAGAGCGCGTCCGCGTCCGCCTTGCGGTCCTCGTAGAAGCGCCGGAACGCCTCGGCCGGCGTGGCGTGGGCCCGGAGCGCCTCCGCGAGGAGCCGGCAGTCCTCGAAGGAGGCGTTCATGCCCTGCCCGTAGAACGGCACCACGGCGTGGGCCGCGTCCCCGATCAGGATCACCCGGCCGCCCAGGTCCCAGGGGCCGCAGCGCACGGTGACCAGGGTCCCCACCGGATGGGTGCGGTACTGCTCGGTCACGTCCGGGAAGAGGGGCAGCGCATCCGCGAAGTGGGTGCGGAAGACCGCGAGGACGTCCTCGTCCGTGCGGACCGCCGCGAACGAAGGTGCCTCCCCCGTCAGGGGCCAGAACAGCGTGCAGGTGAACGTGCGGTCCTCGTTGGGCAGCGCGATCATCATGAAGCCACCGCGCGGCCAGATGTGCAGCGCGTGGGGCTCCAGCGCGAAGCCGCCGTCCGGCGCGGCCGGGAGCGTCAGCTCCTTGTAGCCGTGCGTGAGGTAGGTCTGGGCGTAGTCGAAGCCCGCCGTGCGCTGCAGCCGGGCCCGCACCGCGGAATAGGCGCCATCCGCGCCCACGATGAAGTCGAACTCCTCGGTGCGGCCGCCCTCCAGGTGGATGCGCCCGTGCTCGGGCTCGACGTCCACCACCGGCGCGTCGAAGATCAGCTTGGCGCCGGCCGCCTCGGCGGCGTCCAGCAGGCGCAGGTTCAGGTCCCCCCGGGACGTGGAGTGGATGACCTGGTCCGCCTCCGTGCCATAGGGCTGCAGCGAGAGGTCCCCGTCCGGCGCGTGCATCATGCGGCCGCGCATGGGTACGCCGTGCGCGAGCACCTCATCCGCGAGCCCCAGCTCGGCCAGCGCCCGGATCCCCCGGTGCGACAGCGCCAGGTTGATGGAGCGGCCGCCCTCGGTGCCTTTGCGGCGCGGGTCGCTCCGGCGCTCGTAGACCCGCACCCGGTACCCGTCCCGGGCCAGGTAGCAGGCCATCATGGCGCCGGCCAGCCCGGCCCCGGCGACCGCGACCGGCCGGCCGCCTCCGTTCAAGCGGCCGCCTCGTCCGCGAGCGCCGCCGCCAGACGCCACACGTCTTGGAACGTGTTGTAGAGCGGCGCAGGCGAGGCACGCAGCACGTCGGGCTCGCGCGCGTCGCACACGATCCCTTGGGCCATCAGGCGGTGCTCCAGCGCACGGGCCCCGCCGCCTTCCACCTGCAGGCTGAGCTGTGCGCCGCGCCGCTCCGGATCGCGCGGCGTGAGCACGCGGAAGCGCCCGGCGGGCAGCGTGTCCAGCAGCGATTCCAGGTAGCCGGTCAGCGCCACCGACTTGGCGCGCAACGCGGGCAGGCCGGCTTCGTCGAACAGCGCCAGCGAGGCCTTGAGCGGCGCGAGCGCCAGGATCGGCGGGTTGGAGAGCTGCCAGCCGTCGGCGCTCGCCACCGGCACGAAGTCCGGCCGCAGGTGGAGCTGGAAGCGCGTGTCGGGATCGTAGCCCCACCAGCCCCCGAAGCGCGGCAGCGCGCGGTCGTGCGCGTGTCGTTCGTGCACGAAGCACCCCGCCACCGCGCCCGGCCCCGCGTTCAGGTACTTGTAGGTGCACCACACCGCGAAGTCGGCCCCATCGTCGTGCAGGGAGAGCGGGACGTTGCCGGCCGCGTGCGCCAGATCGAACCCGACCCGGGCCCCCACCGCGTGCGCGGCGCGCGCGATGCGCGCCAGGTCCAGCCGCTGCCCGGTGAGGAAGTTGACGCCACCCAGCAGCACCAGGGCCAGCGTGTCGCCGGCGTCCTCGATGCGGCGTTCGATCTCGGCCTCGTCCAGGCAGGCGCCGTCGGTCGCGGGCACGGCGATCAGCCCGTCCGCCGGGTCCACGCCGTGCACGCGCAGCTGCGTCTCCACGGCGTAGCGGTCGGAGGAGAAGGCCGCGTCCTCCATCAGGATGCGGCGGCGCGTTCCCTCCGGCCGGTAGAAGCTCACCATCATCAGGTGCAGGTTCACGGTGAGGCCGTTCATCAGCACGACCTCTTCCGGACGGGCCCCGACCAGCCGCGCCATGGGCTCCCGGAACTGGCGGTGGTAGGGATACCAGGGATCGCGGCCCTCCAGGTGGGCGCGCACCGCCAGGGTCTGCCAGTCCTCCAGCTCGGCCACCACGTCCGCCTGCACGCCCACGGGCTGCAGGCCCAGGCTGTTGCCGCAGAAGTAGGCGACCGGCTGCCCGTCCTCGTGCAGCGGGACATGGAAGCGGCTGCGGAAGCGCGCCAGCGGATCGGCCGCGTCCAGCGCGCGGGCGCGGCGCTCCTCGGCGCTGCCCGTGGCCCAGCGTTCGTCCGTGCTCACTGCGTGAAGCGCTCCACCGGGATGTCCAGGAACTCGAGCGCGTTGGTGGTGAGCAGGCGCGTACGCACCTCGGGCGTGAGGTCCGCCATCTCCTCGATCATCTTCCCCGGCACGTGCTCCCCCAGCGGGAAGGGATAGTCCGAGCCCAGCGCGATCCGGTCCTCGCCCACCACCTCCAGCAGCATGCGCAGCGCCGCGGGCTCGTGCACCAGCGAATCCACCCAGAAGCGACCCAGCCAGTCCGTGGGCGGGATCCGGGTCTGGGTGGCGCACAGGTCCGGGCGCACCTGGAAGCCGTGCTCGATGCGACCGATCGTGCCGGGAAACGAGCCGCCCCCGTGCGCAAAGGCGACACGGAGCTTCGGGAAGCGCTCGAAGATCCCGCCGAAGACCAGCGAGCAGATGGCGATGGTGGTCTCCGTGGGCATGCCCACCAGCCAGCGCATCCAGTACCGGCGCATCCGCTCCGGGGCCAGCATGTCCCACGGGTGCACGAAGACCGCGGCGCCCAGCGCCTCGGCGGCCTCGTAGAAGGGGAGCAGCGCCGGCTCGTCCAGGTTCCAGTCGTTCACGTGGCTGCCGATCTGCACGCCCGGGAAGCCCAGCTCCTTCACGCAGCGCTCCAGCTCCTGCGCGGCCAGCTCCGGCGCCTGCATGGGCAGCGTGCCCAGCGCGGTGAAGCGCGTGGGATGCTCCGCCACCACGCCCGCCAGGTGATCGTTCAGCAGACGCGACAGGTCCAGCGTGTCACGCGGCTTGGCCCAGTACGAGAACATCACCGGCACCGTGGAGAGCACCTGCACGCGCACGCCGTCGCGGTCGCACTCGCCCAGGCGCACGCCTGGATCCCACGTGTTGGCGCCCACCTCCCGGAAGCGGTGCTCGCCGATCATCATGCAGGCGCAGCCCGGCCCGGTGTGCTCCAGGCGCACGAAGCCCTGGTAGCCGTAGCGCGCGCTCAGGTCGGGCCAGCGCTCCGGCAGGATGTGGGTGTGCAGGTCGATCTTGGGCGCGACCGTCCTCAGAAGACCGGCTCCGTCGGGAGCTCCTTGACCGTGCCGCAGGCCTTGCAGGTCCGGAGCTCCTCCGAGGCGTAGAAGGCCTCCATGCGCGGCTTGATCTCCTCGTCCAGCTGGGTGAGGTGCCACTCCACGTCGTAGATCAGCTCGTCGCAATTGTCGCAGTACCACACGAAGTGGTCGTTCTGACCCTCCGGTCGCGCGTACTCGACCACCAGCCCGATCGTGTTGGCCTTCCGCACCGGCCGGTGGGGCGTGAACGGCGGGATCATGAACACGTCCCCCTCCCGGAGCGGCATGTCGATCCGCTCCTGGGTCTCGGGGTCGATGAGCTTCAGGATCATGTCCCCCTGGAGCTGGTGGAAGAACTCCTCGCTGGGGGTGATGTGGTAGTCGTTCCGCTGGTTGGGTCCGGCGATGAGCATGACCATCATCTTGGAGTCCTTCCAGATGACCTTGTTGCCCACCGGAGGCTTCATCTCCTCGCGGTTGGCGTTGATCCACTCGTTGAGGTTGAACGAGCGTCCGAGGGTCGACATCGGCGGCTTCCCTTCCTGGGGTGCGGAACCGGGTGCGGCTGGGCCGGATTGTACCGATCCGCCGTTTCGAGCGTCAACCGAACGGGCTGGGGGGAGCAGCGCAGCGGCGGGGGGAGCGCGGCGGCGGGGAACGGCGCGATGGCGTGGAGCGCGGGGATCGGTGTGGGCCGAGCCGCCGGGGGAGCGCGGCGGCGGCGCCGCAGGGGGGCCCCGCGGTCTGGATCGTGCTCCGGGGTCGCCAGATCCCCCGCTTCCGCGGAGCCTCGATGCCCGTGTCCATCGCCCGTCCGCTGCCGCTCCCGGCGCGCGCCCTGCCGGGGTCCGCGCGGCCTCATCCGCTCGCCGCGCGCGTCCCGCGGATCTTCGTGCCCGTCCTGCCGATCCTCGCGCTCCTGCTGGTGCTGCCGGCCCCCCTCGCCGGGCAGTCCCTGCGGGACGGTCTGTGGGTGGGCGGCGGTGTGGGGGGCTCCTCCACGCGGATCACCTGCCAGGTCTGCACGGCCGAGCGCGCCACCGGGCTCGCCGCCTACGTGCAGGTCGGGGGCACCGTGTCTCCTCGGACCCGGGTGGGGCTCGAGGGGACGGGGTGGCTCAAGGATGACCTGGGCCTCAACCAGAAGGTGGGCTCCCTCTCGCTGGCCACGTACTTCCATCCCCGGCAGCGCGGCCTGTTCTTCAAGGCGGGCCCGTCCGTGCTCATCTACCGGGCCACGGACGACGACGACAACGAGGCCCGCTCGCGCTCCTTCGGGGCCATCGTGGGGCTGGGCTACGAGTTGCCGACCGGCGGCTCGTGGGTGCTGACGCCCGCGATCACCGTGCACGCCAGCTCGTTCGGCCGCATGGAGAACGAGGAGGGCGACGTCATCTCCCGGGACGTGAACCTGAGCCTGATCCAGCTGAGCATCGGGGTCACGACGCGCTGAGGCTGCGGTCCCGACGGCGCGCGGTCACCACGCGCTGAGGCCAGGGTCCCCGACGGCGCGCGGTCTCCGCGCGCTGAGGCCCCTGAGGCCCGGGTCCGCGACGGCTCGGGTCACGACGCGCTGAAGCCAGGCGCAGGCCCACGCACACGCGGCTCGCCCGCGGCCGTCTCTTCGCGCGCGATTCACGATCCCCGCGTCACCCTTCTCGGATCGAGGCGCGCACGCCACATCCGTACGTGCCGCGAATCGGCCCACCCGTCCCCCGATTCGAGGCACTACGTCGTGCCTGCCGGTCTGCAAGAAAATCCCTGTAAATGCGGGCGTCGGGAGCACCTCCACCCCACGGATCCGCGCTTCGTGGCGTGGTCTCCGCAGGGTCTGGATTTTGCGAGGCCGCGCACCTGTTTCCTTCCTCCAACGGACGTTGGTGTTTGCGCGCAACACGTCTTCCTTCGCAGCGGATGGGGCGGACGTCGGCCCTCGGGCTGGCGCTCCTCCTGATCGGCTGCGACGGGGGTGGTGCGCCTCCGCCGACCCCCACCGGGCCCTCCGCGCCGGTGGCCCCCGAGTCCTTGAGCCAGGCCGTGCAGCCGATCCTCACCCGTACCTGCGCCTTCAGCCAGTGCCATTCGGGGCCCACGCCCCAGGAAGGCATGGACCTGAGCGCAGGACGCACGCACGCGAGCGTGGTGGGTGTGGCGTCGCGGCAGGTCCCGCGGCTGCTGCGGGTGGATCCGGCGCGTCCAGACTCCAGCTACCTGCTGCTCAAGCTGCGCGGCATGGCCGGAGCCGTGGGAGGAGTGGGAACCCAGATGCCACTGGGTGGCGCGCTCACGGCGGCACAGATCGACAGCGTTCGGTTCTGGATCGCCGCCGGGGCGCAGAACAACGAGTGATCGAGGTCGAATCATGATCCCGTCCCCCGCCGTGCTGCGCCGTTCCGCCGTCCGCCTGCTCCTGCTGGCCGCGGCGCTCCCCTTCACCGTGCTCGCCTGCGACCACGCCGGCGATCTCATGGGACCGGGCGATGCCCCGGCCGGCTTGAGCCGCGCCTACTCGTCGTGGGCCCCCAAGTCCACCGACACGTGCACCACCGAGATCCACGACCGCTACGCCGTGGTGGGCTCGGACGGGAAGCTCTACCCGACGTGGCATCCCCCCGTCGACCCCGAGACCGGCTGCACGTTCGGGCACGAGCACGGTCGCGATCCGCGGGGCTCGGACCTCTTCGACGACCTGGGGATGGTGCCCTTCGGGCTCGCCAACGAGGCCATCGACTTCTTCGCGCCGCACGAGGGCTTCAAGATCGAGTGGGAGAACAACGTCGAGATGCAGGCCGAAGGGGGCGTGGGCGGCCTCTTCCGCATCGAGTGCGACGTGATGTTCGAGCTGCACCAGGGCACGGACGGCAGCGGCCGCTTCGTCCAGCCCAAGCACGAGATGGGCTACTTCATCGCGTGCACGGACGGCTCCAAGGCCTACTTCCAGATCGTGACCACGATCGGCCACGAGGGCGAATACGTCCGCTCCTGCGACGGCACCCACGTCACGGCCAAGGAAGTGACGGGCGGTCTGCGGGGCGGCGGCCAGCGCGTGATCCCCGACATCACCTGCCTGGAGCGCGAGCTGCTCGTGCCCGAGGGTCAGCGCTCCAACTTCGGCGTGCTGCGCGAGAGCTGGCAGTTCTCGCAGAGCCTGAGGACGTCGGCCAACCAGACGCTGGTCTCGATCGGGCCCTACTTCAACGTCTTCAACCCGAGCCGCGTCTTCGATCCGTCCGCGCCCAACCTGCTGGCCAACGTGGTGGATCTGTGCTTCGCCGACCGCGCGGACGGGCGGAAGGCCCGCGGCAACCTCTGCGACCAGACCGCGGCCGGTGCCACCTGGGACCACCCGGGCTCGGCCTTCGACGGCGCGCATCGCGACGTGGACATCAACGGCGTCCACGTCCGCAACGCGGGCGGTCCCGAGGTCTGGTACACGGACGGCTTCGGCCGCAACGGGAGCCCCACGCCCTTCCCCGGCTCGATCCGGCAGATCGTGGCCTCGGTGGACAACGGCGCCCTGTCGCCGCGCGGACCCAGCATCGGACGCAACCGGCCCTACAGCGGCCACGGCGTGCACGCGCCGAATTGAGGTGATAGAGACCCCGGACGTCGGGGGAAGCGACCTGCGCGAGGCGCTCCCGGCGGCCATGTGTGAACTCCCCCACGAACGGTAAGGGAGAGAGATGAAGCGTTTTGTGGTGTTCACGGCGGCCGTGCTGCTGACGGCCTGTTCGGACCTGTCCACGCCGGTGCAGCCCGTCGAGGAACGGGCACCCGTGCTGGCGGGGACGGCCCTGCTGGACCAGTTGGGACCGGTCGGCCCGGATGTCGTGCCCGACCGGTACATCGTGGTGTTCGACGCCACGGTGGGTGACGTTCCCGATCACGTCCGCAGCCTGGTGGCCAAGACCGGGGGTGACGTGGTGCACGTGTACGAGAACGCGATCCGCGGCTTCGCCGTGGACGCGGAGTACGACCAGCTCGCCGACATCGCGGCGGACCGGGACATCGTGCTCATCGAGCGCGATCGTCTCATGACCGGCGTTGGCACGCAGACGGGTGCCTGGTGGGGCCTGGACCGCATCGACGAGCGCACGCAGCCGCTCGACGGCAACTATTCCTGGGGCCCCGACGGCTCCGGCGTGAACGTCTACATCCTGGACACGGGCATCCGGACGTCGCACGTGGACTTCGGCGGCCGGGCGTCGGGAGGCTTCACCGCCATCAACGACGGCAACGGCACCAACGACTGCAACGGGCACGGCACGCACGTGGCCAGCACCGCGGTCGGCAGCGAGTGGGGTGTGGCCAAGAACGCCAAGGCGGTGGCCGTGCGCGTGCTGGGCTGCACCGGGAGCGGCACCACGTCCGGCGTGATCGCCGGGATCGATTGGGTGCGCGCCAACCACGTCAAGCCGGCCGTGGCCAACATGAGCCTCGGCGGCGGCGCGTCCACCGCGCTCGACCAGGCCGTGACCAACGCCGTCAACGCGGGCGTGGTGTTCGCGGTGTCCGCGGGCAACTCCAACACGAATGCCTGCACGCAGTCGCCGGCCCGCGCCGCGGCCGCGCTGACCATCGGCTCGACCACGTCCACGGACGCGCGTTCGAGCTTCTCCAACTACGGGACCTGCGTGGACTTCTTCGCGCCGGGCTCCAACATCCGCGCCGCCTACTACACGTCCAACACGGCCGTGGCCAACCTGTCGGGGACGTCCATGGCGTCGCCGCACGCCGCCGGGGCCGCCGCGCTGTACCTTTCGGCCAACCCGAACGCCACGCCCGCCCAGGTGGAGCAGGCGCTCGAGTCCAACGCCACGACCGGTGTGATCGGCAGCGTCGGGTCGGGCTCGCCCAACCTGCTGCTCTATACGGGCTTCATGAGCGGCAGCCCGCCGCCTCCGCCGCCCCCGCCGCCGAGCAACTCCGCGCCCGTGGCCGACCTGACGGTCAGCTGCAACGGGCTCGTGTGCACGCTGGACGGCAGCGGCTCCATGGACGACAACGGCATCGTGTCGTGGATCTACAAGTTCCACGATCAGACCCCATGGGTCACCGGCACGGGGCATCCCACGGCGATCCAGCACACGTACGCGAGCGCGGGCACGTATCTGCCGCGCATCGAGGTGTACGACGCGCAGGGTCTGCGCGGCGCGGTCAACGTGCAGGTGACGGTGACGGCGACCACGCCGCCTCCGCCGCCTCCGCCGCCGCCGGGCAACCAGGCGCCCGTGGCGGACCTGGTCGTGACGTGCACGGGCCTGACCTGCACGATCGACGGATCGGGCTCGACGGACGACAACGGGATCGTGTTCTGGAGCTACTCGTTCGGTGCGGGCGGCTCCACGCAGACGGGTGGCGGTCAGCCCCCGGCCGTGCAGTACACCTACGCCCAGCCCGGCACGTACACGGTGCGGATCGGCGTGTGGGACGCGGCGGGGCTGCGCAGCCTGAAGAGCACCAAGATCACCGTGAACTAGGACCCGCCCCTCCGGGGCGAGGAGACCGGGGCCGGAGACGGCCCGGCGGGCGCAGCACAAGGCCCGGTTCAGCGAGCCCCTCGGAGCGCATGCTCCGGGGGGTTTCGCGTTCCCGGGGGGAGGCGGGTATGCTCCGCCGGGCACCGGGCGCGGCGCTCGTGGGCCGGCCGAGCGTGCACACCCCGGGGCGGAGACCCCGACCGCTGTGGGGCACGGGGTGATCCGCTCCGCGGCGTCCTTCGCTAGGGACGGACGAATCCATCCGTCCGGAGGCTCCCATGCCGCGCCCCCCCTGCCGCAGCCCGCTCGCCGCCGCGCCCCTCGCCCTCGTCCTGGCGGGCGCCCTGGCCGTGCCGTCGCCCGCGGCCGCCCAGACCGCTCCCCGCCCCACCCCCGACCGGGTGGACCTGACCCCCGAGCGCGGGCGCGCCGTGGTGCAGCTCGAGGGCCGCGACCTCGACGCCTTCCGGGAGGCACGCGTGGTGGACCCGCGCGGGGGGGCCGCCCGCGGCTTCCGGGTGGTGCTCGGAACCGTACGGGGATCCCTTCGCCCCGCGGAGCTCCTCACGGAGGGTGCGGCGCCCGGGGACTACGGGCTCGAGCTCGTGTCGGAGAAGGGCGCGGTGCGCGTGGATCTGCGACTGACCGTCGCGGCGGCGAGCGCCGCGGTCGAGCGCGTGGCCGGCCCGACCCAGGTGGAGGCGGGCGCGCCGTTCCACCTGGAGGTGGGCGTGCGCCTGCCGTCGGGGGCGGGGAAGGTGGTGGTCACGGGCGGCGGGAGGGAAGGCTCCGTGGAGGCGCGCGGGACCACCACCGACGTGGTCGTGCCCATGCCCGGGCTGCCCGCCGGATCCCACACGCTGGTGGTGCGGGCCCTGGACGGAGCGGGCACGGCGGCCGGCGAGGCGACGCATGCCGTCGTGGCCCTGGCCGGGCCGGCGGTGAGCGCCGTGGCGCTCTCGGCGGCGGAAGCCAGCAGCGGTCAGCAACTCACCGGCACGCTGACGCTCGACCGCCCCGCCGCATCGGCGCTGGCGGTCGCGCTGGCCGCGGACGGCGCGTTCGTGACCGTCCCGGCCACCGCGACGGTCCCGGCCGGGTCCACCACTGCCACGTTCACGGTGCAGGTGGGCAGCGTGCCGCAGGACGCGCGGACCGTCGTGGCCGCCACGCTCGGCGAGGACAAGGCCGAAGCCGAGCTCGTGCTGATCGGCCCACCCGTGCTGATCGACTTCGACGTCTACGGCGGCAACGTCTCGGGGGCCGGCCAGGTCATGGTGGACGAGCCCGGTGACGTGGCCGTGCGGCCCCGCCTCGACCGTCCGGCCCCCGCCGGCGGCACGGAGGTGACGCTGTCCACCACCCTGCCGAACCTGGTGCAGCTTCCGGCCTCCATGACCGTGCCCGCCGGCGCCACCGAGCTGGTCCTCCAGGTGGAACACGGCGTCAGCCCGACGCTGGTCACGGGCACCCTCTCCGCGCACCTCGGGACGCAGCAACTCGACTACGCGATCCGGTTCGAGCCGCCTGCGCTGCCCATGCCCCAGTCGCTCCGGTTCCGGGGCGCCGGCATCCCCGAGGGGACGTCCGTCTCGGCGATCGGCGGCGTACCGCTCACGGCGGTGGTCGAGCTGATCGCGCCGGCGCCCGCCGGCGGCGTCCCCATCCACTTCAACAACACGAACCTGAACCCGGTCGGCGGACCGGATCAGGTGGTGCCCGCGGGTCTGCAGACGTTCGAGATCGTCCTCCAGACACCCCAGGTCGCGCAGCCCCGCATCGAAGGCGCATGGGTCCGGGCGGAAGGGAGCTTCCACACCGTCGAGGCCCAGGTGGAGCTGCTGCCGGTCCCCTCCGAGCTGGTGTCGCTCACGTTCGATCAGGACTGGGTCAGCCCGTTCGCGGACCGCACGGCCACGGTCGCGTTCGCGCAGCCGGCGCCGCTCGCGCGGGAGGTGGTCCTGTCGGCGCAGTTCGCGAGCGGCTCCTCCTGGCAGGGCGTGCGCGTGACGGTCCCGCCCGGCCAGACCCAGGCCAGCGCGATCGCCCCGGGCCTCGGCAACGGCGACGCGGCCGGCTCCATCGACGTCACGGCGTCCTACGGCGGCTCGTCGGTGCAGGCCACGCTTGCGACCTACCCGGCCGTGCAGGTCCAGACCCTTCTCCTCGATCCGGCCGTCGTGTACGTGGGAGACGACGTGGAGGTCGAGGTCGTGCTCCAGCAGCCCGCGCCCCCCGGAGGCGCGGAGCTCGTGGTCCAGGGGCTGCACTCGGCCATCCTGATGCCGGAGCCGAGGGCGGCAGGAAACAGCACCCGGGTCACCGTGCCGCCCGGCGCGACGTCCGGCACGTTCGTGCTCGAGGCGCGCTCCGCCGCGCCGGAGGTGATCCTGTCGGTCGCGAATCCGTTGGGGGGAACCCTGTCGCGCGCCTTCGCCATCCACGAGGCGGTCACGCTCGCCCCGATCGGGGGCGGGAGCCAGATCGTCGGCGGAAGCGGCACCCGCGTCTTCCAGCTCCAGTTGTCCGCCGCGCCGAGCACGCCCACCGAGGTGACGCTCTCCACGGACCGTCCCGACCTCATCGATCTCCCCGCCACCCAGACGTTCGTGACCCAGCAGACCGTGTCCGTGTCGTACCCGGTGCTGCACGACCCGGCGCCCGGGGAAGCGATTCCGCTCACGATCTCGGCCACCCTGCGCAACCAGACCGTGAGCAAGACCTACACGATGGTGCACAGCGCGCCGTACCTCACGGCGTTCGCGGTCGAACCCATGCTGGGCCGCACGGCGTTCTACCCGGGCGACGACGTGCGCCTGCGCTGGACGCTCGACCGCTACCCGGCGCAGAACACCACGATCGAGATCGTGCCGGAGACGGAGGGCGTGCTGGTCAACCTGCCGCCGGCGGTGGTCGTGTCGGATCCCAGCGGCTCCGTCACGGTGGAGATCGGCGCGTTCACCGAACCGGGGTCGTTTCCGGTCCGGGCCCGCACCGGCGCGGTGGAGGTCGCGACGTCGATCCCGTTCGTCCTGCCGGAGCTGATGGACCTGTACTGGCGGGTGGACGGACAGGGCGGCGCGACCACGGAGGCGCAGCTCCCGCTGTACGGGAGCCCGGGCCACTGCGTGCTGGTGTTCGACATGCCGCTGCCGGTCGTGGGCGAGCTGCTCACGGAGCCGTTCCAGATGCAGACGGACCGGCCGGACCTCGTGTACATCGGCCAGGACCCCACGACGCTCCGGTTCCCCCACGGGGCCGGCAGCGGCGGCACGTACGAGATGCCGCTGATGTGCAACGTGGCTCCGTCCATGGCCGCGGGGCTGACCGAGCCGGCCTCGTTCACGGTCACCCTCACGTGGCGCGGGCAGACCCGCTCGACCACGGTCACGGTGCTGCCGGAACCCACCTGACGCGGCGCGTCCGGGACCGCGGCGCCGGAGGGACCCTCCTCCCGTGCGCCGCAGCCCCTACGCCGCGATCAGGTCCCTACGCCGCGATCCAGATCCCCGCCGCCTAACGCGGGTCGCACCCCTGCGCGGCCGGCGGCTCGGGCGACGCCGCGACCCGCAGCGTGAACGCACCCGCCGCGCCTCCGAAGATGGAGGACGCCACCACGCGATACTCCCCGTCCTCCGGGAAGGTGATCGTCAGGCGCGCGTTGCAGCCGCCGGCCCCGTCGTCGTCGATGAGACGGTCGGACAGACCGGGGCCCGACGCATACAGGATGCTGTCGAAGTCGTCGCTCAGCATGTCGATGCTGAGCGTCATGCCCGCCGTGCCGAGCACCGTCCACGCCTTGGCCGCCGAGCCGTCCGGGAGCTGGTGGTCGTCCAGGCTGAGCTGGTCCTCCACCACGTCACCGTCGACCAGCGTGCGGCCGTCGGTGGGCACGTCGTCCACGGCCCAGTCCCACCCGCCGCCGGTGTCGGCGCCCATGCACTCGTCCGAGTCCTGCCGCGGTCCCGCCTCGTTGGCGACCCGCAGGCGGTACTCGCCGGCCTGTCCGGACAGGGAGGACAGCACCAGCGTGTAGGGGCCGTCCGCCGGCAGCACGATGTCGATGCGCGCGCCGCAGCCCGTGCTCCCGTCGTCGTCGGTCTGGGGCTCGTCCAGCCCCGGCCCGAGCATGTACAGGTAGGCGTCGAAGTCCTCCGAGGTGAGCTCGAGCACCAGCCCTTCCCCGGCCCGCCCGCGCACCTGCCAGGCCTGGAGCGCCTGGCCGCCGGGCAGGACATAGTCGCCCTCGCCGAGCCGGCCCGTGCGATCCGTGCCCGCGCTCGCCACCCGGTCCGTGGTCGGGAGCAGACTCAACACCGAAGGTCCGGACGCGTACTGGGCGGCCAGCGGGGCCGCCACGATCGCGAGCGCCGCACCGGCGCCCACGCCAACCCACCTACTCGGGGACATAGATCCTCGCCATCTCCTGGAAGTCGTCCACCTGCCGGTCCCGCCATGCCGCGTCCCGGCCCAGCTCCCGGGCCAGGAGGTCCGCCACCGCCGGCGCCGCCTCGATCGCGGCCCGCGCGTCCAGCACCAGGGCGCGGCACCGCCGCGCCAGCACGTCGTCCACCGTGCGCGCCATCTCCTCCCGCACGGACCACACCACCTCGCCCGGGGTCACGTCCAGGCGCGGGTGCAGTGGCACGTCCCACCCGTCCTGCTCCTCCATGACGGCCTCCACGGACGGGGCGTCCGAGCCGTAGGGCGCGAGGCGCCCGAAGCGCTCGGCCCGCGCGTGGTAGCCGTGCAGCCGCAGCTCGCGCGTCACGCAAGGACGGGCGTCCAGCCCCGCGAGCGGGATGGCGTAGTCGACCGCGTCCTCGGCCATGCGCCGGTACGTGGTCCACTTGCCGCCCGCGATGGTCATGAGCCCGGACTTCGAGACCTGGATCGAATGCTCGCGCGAGATCTTCGCGGTGTCGCCACCTTCGGCGACGTTGCCCACGAGCGGACGGATGCCCGCGAAGATGCTCAGCACGTCGGCGCGCGTGGGATCCTCGTCCAGGTAACGCGCGGCGTGCGCGAGGATGAAGTCCACCTCCTCCGCGAGCGGCTCGGGCTCCAGCGCCACGGACTCCAGCGGCGTATCCGTGGTGCCGATCAGGACACGGTCCAGCCAGGGGATCGCGAACAAGACCCGGCCGTCGTCCGTGTGCGGCACCATGATGGCGGACTCGCCCGGCAGGAAGCGGCGGGGCAGCACCACGTGCACGCCCTGGCTCGGCCGCACGATGGGCGGCGCGGAGGGATCGTCCAGGTGGCGCACACCGTCGGTGAACGCGCCGGTGGCGTTGAGGACGAGGCGCGCGGGCGCGGTATGCGTGCGGCCGGTCTCCTCGTCGATCAACTCCACGGCGTCCAGGTAGCCGTCGTCCCCGGCATGGAGGCCGGTCACGCGCGCCTGGTTCAGCACCACCGCGCCCTGCTCCGCGGCCGTCATCACCAGGTGGATGAGCAGGCGCGCGTCGTCGAACTGGCCGTCGTGATAGACCACACCGCCGCGCAGCCCGTCCGTCTCGATGGTGGGCAGCCGCTCGATGGTCTCCTCGCGGCTCAGGTTGCGCGAGGCCCCGAAGCCGTAGCGACCCGCCAGGGCGTCGTAGACCCGCATGCCGATGCCGTAGAAGGGCGCCTCCCACCACTGGTAGTTGGGCACCACGAACGGGAGATCGTGCACCAGGTGGGGGGCGTTCTCGCGCAGGATGCCGCGCTCCTTGAGCGCCTCCATGACCAGCGGGATGTTGCCCTGCTGCAGGTAGCGCACGCCGCCGTGCACGAGCTTGGTGCTGCGGCTGGACGTACCCTTGCCGAAGTCGCTCTGCTCGAGCAGCAGCACCGCGTACCCGCGTGAGGCCGCGTCCACCGCGATGCCGACGCCGGTGGCGCCGCCGCCGATGATGACGAGATCCCAGGGCTCCGTCCGTTCCTGGAGCCGCCGCAGCATGTCGTCACGGGTCACGCGAGGGCCTTCCCCCAGGAGACGCGCCGTCCGGATGGGGCACCCGGCGGTGGATGCGCCTTGCCGGACCGGTCGCGGAGAAGGTAGCGTCCCCTCCCACGTCGCCAAAGCGCCCGCCGCGGGGTCTGGATCCGCCGGGCGCCGGGACTGCCCCCCGGAGCCCCTCGTCCCTTCCCCGCACGCCGGGCGCCGGCACCCGCACTGCGCATGACCTCCTCCCTGCCCCTCTCCGCGCTCGCCGACGTGTCCCGGGCCGTCGCCGCCACCCCCAAACGAGGGGAGAAGGTGGCGCACCTGACCGCCCTGTTGTCCCGCGCGGCCGATGGGGAGGTGGCGGTGGTGGTGGCCTGGCTGGCGGGCGAGCTGCCCCAGGGCCGCATCGGGGTGGGCCCGGCCCTGGTGCGGGAGGCCCTGGCCACGCCGGCCGCGGAGGGGCCGTCCCTGACGGTCGCAACCGTCGACGCCGCCCTGACCGACCTGGCCGGGCTCTCCGGGCCGGGCTCCACCCGGGCGCGCACCGACGCGGTGGCGGACCTGTTCGGTCGGGCCACGGCCGCCGAGCGGGAGCTGCTGGTGCCGCTGCTGCTGGGCGAGCTGCGCCAGGGCGCGCTGGAAGGGGTGATGGTGGACGCCGTCGCGCGCTCGGCCGAGGTCCCGCTCGCCGCCGTGCGCCGGGCCCTCCTGCTGACCGGCAGCCTCCCGGCGGTGGCGCGGCAGGCCCGCCAGGGACCGGAGGCGCTGGCCGGACTGGCGGTCCAGCTCTTCCGGCCACTCAAGCCCATGCTGGCCTCCACGGCGGAGTCGGTCGGCGACGCGCTCCAGCGGCTGGGGCGCGCGTCGTTCGAGCACAAGCTGGACGGCGCGCGCGTGCAGGTGCACCGCGATGGAGAGGACGTGCGCGTCTACACCCGGGCCCTGAACGAGGTGACCGCGCAGGTGCCGGAGCTGGTGGAGACGGCGCGCGCGCTCCCGCTCACCCGCTTCATCCTGGACGGCGAGACGCTGGCGCTGGACGCGCAGGGGCGGCCCCTGCCCTTCCAGACCACGATGAGCCGCTTCGGCACCCGCACGGACGTGGACGCGCTGCGCGCCGAGCTGCCGCTGACCACCCGCTTCTTCGATGCGCTCCTGCTGGATGCCCACCCGCTGCTGGACGCGCCCTATGCGGAGCGGCGCTCCCGTCTGCTGGACGCGATCGGATCCGAGCTGGTGGTGCCGGCCCGCCTCTGCGAGCGGGCCGAGGAGGCAGAGGCGTTCCTCGCGGCCGTCACCGCCGCCGGTCACGAGGGGGTGATCGCCAAGGCCCTGGACGCGCCGTACGACGCGGGCCGGCGCGGCGCCGGCTGGCTCAAGGTCAAGCCGGTGTACACGCTGGATCTGGTGGTGCTGGCGGCCGAGTGGGGGCACGGGCGCAGGCAGGGCTGGCTCAGCAACCTGCACCTGGGCGCGCGCGGCGAGGACGGCGGGTGGGTGATGCTGGGCAAGACCTTCAAGGGCATGACGGACGAGGTGCTGGCCTGGCAGACGGAGGCGCTCCAGGCGATCGAGGTGCGGCGCACGCGCGGGACCGTGTGGGTGGAGCCGCGCCTGGTGGTGGAGGTCGCCTTCGACTCCGTGCAGGCGAGCCCGCGCTACCCGGGCGGCGTGGCGCTGCGCTTCGCGCGGCTCAAGGGGTACCGGCCGGACAAGGCGTCCGAGGAGGCGGATACGCTCGCCACGGTGCGCGCGCTGCTGCCGGGGTGAGGCTGCGGGCCAGGGTGCCGCGCGGCTACACGTACGGGCCCGGCCCTCCGCCCGGCCGCGCAGCCGGGCGGGAGCCCGGCGATACGCAGCCTACCAGCAGAGCCCGTCGTACTCCGCTTCGCCCTCGAACGGGATGCGCACCAGGTCCACCACGACCTGATCCGGACGGCTGCGCGCCAGCGCGGCCTCGAACTCCGGGTTCTTGTGCGCGACCACGATGGTCTCGCCGTGCTCGACCACCTCGTCCACGTTGTCCCGCATCAGCGACCAGATGTGCGGGATCTCGCCCTCGATGTACTCCTTGTTGGCGCCCATGAGCTGCGCCTTGGAGACGTTCTTGTCGTAGATGGCCAGCTCCATCCCCCGCCCGATCAGGTGCTCGATCAGCGTCACCATGGGGGATTCGCGCAGATCGTCGGTGCCGGCCTTGAAGCTCATGCCCAGCACGCCGATGCGCCGATTGCCCTTGGCCAGGATGCGCTCGGCCGCGAGCTGGATCTGACGGTCGTTCGAGGGCAGGATGGACCCCAGCACCGGCGTCTCGACGTCCAGGTCACGCGCGAGGTACTGCGCGCCCCGGATGTCCTTGGGCAGGCAGGAGCCGCCGAAGGCGAAGCCGGGCTTCAGGTAGTAGGGGGACAGGTTGAGCTTGGTGTCCTGGCAGAAGATCTCCATGACCTGGTGCGAGTCGACCCCGAGCTGCTTGGCCACGTTCCCGACCTCGTTGGCGAACGCCACCTTGAGGCCGTGGAAGCAGTTGCAGATGTACTTGACCATCTCCGCGACCTTGATGTCGGTGCGGTAGAGCGGCGCGTCGATCCCGGCGTACAGCTCGGCCACCCGCTCGATCCCCTCGGCGCTGGTCCCACCGATCAGCGTGAAGGGCGGGTCGTAGAAGTCCTTGATGGACGTCGACTCGCGCAGGAACTCCGGGTTCATGCAGACGTGGATCCCGCCCCCGGCCACCCGCTTGCCGGACGTGCGCTCGAGCGCCGGGACCACCAGCGTCTCGACCGTCCCCGGGAGCACCGTGCTGCGGATGACCACCGTGTGCGGCGTGTCCTTGTGGGACAGGGCCGCGCCGATCTGCTCGCTCACGCGCTCCACGTAGCGCAGGTCGAGGCTGCCGTTCTTGTTCGACGGCGTCCCCACGCAGACGAGGGACACGTCCGTCTCGGCGATGGCCTCGGCCACCGAGTCGGTGGCCCGGAGCCGTCCGGCAGCCACCATGGCCCCCACCAGCTCGTCGATGCCCTCCTCGACGATGGGGGAGTGCCCGCCATTGATGATGCCGACCTTGGTGGGATTGACGTCCACCCCCACCACGGTGTGGCCTTCCTTGGCGAAGCAGGCCGCGGAGACGCACCCCACGTACCCCATTCCAAACACGCTGAGACGCGTCGACATTCCGGCGGGATCCTTCCTCAAGTTCGGCTTCGGGCTGGAGAATCGTAGCGGGTGCAGGCAATTTTGGTACCGCCATCGGGTCTGTGCGCAGGCCCGGAGCGGCGCCGTCGGACCGTCTCGGTGGACAGAAATCTGTTGAGGAGCCGCAACGAACCGGGTCAGTCGGCCACGTGAGCCGACTCCGGAAGCTGGCCGCGATGCGGCCCGCCGAGATCGTCGAGCGTGTCACCCAGGCCCTGGCGGTCCGCCGCGACCGCAGCCTGGGCTCGCCCCGGACCCGGAGCCTGGCTCCCGCGGCGTTCGTGGCCCGACGCCTGGCCGGCGGCATCGACTCTGCCGAGGCGCTGCTGGCCCGCTTCCGGGAGCGCCCCTCCCGCTTCTTCGCCGGGCTGGACGACCCCGCCGCCACGGCCCGCGCGCTCGCGCGGGTCCGGCCCGACGCGCCGGCCGAGGCCCGCGCCGAGGCCGAGGCGGTGCTGGCCGGCCGCGTGCGCCTCTTCGACCGCCGGTGGGACGTGGGCCTCCGACCCGACTGGCACGTGGAGCCGCTGTCCGGCGTCCGCTATCCGCAGGTGCACTGGAGCCGGATCGACTACCTCGATCCCGCCGTCGGTGGCGAATACAAGCTGATCTGGGAGCTGGCCCGCCAGCAGCAGATCCTGACGCTGGCGCGTGCGCACGCCTTCGACGGGGATGCGCGTTGGGCGGAGGCGGCGCTCGCGCACGTCGAGGACTGGATCCACGCCAACCCGCCGGGTCTGGGCATCCACTGGGCGAGCAGCCTGGAGCTGGCCTTCCGGGTGCAGTCGTGGATCTGGGCCCTGCACGCGTTCCGGGGCACCCCGGCGCTGACGCCCGAGCGCTTCGCGCGGATCCTCGCGTCCATCGAGACGCAGGGGCTGCACATCGAGCGCTACCTCTCCACGTACTACAGCCCCAACACGCACCTGACGGGCGAGGCGCTCGCGCTGTACACCGTCGGCGTCGCCTTCCCCGAGCTGGCGGTGGCGGACGGGTGGCGGCGCACGGGGCGCGACGTGCTGGCGCGCTGGGCGGCCGTGCAGATCCGCGAGGACGGGACGTACTTCGAGCAGTCCACGGCCTATCAGCGCTACACGGTGGACTTCTACCAGCAATGGGCCGCGCTCGCCGAGCGGAGCAGCGAGCCGGTGCCGGCGGCGGTGCTCGCGCGCCTGGAATCGGCCGTGGACCACCTGGCCGCGCTCACGCTCCCGAACGGGCTGGTCCCGTTGATGGGCGACGACGACGGCGGCCGCACGTGGCCGGTGGATGCGCGTCCGCGCGCCGACGTGCGGCCGGCGTACGCGCTCGCGGCCGCACGATTCGGCCGGGGCGACCTGAAGACGCTCGCGGGCGACGCCGTCGACGAGGTGGCGTGGGTGCTGGGACCCGCGGGGCTGGACGCGTATGCTGCGGTGGACGCAACGCCGGACCCGCGTACCGCGCATGCCTTCGACGACGGCGGGCTCTACGTCAGCCGCTCGGACGCTACGGCCACGTCCGACTACGTGCTGATCGACTGCGGTCCGCACGGCGTCCTGAACTGTGGCCACGCGCACGCGGATCTGCTGTCGGTGGTGGTGGCCGTGGACGGGCAGGACGTGCTGGTGGATCCCGGCACCTTCACGTACTCGTCCGATCCCGCGGCCCGCAACCGCTACCGCACCGCCTCCGCGCACAACACCGTCACCCTGGACGGGGAGGGGGCCTCGCGGCCGGACCGGCCGTTCCAGTGGGCGCGGATCACGCACGGCTCGGGTGCGCAGTGGCGGGCCTGGGACGGCGTGCGGGCCTTCGCGGGCGCGCACGCGGGCTTCGACGGCGGAGCCGGTCATCGTCGCGCGCTGGTGCACGTGCCCGGACTGCTGGTGGCCTGGGCGGACCGGATCACGGGCGCCGCCGCCGGATCGACCGCCACCGCCCACCTCCATCTCCCGGCCGGGGTCGAGGCCCGTGTGGAGCCGGTGGAGCCGGGCCCGGCCGCGGGCTCCGCCCGCCCCGCGCGCCTCCACCGCGTCGCGGTGGGAGACCGGGCGCGCCTCCACCTGATGGGTGCGGCCGGCGTGGCCGTGGTCCCCGACACCGTCTCCGCCAGCTACCGCTCCGAGGCGGACAGTCAGACCGTCCAGGCCCGACTCGGGGACGGCCCGCTGCTGACGCTCGTGACCGCGCCGGACGCCCGGGTGGAGCCCTGGGGGAGCGCGCTCCGGGTCCGGCGCGGCGACCGGGTGTGGGCGGTCCAGGCCGGGTCCGACGCGGGGCCCGCCGGAAGCGGCGAGGCCGGCCCGCTCTGGCGGACGGACGCCGAGCTGGCGGCGGTGCGGCTGGCCCCGGACGGGGAGGCCGTGGAGGCGGTGGTGGTGGCCGGCGGTCTCTTCGAGACGGCAGAGGCCGGACCCGACGACGCACGCCGGCTCGCACTCTCCGGGCAGGCGGGCATCCACCGGATCGGCTGACCCGGCGTTCCTGCCCCCGCTGGATGGGGCCAGCGGCCCCAATCGCGGGGACCGCGCGGCAACGCGCCCGGCACCCTCGCGCGTCCCACGCGTAGCAGGGAGATCCCTTCTGGAGGAATCCATGCCTCGTCCCACGTCCCCACGGTTCCGCCACGCGCCCGCCCTCTCGCTCCGCGTGGCCCTCCCGCTCGTCGCAGCGCTGGCGCTGCTCGCTCCGTCCGCGCCCCTGGTCGCGCAAGCGCCCGTGCTCGTCGGGGCGGACTGGCTGCGGTCGCATCGCGCCGATCCCGGTCTGGTGCTCCTGCACGTCGCCATGGTCCATCAACGCCCGCCCACGGAGTTCATCGAAGGCGCGCGCGTGCTCGACTACATGGTGTTCGCCGACGAGGCCGACGGGCTGTCCGTGCAGATCCAGCCGGTCGAGCGGATGGTGGAGGCGCTGCGCGCGGCGGGCGTCAGCAACGACAGCCGGGTGATCGTCTACGGCGACCCGCTCCTGGCCGCCCGGATCGTCATGACGCTCGACTACCTGGGGCACGGAGATCACACCTCCTACCTGGACGGCGGGCTTGCGGCCTGGAAGTCCGGCGGCGGACCCGTGAGCGCGGAGGCGGCGGCCGCTGCACGTCCCGGGACGTTCGAACCGAACGTGCGCACCGACCTGGTGGTGGACGCGGATTGGATCCACACCCGCCTGGACGACCCCTCCGTCTCGCTGGTGGACGCGCGGCCGGAGGACGAGTACACCGGCGCACGCCGGCCGGGAGAGCTGCGCGCCGGTCATATCCCGGGCGCGTACAACCTCTACTGGGAAGACCTGATCGTCTCGCGCGACAACCCCGTGCTGCGGACGCTGGACGAGGTGCGCGCCCGGTACGCGGCCTCGGGGGCCGAGGCCGGGGGCACGGTGGTCAGCTACTGCTACATCGGCATGCGCGCCAGCTACGCCTGGATGATCTCCAAGCACCTGGGCTACGACGCACGCTTCTACGATGGCTCGTGGGACGAATGGGCCCGCCGCACGGACCTCCCGGCCGTCGAGGGCAAGGAGCGGCGCTGAGGGCGGACCGACGCGACGACGCTTCGAGCGGAGGCGAAGAACGCTCCCGCGCGGGTCGGCCGCGCGGAGCGCCCGAGACAGGAGACCGCGCCGGTGGGGGGCACCGGCGCGGCGCAGGGATCAGACGTGACCGTCGGCGATGGCCTTGACCATGTCGAAGGCCGTGACGATCCCCACGAGCTCCTCGTTGTCGATCACCAACACGCGGTGCGCGTGCTTGTCGGACATCAAGCGGGCGGCCGCCGGGATCGGCAGCGCGGGCTCCACGGCGAGCAGGCTCGTGGTCATGATCTCCCGGACCATGACGTCGTCCAGCTCGCTCCCGTTGCCCAGCAGCAGCTCGAGCTCGGCATCGCTCAAGAGACGCCCGAGGTCACGGTAGTACCCGCTGCCGCGCCGCTCCACCGCGTCCAGCGCGCGCTGCAGACCCTCATCCTCCTCCGAGGCGGCGCGCAGCACGTCCGTGGCGGATACCACGCCGAGCACCGACCCGCCGTTGTCGACCACGGGCACGCCGCTGATCTCGGCTTCCGAGAGCAGCCGCGCCAGGTCGCGCAGGGTCGCGCGCGGGGAGACGGTGATCACTTCCTTGTGCATGATCTCCGCCACGGTGGCCATGATGCCTCCCTGAGAGGGAACTCTCCGTACACTGCCAATCTCGGCCCTCGACGGGCCGGGGCGCGGTCGGAGAAATCCCTACGTGGCTGTGCGGAAGCGTCCCCCGCCGCCTCAGGCGAGGCGAGCGCGCGCGGTCGCGATCAATTCCAGCGCCTGGTCGATCTGTCGCCGGTGCGTCCGGAAGGACAGCACGGCGCAACGCAGCCACAACGCGCCGTCGATCCGGGTGGAGGACAGGAAGACGCGGCCGTCCGCGTGCAGGGCGTCGGTGAGGGCGCGCGTGGCCTCGTCGGGATCGCGCCCGGGCGGTGCCCAACGGAAGCACACGACGGACAGCGTGGGGGGCGGGCCGACCTCCATGTCGGGAAGCTCGCGCACGCGCGCATGGAAGTAGCGCGCCAGCTCCAGCTTCTCCTCCAGGGCCGCGCGGAAGGGACCGACGCCGAACAGGTGCAGCGGCAGCCACATGCGCAGACCCCGGAACGGCCGCGTCAGCTCGGGCGAGTGATGCGCCGGAGACGGCTCCTCCGGCTCGTCCGCCGCGTCGCGCATGTACGCCGCCTCGTAGCCGAACGCATCGCGCAGCGCCGCGCCCCGCCGCACCAGGACCGCCCCCGACCCATACGGCAGGAAGAGCCCCTTGTGCGGATCCAGCACCACGGAGTCGGCCCGCCGCAGATCGGCGAAGAGGGGACGCAGACGGTGGACGAGCGCGAAGAACCCGCCGTAGGCCGCGTCCACGTGCAGCCACAGGCCTCGCGCTCGGCCACCTCCGCGACCGGGCCCAGCGGATCGACGGCCCCGGTGTCGGTGGTGCCGGCGCTCGCGACGATCAGGAACGGGCGCAGGCCCTGTGCTCGATCCGTGCGGATGGCCGTCTCCAGCGCGCCGATGTCCATGCGCCACTGCGCGTCCAACGCGATCTCCCGCACCGGCGCGTCCCCCAGGCCGGCGATGCGCAGCGCCTTGGTCACGCAGTGGTGCGTCTGCGGCGTGCGATAGACGACCGCGCGCTCCAGGTCCGCGCCGCGCAGCCCGGCGGCCTGCCGCGCGGCGACGATGGCCGTGAGGTTGGCGATCGAGCCGCCCGACGTGAGGTCACCCCACGCCCCCTGCGGATAGCCCACGAGCTCGCACATCCAGCGGATCATGCGGTTCTCGATGCGCACCGCGGACGGTCCCGCGTAGAAGATCCCGGAGTAGCGGTTCTCGACATCGGCCAGCAGATCGGCCAGCGCGGAGGGAAAGAGCCCGCCGCCGGGGATGTAGCCCAGGTGACCACCCGACGCCGGGTTGATGCCGGGCACGTCCGCCGTCTCCAGGGTGCGGAGGAGCGTGTCCAGAGGCAGGCCCTCCTCCGCGAGCGGCACGTCGGCGACCGCGCGGCTGGGGTCGTCCGGTCCGCGCGGCACGTAGGTGGGTGCGTCCGCGAGGCGGGTCAGGAAGCGCTCCGCCTGCGCGATCACCTGCTCCGTCCAGTCCCGACGCACGTCAGGACCGGGCTCGAGCACCCGCGCCCGGGCCTCGAGGCGGTCCAGGTGGTCCCAGGACGCGTCGGCGGGGACGGCGGAGGACGCGTTGCGCGCCTCCGAGGAGCGTGGGACCGGCATGGGCCGTCCGATCGTTGGAGTGGGGGGTCGCGAGGCTCCTAGTGGAACGTGCGACCGGCCCGCGAGCAACCCGTCAGGAGGAGGGGAGCAGCGCCAGCACGCGCTCGGCCATCCCGCGCGCGTCCCCGTCCGAAGGCACCAGCCGCAGATCGGGGTCCGTCGGCGCCTCGTACGGGTCGTCGATCCCCGTCATCCCCGTGAGCTCGCCCGCCCGGGCGCGGCGGTACAGCCCCTTGGGGTCGCGCGCCTCGCAGAGCTCGAGCGGCGTGTCGACGAACACCTCGAAGAACGGGACGCCCGCCGCGCGGTGCAGCGCGCGCGCCTCCTCACGGCCGGCGCGATACGGGCTGATGATGGGCACCAGGGCGACCACACCGGCGTCCGCCATCAGGCGCGCCACCTCGGCCACGCGACGCACGTTCTCGGTGCGATCCTCGGCGGAGAAGCCCAGGTCGCGGTTGAGCCCGTGGCGCAGGTTGTCTCCATCCAGCCGGTAGCAGGGGCGGCCCGCCTCCACCAGGAGGCGCTCCAGCTCGTTCGCCACCGTGGACTTGCCCGAGCCGGACAGCCCGGTGAGCCACACCGTCGCGCCCGAGACGCCGGCGCGCGCCCAGCGCTCCGCGCGGGGCAACAGGCCTTCGTGCCACACCACGTCGGGAGAGGTCTCCCGCGCGCGGCTCATCCCTCGGCGGGCCCGATGATCATGCCGGCCGCCACCGTGTTCATGGTGCTCTCGTCCACCAGGATGAAGCTGCCGGTAGCGCGGTTGCGGCGGTACTCGTCGAAGAAGAGGGGCTGCGTCACGCGCAGGCGCACACGCCCGATCTCGTTCAGCGCGAGCTGCGTGGCGTCCTCGTCCCGGCTGAGCGTGTTGATGTCCAACCGGTAGTACAGCTCCTTCACCATCGCCCGCGCCCAGCGCGTGGTGTGCTTGATGGCGAGCTTGGCGCCGGTCTGCAGCGTCGAGCGCTCCGCCATCCAGCAGACCATGGCCTCGAGGTCCTGGCCCACGTGCGGCTGGTTGCGCGGACGGCAGAGCATGTCGCCGCGGCTGACGTCGAGGTCGTCCTTGAGCCGGATGGCCACCGACATGGGCGGCACCGCCTCCTCGACCGGACCCTCGAAGGAGTCCACCGATTCGATGGTGGTGGTGAACCCGGACGGGAGGACCATCACCTCGTCCCCGGGCCGGAACTGCCCGCCCGCCACCGTGCCCGCGAGCCCCCGGTAGTCGTGGAACTCGTCGTTGTAGGGACGCAGCACGTACTGCACCGGGAAGCGCGGATCGATCAGGTTGCGATCGGAGGCCACGTGTACATGCTCGAGGTGGTAGAGCAGCGACGTGCCCTGGAACCAGGGCATGCGCTCCGAGCGCTCGACCACGTTGTCGCCGTGCAGGGCGCTGATGGGCACGAACGTGACATCCGTCACGTCCAGCTTGCGGCCGAACGCCTTGAACTCCTCCACCACGCGCTCGAAGGCCTCCTGGCTGTAGTCCACCAGGTCCATCTTGTTGATGCAGACCACCAGGTGGGGGATCCGCAGCAGCGAAGACAGGAAGGCGTGCCGCCGCGACTGCTCGACCACGCCGTTGCGCACGTCGATCAGGATGAGCGCCAGATCCGCCGTGGACGCGCCCGTCACCATGTTGCGCGTGTACTGGATGTGCCCGGGCGTGTCGGCGATGATGAACTTGCGGCGCGGCGTGGCGAAGTAGCGATACGCCACGTCGATGGTGATGCCCTGTTCCCGTTCGGCGCGCAGGCCGTCCGTCAGCAGGGCCAGGTTCGTGTACTCGCTGCCCATCTGGATGGACGTGCGCTCGACGGCGTCGAGCTGGTCCTCGAAGACGGCCTTGGAGTCGTAGAGCAGGCGCCCGATCAGCGTGGATTTGCCGTCGTCGACGCTGCCGGCGGTGGCGAAGCGGAGCAGCTCCATCAGAAGTAGCCCTCCTTCTTGCGATCCTCCATGCCGGCTTCACTGATGCGGTCGTCCGCCCGCGTCGCTCCGCGCTCGGTGATCCGTGTCACCGACACCTCCGCGATGACCTGCTCGATGGTGGTGGCCGCGCTGTCCACCGCGCCGGTGCAGGAGGCATCTCCCACCGTGCGGAAGCGCACCTGGCGCTCGACCACCTCTTCCCCGTCCAGGACGGTGATGAAGCGGGTGTGCGCCAGCCACATGTTGTCCCGGCGCACGACCGGTCGGTGGTGCGCGTAATAGATGGTGGGCAGCTCGATCGACTCGGAGGCGATGTATTGCCAGATGTCGAGCTCGGTCCAGTTGGAGATGGGGAAGACCCGGATGTGCTCGCCACGCCGGATCTTGCCGTTGTACAGACTCCAGAGCTCGGGCCGCTGGTTCTTGGGATCCCACTGGCCGAACTCGTCGCGGAAGGAGAAGACGCGCTCCTTGGCGCGGGCCTTGTCCTCGTCGCGGCGGGCCCCGCCGAACACCGCGTCGAAGCGGTGCTCCTCGATGGTCCGCAACAGGGTGGTGATCTGCAGTCGGTTGCGGCTCGCGCGCGGGCCCGTCTCCTCGGCCACGCGCCCGGCGTCGATGTCCTCCTGGACGCTTCCCACCACCAGGCGGATGCCCAGCTCCTCCACGCGGCGATCGCGGAACTCGATCACCTCGTCGAAGTTGTGGCCCGTATCGATATGGACCACCGGGAACGGGATCTTGCAGGGATAGAAGGCCTTCTCGGCCAGACGCAGCATCACCACCGAGTCCTTGCCGCCGGAGAACAACATGGCGGGCCGCTCGAACTCGGCGGCGACTTCGCGGATGATGTGGATCGATTCGGCTTCGAGCTCGGCCAGGTTGGTCGAGCCCAGGGGAAGGTCTTTCACGTTGCTGGGACCGCGTTCAATTGGATGTCCTTCTCTGGTCGGCAGTGGCCGGCGGGCCCGCTGGACGCCCGGCAGGGATGCCGCCACGGGCGCCTCCCGGCCGCCGGGACCCTACCTTAGCGGGGGTGCCGCTCCCGGCAAACCCGGGAGACGGTCGGGGTCCCTGCAGGACCCACGCCACCCGGGCCGGGGCCGGCCGTCCGGCTACGCCCCGAGCCCCTCGAACCGCCCGGTCTCCCGGTTCTTCCGCACCCGGTCCCACGGGAACCAGCGCCCGTTCATGGCCACGTAGACCCCCTCCGGCAGCACCTGCACGAAGGAGAGCGCGCTCCCGAGGTTGAACAGGCCATCGGAGCTGCCGAAGGCCCAGGGCACCATGGCGCCGGTGAGCACCACCGTCTTGCCCCGGACGGCCTCGGCCAGCACGCCGGCGGTCTGCACCATGGTGTCGGTCCCGTGGGTCACGACCACGGAGCGCTCGGGGCACTCCTGCACGCGCCGGGCGATGCGGGCCCGGTCGGTGTCGGTCATCTCCAGGCTGTCGATCATCATCAGCGTCTCCACCTCCACGTCGAGGCGGCAGCGGCCGAGCTGGAGCATCTCCGGCAGGTGGGTCTGCCGGAAATAGAGGACGCCGCGGATCTCGTCGTACTCCTTGTCGAAGGTGCCGCCGGTGACGAGGACGCGGACCGACATGTCTGGGCTCCGGTAGGGGTGGCGCGGGTCGGTGGCTGTGTACACCGTTCGGGTCCCCCCATCGAGCGGATCCCCAGGCCCCGGGAGGCCCCCGTGCGCATCCTGTGCTTCAGCGACCTGCACCGCGACCAGGCCGCAGCCCGCGCGTTGGTCCAGCGCGCGCCCGACGTGGACCTCCTGCTGGGGGCCGGCGACTTCGCCGTGATGCGACAGGGGTTGCAGCCGCTCATCGATGCGTTGCGGGAGATCCGCACTCCCACCGTCCTGGTCCCCGGCAACGGCGAGAGCGACGCCGAGCTCCGGACGGCCTGCCGGGGGTGGGACGCGGCCCGGGTGCTCCATGGGGAGAGCGCAGAGGTGGCCGGCGTGCCGGTCTTCGGCATCGGGGGCGGCATCCCGGTCACCCCGTTCGGACCGTGGAGCTTCGACCTGTCCGAGGACGAGGCCCGCACGCTCCTGGCCGGCTGCCCGGAGGGCGCGCTCCTGGTGTCGCATTCCCCACCGTTCGGCCATGCGGACGTGGACGGGAGCGGCCGGCACCTGGGCAGCCGGGCCGTGCTGGAGGCGGCCGAGCGTGTCCGGTCTCCCCTGCTCGTGTGCGGGCACATCCACGCCTGTTGGGGCGAGCGCTCGCAGATCGGGGATACGCAGGTGCTCAACGCGGGGCCGGCCGGCACCGTGATCGAGCTGGACCTCGGCGGCTGAGGGGCGGGAGTCCCTTCCATGGGCGATCCGCGCGAGGATTCCGCGCACACGGAGGGTGCGCGGGAGCGCACCGGTGATCCGGGCGCGCGCTCGGATCCGGGCTCCGCGGATCCGGTCCAACTCCCCGAGCCGGGCTCGGGTGCGCATCCAGAAGAGCGAACGGATCCGGCGGACGGGCAGGATCTGGCCGCGCTGATCCGTGACCTCGGGGATCCGGCAGCGTATCCGCAGGAGCGCGGTCCCGTGACCGTGCACCAGACCCACATCTCCGTGGTCTTTCTCACCGAGACGTCCGCGCACAAGCTCAAGAAGGCCGTGGACCTGGCGTTCCTGGACTTCCGCACCCTCGAGTCGCGGAAGCACTTCTGCGACGAGGAGGTGCGGCTCAATCGGCGCCTGGCCCCCGACGTCTATCTGGGTGTGCTGCCCGTGACGCGGGGCCCGGACGGCTACCGGATCGGTGGCGAGGGAGAGCCCGTCGAGTACGTCGTGCACATGCGGCGGCTTCCGGCCGACGCCACACTGCTCGCGCGCGTGGAGCGGGACGAGGCCGACGAGGCGTTGGTGGCGCGCGTGGCCCGCCGGATTGCGGCGTTCCACCTCGAGGCGCGCGGCGGCGCGGACGTGGCCGAGCAGGGACGATTGGACGTGGTGGCGCGCAACGCGCGCGAGAACTTCGAGCAGACCGAGGCGCACGTGGGCCGCACGGTGCACGCATCGGTGTTCGCGCGCGTGAAGGAAGCCACGGAAGCCGCGCTGTCCGCGATGGGCAGCCGCATCGAGGCGCGCGCGCAGGCCGGCATCCCGCGGGATACGCACGGGGACCTCCACCTCGACCACGTCTACGTCTTCCCGGAGCGGGAGCCGCCGGCGGACCTGGCGATCATCGATTGCGTGGAGTTCAACCGCCGGTTCCGCTGGGCCGATCCGGTGGCCGACATGGCCTTCCTGGCCATGGACCTGGCCTTCCGCGGGCGCGGGGATCTGGCGGCCGCGTACGCTCGGGCCTGGTTCACGGTCCGTGAGGACCCGGACGGCGAGGACCTGGTCCCCTTCTATCTCGCCTACCGCGCCGTCGTGCGGGCCAAGGTGGAGGGCATCCTCGCGGCCGACGAGGGCGCTCCGGGCGAGGCCCGGACCCGGGCTGCCCTGCAGGCGCGCGCCCACTGGCTCCTGGCCCTCGGCGCCCTGGAGCCGCCCGCCCGGCGTCCCTGCCTCCTGCTGGTGGGCGGCCTCCCGGGGACGGGCAAGTCCACGCTGGCGCGGGCGCTCGCCGAGGCCGCCGGCCTGGAGCGCGTCTCCTCCGACCGGACCCGGAAAGCCCTGGCGGGGATCGACGCCACCACGTCCGCGGCCGCGCCGTTCGGCGCCGGGCTCTATTCGGACGAATGGAACCGCCGCACCTACCAGGCCTGCCTCGAGGCCGCCGAGCGCATCCTGGTGGAGGGTGGGCGGGTCGTCGTGGATGCGTCCTTCCGCGAGGACCGCTGGCGCACGGCGTTCCTGGAGCGGGCCCGCACGCTCGGGGTGCCCGCGCTCTTCCTGCACTGCACCGCCCCGGCGGACGAGGTGCGTGGACGACTCCGCGCCCGGTCGGGCGATCCCTCCGATGCGGACGTGGCCATCTACGAGGCCGCGGCGGCCCGCTGGGAGGACGCCTCCCCGTTCAGCGCACGGGCCCGGGTCGAGGTCCCCACCGGCGAGCGTGCCGAAGTGACCGCGGCGGCGGCCCTCGAGGTCCTGGTCCACCGGGGCTTGGCGGAGCCGGCGCGCGGAGGGGGCCGGGGGCGCAGGCTGTGAGGGGCGGAGCGAGCCTCCGCGAGACCTCGGCGGCGGGGAGTTCCACGCCCTGCGTGCCCACGGAACCGTTCCTGTTGCGCGACGGCTCTCGACAAACCCCGGAATCGCAAGGTATCCTCAGAGCTTTCGTGCCACCTGCAGACAGAGGGTCGTCCTGTGAAGCCGTTCCATCGTACGATCGCGGCCGTGGCGCTGAGCGCCGGCCTCGCCGCCGTGACCGCCGGTTCCGCCGCAGCGCAGAACCAGCCGGAGAAGCCCCCGATCGCCGCCTACCGTTCCTCCACCATGAACGGGATCCAGTCGCACATGGGCGCCATCCGCGCCATCGCCAGTGGCGACGTGACCTGGTCGGGTCACGCGGTCGGTCATGCCGAGGCGCTCAACGCGCTGGCCATGAGCCTCTCGGACATCTTCCCGGAGGGCACGGCGGAGGGCTCGCGCGCGAAGCCCGAGATCTGGCAGAACTGGAGCGACTTCCAGAGCAAGATCTCCGGATTCCAGAGCGCCACCGAGGCGCTGGTCCACGCCGCCCACGGCGGCGACCGGGCCGCGATCGGTGAAGCGGCGCAGGCGGTGGGTCAGACCTGCCGCGGCTGTCACACCGACTATCGCGGTCCCGCGCCGAACTGATCGGGGCCCGCTCGCGGGCGGCTGCGACCCCCGCTCCGGCTCCGGCCGGAGCGGGGGTTTGTGCGTTCAGGGAGCCGGCGCCGGTCGGTCTTCCGTTCGAGGACGGTCATGCCTGGACATGGATCCGCCGGCTCGCCGATCTCCTGGAGCGTGTTCGCGCTGCTGCGGCCGTGCACGAACGGGGGGCTGTCTTCGCTCGGGCCGCAGGGTGGTCGGGCCGATCCGCTCCGCGCCGGAACGGCTGGGGTGCGGTCCGATCGGTCGTCGCGCGGGCGGGCCGTCCCCGCGGCCGATCTGCTTCCTCCCGGCTGGCACGGCTCCGGCACGAACGGTGGGGATGTCCCCCTGCCGATCGTGTCGCACCCGACCGGGAGACCCTCATGCCCGACTGGCTCATCTCCGACGCCGACGCGCTGCTGCGCGTCGTCATCTCCGCCGTGCTCACCTACGCGGCCATCCTCGCGCTCACCCGGATGACCGGGCTGCGCAGCTTCTCGAAGATGTCGGCGTCGGACTTCGCGATGACGGTGGCCGTGGGCTCCCTCTTCGCGTCCACCACCGCGCAGGCGGAGCCCAGCGTGCTGGTGGGCGTCACGGCGCTCGCGTGCCTGTTCGCCGGGCAGGGGCTGATCGCGTGGTCGCGGAGGCGGAGCGGCCGGGTCTCGTGGTTGGTGGACAACCAGCCGCTCCTGCTCATGCGCGGCACCGAGCTCCTCGAGCACAACATGGAGCACGCGAACGTCACCCGCGAGGACCTCTTCGCGAAGCTGCGCGAGGCCAACGTGCTCGATCCCCGGCAGGTGCGCGCGGTGATCTTCGAGACCACGGGGGACGTCTCGGTGCTCCATGCGAACGATCCGGACGCGCACCTCGACGAGGCCCTGCTCCTGGGCGTGCAGGAGGACATCTCGACCTGAGGGGACCGCGCGACGCCCTCGCGGGGACAGGCAACGCGACCGGCGCGGTCGGCTTCGGGGCTCCCTCCGGGACGGCCGGGCCTTTGGACGTCAGAAGGGCAGCGGCTGCAGATCGGGCTCCACCCAGAAGCGACGGGCCTCGACCGAGAAGAGACGCTCGCGCGTCCAGTGGCGCAGCACCCAATCGCTCGTCCCCAGCTCGGAGGCGAGCAGCAGCGCGCACACGCGATGGAGTGGCTCCGACGTGGGCGCGGCCGCCAGCGCCGCGTCCACCGCGCGCAACGACGCGACCGTGATGGTCTCGTGGTACCCGGAGGAGTCACTGTTGGGGGTGCCGGTGGCCTCGTTGTAGCGCCGGATCAGTCCCGGCAGCTCCATGGACGCCGCTTCCCTGCCCCAGGCTCGGGTGATCCAGAACGCGGCGGCCCAGTGGGCGGCGTGGGTCCACTCCACGCGGGGGAGCGTTCGTGTGATCAGACCCGTGGCGATCCGCTCGATCGCGGTGTCGTCCGGGAAGGGGCACGGGGGTCCCTGAGCAGGCGCGTCCGCGCGTCCTGCGGTGGACCCGCCGGCGGGGGTGCGGTCCGGTGGAGGTTCGGCCATCCCCTGCAGTGACCGGGTCACCGGTCGGAGCCGTCCCGCAGGCGCAGCCCAAGGTCGACCCCGTGGGCGATGCCTGCGCCGACGAGCGCGGCGCCGACCCACACGGACGACCCTCCGGCCAGGACGACCCGCAACGCCAGCGCGAAGCAGGCGCCCGCGATCAGGAAGGGGAGCCAGGCGCTGACCGATGGCCCCCGGCCGGACCTGCGAGCCCATACGGCGAGGACCGTGGCCTCGAGGATCAGCACTCCCAGCACCAGATCGGCCAGGTGCGGCGACGCCAGGAAGCCGCTCATCGCTCGAGCGTTCGGCCGCCGCCTGACGGGAGGTGCGCCATGGGAGCCCCCGGTGGAGGACCGGGGGCCCCTCGCTCACCTGCACTCCAGGCTGCCCCCGCGAACCTTACATACGAGGAGGTCTGTCGCCTGGCTAGTCGCGCCGGCGTTGTCGGTGACGGTCAGCCAGACGCGGAAGCGGCCGGAGCCGGGATAGGTGGTGGTTGGATTCTGGGTGTTGGAGCTTCCGCCGTTGCCAAAGTCCCAGGTCCAGCTCACGAGGGTCCCGTCGCTGTCGGTGCTCTTGTCCAGGAAGGTACAGGTCGTGCCGCTGCACTGTGTCTGGAACTTTGCGGTCGGCACCTGGTTGGGGGCGGGAGCGACCGTCTGGGTCGCGGAGGCGCTGGCACCTCGATCATCCGTGACCGTCAGGGTCACGGTGTAACTGCCGGCGGAAGCGTATGTATGCACTGGACTTGGAAGGCTTGATGTAAAGCCATCTCCGAAGTCCCACAGCCAGTTCACGATGGAGCCATCCGGGTCGGAGCTGCCATCCGTGAACGTGCAGTCGAGGTCGGTGCAGGTCGCGGTGAACGCGGCGGTGGGTAGAGCGTTGGCCGGGGTGGGACTGACGGTCTGGCTCGTGAAGTCCGTCGCGCCTTGGTCGTCGGTGACGGTGAGGCTCACCGTGAACGTTGCAGCTGAAACGTAGGTGTGCGTCGGGCTGGAAGCCGTCGAGGTGACGCCAGGGTCCGGTCGTGACCATCCCCGAAGTCCTGGGACAGCCAGCCCACCACCGCTCACCCCGTCCGGGTCGAGCTACCGTCGGTGAACGTGCAGTCGAGGTCGGTTGCGTTCCAGGTGCCGCCCGCGGCATAGGCGTCGGGCTCGGAAGACGCCACGCCGCCGGAATTGTCCGCCACGTTCAACGTGACCGTGTAGGTGCCGGCAGGTCGCGTGAGGAACTGGGCGTCGGTGGAAGCCCGGGGTGGTTTTCCGTCCCCGAAGTCCCACAGCCAGCTCACCACCGACCCGTCGGGGGTCGGTTCCGTGAACGTGCAGCGACTGACGGTCTGGGTCGTCGAGCCGGTGCAGGTCGCGGTGAAGGCGGCGGTGGGCGTCCCAGAGCCAACTGGCCGTGAGGCCGGTTGCCGTGGGCCAGGTCTGTCAGGTGACGGTCACCGTGAACGTTGCAGCTGAAACGTAGGTGTGCGTCGGGCTCGAAGCGGTCGAGGTTGTCCCCGAAGTCCCACAGCCAGCTCACCACCGACCCGTCGGGGTCGGAAGCTCCCGTCCGTGAACGTGCAGTCCAGGTCGGTGCAGTCCGTGAACGCGGCGGTGGGCACCTGGTTCGGGGCCGTTGGGCTGACGTTGTCCGGGGTGGGACTCCGCCACGACGGTCTGGGTGCCGGCAGTGCCTGGGGTTGAAGTCGGCGTGCCGTGAGGCTGGTTCGGCGCGGTGTCGTGAACGTGCAGTTGCAGCGTGACCCACGTAGGTGTGCGTCGGGCTGGAAGCCGTCGAGGTGGTCCCATCCCCGAAGTCCCACAGCCAGCTCACCACCGACCCGTCCGGGTCGGAGCTACCGTCCGTGAACGTGCAGTCCAGGTCGGTGCACGCCGAAGTGAAGGCGGCGGTGGGTAGAGCGTTGGCCGGGGTGGGACTGACCGTCTGGGTCGTGAAGTCCGTCCCCTTGGTCGTCGGTGACGGTGAGGCTCACCGTGAACGTTGCAGCTGAAACGTAGGTGTGCGTCGGGCTGGAAGCCGTCGAGGTGGTCCCATCCCCGAAGTCCCACAGCCAGCTCACCACCGACCCGTCCGGGTCGGAGCTACCGTCCGTGAACGTGCAGTCGAGATCCGTGCAGGTCGCGGTGAAGGCGGCGACCGGCATCTGGTTCGGAGCCGTCGGGCTCACCGTCTGGCTCGCCGACGCCACGCCCCCACGGTGACGGTGAGGCTCACCGTGAACGTTGCAGCTGACCCGTCCGGGTCGGAGCTCCCATCCGTGAACGTAGGTGTGCGTCGGGCTGGAAGCCGTCGAGGTTGTTCCATCCCCGAAGTCCCACAGCCAGCTCACCACCGACCCGTCCGGGTCGGAGCTACCATCCGTGAACGTGCAGTCCAGGTCGGTGCAGGCCGCCGTGAAAGCGGCCACCGGGGTGGGACTGACGGTCTGGGTTCGGTCGTCGAGCTCACCGTGAACGTTGCAGCGTAGGTGGCCACGGGCTGGAAAGCCGTCGCGTGGTCATCGGTCCCACAGCCAGCTCACCACCGACCCCGGGTCAGTCCAGGTCGGTGGGTGAACGCGGCGGTGGGGAACCTGGTTGGCCGGGGTCTGAGGTGGTGAAGTCCATCCCCACCGACCCGTCGTTCGGATCCCCGAAGTCCCCAAGGTGTGCGTCGGGCTGGAGCTCGAGGTGGCCCCACCGATGTCCGTGAACGTGCAGTCCAGGTCGGTGCACGCCGCCGTGAACGCGGAGGTGGGACTGACCGTCCGTGAAGTCCGTCGCGCCTTGGTCGTCGGTGACGGTGAGGCTGACGGTGAACTCGTAGGTGTGCGTGGGCTGGAACCGTCTGGGTGGTCGAGCCGGTTGCCCCCAGGTCGTCGGTGACGGTGAGGCTCACCGTGAACGTTGCAGCTGAAACGTAGGTGTGCGTCGGGCTCGCGGCGGACGAGGTTGAAGCCAGCTCACCACCGACCCGTCCACCATCCGTGAACGTGCAGTCCAGGTCGGTGCAGGCCGCCGTGAAAGCGGCCACCGGAAGCTGGTTCGGCGCCGTCGGGCTCACCGACTGGCTCGTGGAGGCCACGCCCCCCGCGTCGTCCGCCACGTTCAGCGTGACCGTGTAGGTGCCCGCCCCCGCATAGGTGTGGGTCGGGCTGGAAGCCGTCGAGGTGGTCCCATCCCCGAAGTCCCACAACCAGCTCACCACCGACCCGTCGGGCTCCAGGTGCTGGCTGACGGTCGGTGCCGTCCGTGAACTGGTGCGTCCCGCTCCCGGTCTGTCGAGATCGTGCAGGTCGCGGTGAAGGTCTGGTCGTGACGTGCCCCGAGGTCGCGGTGACGGTGAGGCCGGTGAATAGGTGTGCGTCGGGCTGGAAGCCGTCGAGGTGGTCCCATCCCCGAAGTCCCACAGCCAGCTCACCACCGACCCGTCCGGGTCGGAGCTACCATCCGTGAACGTGCAGTCGAGATCCGTGCAGGTCGCGGTGAAGGCGGCGACCGGCATCTGGTTCGGAGCCGTCGGGCCCACCGTCTGGCTCGCCGACGCCACGCCGCCGGAATTGTCCGCCACGTTCAACGTGACCGTGTAGGTGCCCGCCCCCGCATAGGTGTGGGTCGGGCTGGAAGCCGTCGAAGTGGCCCCATCCCCGAAATCCCACAGCCAGCTCACCACCGACCCGTCCGGGTCGGAGCTGCCATCCGTGAACGTGCAGTCGAGATCCGTGCAGGCGGCGGTGAAGGCGGCGGTGGGCAGCACATTGGCCGCCGTGGGACCCACGGTCTGGGTCACCAGACCCGTTGCACCCTGATCATCCGTGACGGTGAGCGTGACGGTGTAGGTCCCTGCCAGGGCATACGTGTGCGTCGGGCTGGGCGCCGTCGACGTGGTGCCGTCCCCGAGGTCCCACGCCCATGCCACCACCGACCCGTCCGGATCCGTGCTCCCGTCCGTGAACGTGCAGTCCAGGTCGGTACACGCGCTGGAGAACGCCGCCACCGGCGGCACATTCGGCGCCGGAGGGAGCACCGTGGTGCTCCACAATCCCACGTAGCGCGCATTGAGATCGTCGTAGTACGAGTAGCGGCCTGGGCCATAGACCGTGGGCCCGGGGTTCTTGTGCGACAACCTCATGCCGAGCCGGGGCCCCTCGAGCTGCGCCTGGGTCCACCCGGTCGTGGTGCCCCCCGCCTGCCAGTCCAGGTCGAGCGGCGACGAGGAGGAGCGGAGCCGGAGGAAGTCCACCTGGACCGTGCTGCCCAGACCCATGATGCGTACGTGGAAGGGGCCGTTGGCGACCGGGTCGGTGAGCGGCGTGGCGCCCGCGAGGACGATCCCACTCGACGACTGCTCCGTCTGCACCTGGAAGCGGGGACCGTACCCCTTCTCGTGCGTGATCGACCACGCGATCAAGTCCCGCTGCGGAGGCTGATTCACGCCGACGTCGGTGCGGAGCGCAGCCGCGAAGCCCGAGTAGGGATGCGCAGGGTTCAGGTACTGATCAGGATCGTCGGTGTCCGTCCCGACGATGACGTGGACCTCGTCCCACCAGAGTCCGAGCACCCGCCCATCTTCGTTCAGGCGAACCGTAGCCCGCGCGTCGGCCCCTTCCCGGTGGAGCTTCAGCACGCCGTTCTCGACGATGACGTTCCCCACCGGGGTCGAGCCTGCGGGGAATCCGTTGTTGAAGTCCCAGGACGGATTCCGACCACCGATCCAGTACCAATCGGCCCCGAAAGCTCCGCCGTACGTGAGCGGGGCACCGCCGACGACGTCCGCGACCGTGGCTCCGCTCCCTTCGGCGTAGGGCCAGTAGTGGTCGACGCCGGACGCATTGGGATCGAGGCCGTGCACCGCGGCAGACCCGGTGGGAAAGGGACCCCGGGACCCGTCACCCAGGACGACGGTCTGTACCCGGGCGGTGGCGGCGTGGGTGGCCTGGCCCAGACCGGCGTCGCGACCGGGACCGGCCGAGACGACGAGCGCTGCCGTTGGGAGCGAGACACCATCCGAGCCGCTCCTCGCCTCCCGGACCGAGCCGATGCGTGCGCCGCTGTGGAAGTGGGTCACGTCCAACCAGGCCGTCGAGCCATTGAGGCCCGCATCGAGCACGTACCACTCCCCCGCCACGAACGACATCGCCGGGAGCGGGGTCCCCGCAACGGTGCGGTAGCCGCCGCCGAGCTCGCGGTAGACCAACTCGAGCAGGATGTCGCCGGCTCCATCCACGCCCACCTGGACCGCCACCTTCGTCTGGATGCCGTCGGTGGCAAGCACCAGGTCCGAACGGGCTCCGGGGCCGGCGTGCACCATGTCCCGTACCGCCTCCCCATCGAAGAGCACGAGCAGGTCCCACTCGGTACGCGCCCCCCACGCCGGGAGCGCCGCGGAGGTGGCCTCGCCCGCGGCCGTGCGCGATCGCACGACCTTGGACCTGTAGGTGCCGGGCAGGCGGACGGACGATGCAGGACGGGAGAGGAGCGGATCCAGGTCGAGGCCGGTCGGATCCGTACGATCCGCGCAGGCCGCACAGAGTGCGGCCAGCGCCACGAGGCAATGGCGACGCATGCGTTCGTTCCAGCTGGGGGGCAGCCGGAGAAACATTTGATTCTCCGCGGCGACAGCACCCTGATATTGCGCATAGGATGTGCGCCGTCGGGGTGCTTATAGGATGCGTTCATTGGTCGCGCAATACGCGCATCCCGAATGAACGCGACAACCTTAGCGAGACCCTGTGACAGCGCTGCGCGAGCAGAGGAACCGACGAAGGCAAGCGCTCCGACGTGGAGCGCAGGTGAGGCCACGAACGGCGGGGGCGCACAACGGGCGCCTGGTGAAGGCGGAGGCAGCCGGACAAGCGCGCATCCTACCAGCGCTTTGACGCTCCCTTGACGGCCTCGCCTTTCCGACCTCGCTCCCGCCTCGAGGGCTGGGTTCGCGCGCGGACGCCACCGACTGTCACCCCCCGCGCGTATCCTTGGGCATCGCTCCCCCGAGCCCGGATGCGCACCGATGGAACGATCACACGTCGTACAGGGAAATCGCCGCTTCTCCGCCAACGGCCGCGCGAACGGACCCATCTCCGGCGCTGCTGGAGGTCATCTGTGAGCGCCCGTGACGCGGCCCGGCTCGCGGCCCGGATCGACGCGGTGGTGGACGGCTACCCAGACCACGCCCGGGTCACCTTCGCGGGCAGCGCGGCGGAGCTCCGTGCGATCGCGAACGCGCTCCTGCGGATCGGAGACGCGGGCAGGCTGCCCCCGATCACGGTCGGCAACTCCGCCGTGGAGGGCGGCGCCGGCTTCCAGCGGGCCGGGTGAACGGCCGCAGCGGATCCACTGCGGCGAGAGGGAGGAATGAGCCGGCTGGGGATCGAACCCAGGACCTACGGATTAAAAGTCCGTTGCTCTACCAGCTGAGCTACCGGCTCGGTACGGCACAAGGTATCCCGTTCGCGCGTCGGATTCTACCGGACCCACGCTCATGCGGGGGCACGCCTCCTCGCTCCGCTACAGCGCGAACTCGAGCTGCAGCAGTCCGAAGGTCATCCGGTGGTGGGGCGTGGGGCCGTGCGCCCGGATGGCCTCGCGGTGCTCGAGCGTGCCGTAGCCGACGTTGGTGATCCAGCCGTAGTCCGGGTAGCGCTCGTGCAGCCGCCGCATCAGCCGGTCGCGGACCACCTTGGCCACGATGGAGGCGCAGGCGATCGAGTGGACCAGGCGGTCTCCTTCGACGATCGCCTCGTGCACGCAGGACAGGCCCTTCATGGGGAGCCCGTCGATCACGACGTGGTCGGGCGCGGCGCCGATGCTCCGCCCGAGATGCGCGAGCGCGCGCTCCATGGCGACCCGCGTCGCGACCAGGATGTTCAGGCGATCGATCTCGCGCGTGGACGCCGCACCCACACCCACCAGCGCCCGAGCCAGCACCTCCGCGGCCAGCGCATCGCGCTCGGGCTCGGTCAGGAGCTTGGAGTCGGTGGCTCCGTCGATGCAGACGTCCCGCGGCAACACCACGGCGGCGGCCACCACCGGGCCCGCCAACGGACCCCGCCCCACTTCGTCGACCCCCGCCACCCGCAAAAGACCGCGGCTCCAGAACCCACGCTCGTACCCGAGCAGGTCCTGGAGCCGCGTCTCCTCGGCGTGCGCAGCCATGGTGGCTGGCCGGCGTGGCGTCAGCGGGTGCGCTTTTCCTTGATGCGCGCGGACTTGCCGGTCCGCTCGCGCAGGTAGTACAGCTTGGCCCGGCGCACGACGCCCTGCCGCACGACCTTGATGTCGGCGATGGAGGGCGAATGCAGCGGGAAGACGCGCTCGACGCCGACGCCGTTGGAGATCTTGCGGACCGTGAAGGTCTCCCCGATCCCACCACCCCGGCGACCGATGACGACGCCCTCGAAACCCTGGACGCGCTCCTTCTGGCCCTCGCGCACGCGGTAGTTGACCCGGACGGTGTCGCCCGGATGGAAGGGGGGGATGTCGTCCCTGAACTGCGCTGTCTCCAACTCCCGGATCAGGTCCGCCATCGTCGCCTCCTCTACCTGTAGGACCAACCGCCCACGGCCCGGCTCGGCTGGTCCGGGCGCGTGATTCGGAGCCCATCAAGGTAATGGGCGACGGTGGGGAGGTGAAGGCCAGGGACCGGAGCCCCCTTCCCTACCGGAGCGCCGCCAGCCGGGCCGCCGCCGTGCGGGCCTGGGGGCTGGCCGGCCCCAATGCCCGCCGGAGCCCCTCGGCGGCGGGCGCCAGGAGGGCCCGGGCTTCCTCCGTCCGGCCGCGGGCCGCCAGGACGGCGCCCCGGACGGCCTCGGCCTCCAGGCGTACGGCGGACGTGGGGCCGCGGGTCTCATCCATGCCGGCGAAGGCCTCGTCCACCCACCGTTCGGCCTCGTCCACCCGGCCCTGACGGAGCGCGAGGTCCGCCCGCACCACCCGGCTCGTGACCAGCTCGCGGGCTTCGGCCGGCCCGGCCTCGACCTGCGCCGCGATCACACCGGCCAACAGGGAGTCGGCCCCCGGCAGATCCCCCTGCTCCATCCGCGCTCGAGCCAACAGGCGCGAGGCCCAGACCGCGAACCGGTGATCGGGACGCAGGGCGCGGCTGGCCAGGTCGAATGCGGCCTCGGCCCGCGTCCGCGCCGACTCCACCGCGCCGTCCTCGAAGTCCATCCGACCCAGCTCGAGCAGCAGGAAGGCATGATACGGATGCTCGACACCGAGCCCCGCGTCGGACGCCTCGAGCGTCCGCTCGAAGCGCGCACGGGCTCGCGCTCGCTCCCCGGCCGAGCGCAGCGCCTGTGCCACCGTCACCTCGTTGGCGATCGTGCGCGCGTTGCCCGGCCCGAGCTCGCGCGCCAGGACGCGCGCGGCGCCCTCGAGGACAGGCAGCGCCTCCGCGGCGGAGGAGCCCTGGAGAAGCGTGGTCCCCAACACGAGGCGGGCGTTGGCGGTGCTCATGTGGTCGGGTCCCCAGACGACCTCGGCCACCCGCACCGCCTCTTCCCCGCTCGCCCGCGCTTCGGCGAAGCGACCCTGCAGGGCCCGCGCGTTCGTCAACCCGACGAGGCCTTCGGCCACGGCCGGGTGCATGGGCCCGTAGACGGTGCGCGCCACGTCCAGCGCCTGCTCCATGAGCGCCGCCCCCTCGCCCAGCTGGCCGCGGTACAAGCGGATGTTGGCGAGGCTGTTCAGGCTCGTCGCCAGCTCCACCGACGGCACGCCCGCTCGGCTGCGGTAGCGCGCCACCGCGGCTTCGAAGAGCGAGTCCGCGGCCTCGAAGTCGCCCGACGAATGGGCGGCATCCGCCCACAGGTAGAGCGCTCGGGCCAGGGCTTCGTCGTCGTCGCCACCCTCCTGCTGCAGGAGTCGCGTCGCTTCCGCGAGCGACGTCGCGGCCTCCGTCGGGCGGCCCACGACCGATTCGGCCACCCCCTTCTGCATCAGGGCCAGCGCCAGGTCCCGCACCGACCCTCCCGCGCCCACCGACGCGCGCAGCACCGCCACGCCGGAGTCGGCCAAGGCCAATCCCTCGTCGGCGCGGCCCTGCTCGACCCGCGCGTGCGACAGCTCGACGCGGCTCTCCGCCACGCTCGGGTGCGCATCGCCGAACAGACGCGTGCGGATCTCCACGACCCGCTCCAGATGGCCCGCCGCCGCGTCGAACAGACCCAGGTTGTCGTAGATGCGCGCGACCTCCGAGAGGAGGTCCGCCTGCAGCGCGGGCTCGTCGGCGAACTCGGCGGTGATGCGCTCGGCGCCTCGGTCGAGCACCTCACGCGCGGTCACGTCCTGACCCTCCGCGCTCGCCGGATCCCCCAACCGGAACATGTCCACGAGCAGCCCCGCGACCCGCGCCACCCGGTCGCGCTCCGCCTCCGCGGCCCGTGCTTCGACGCGCGCGCGTCGCGCCTGGGAGGCCGTGCCCACCAGACCTCCGACGAGGCTCACGAGCGCCAGCGCGGCGAGCGCCACCGCCGTCCGGTTGCGCCGCACGAATCGACCCCAGCGGTACGCCAGCGAGTCCGGACGCGCGCTGACGGGCCGCCCGACCAGGTGGTTGCGCACGTCGGCGGCGAGCTCGGCCGCGCCCGCATAGCGCCGGGCCGGCTCCTTCTGCATCGCCTTCAGCACGATCGTGTCCAGGTCACCCGCCAGTCGCTTGCGCAGGCGGTCGGGCGCCAGACCGCGCGCCTGGCCCACGGTCTCCGCGGACACCGTGGTCGTGGGGCTGTCTCCCCCTGTCTCCGCGGCGCGCGGGCCGCGGGAGATGGCCGTGCTGGGCCGCACGGGGTCCTGCTCGAGGATCGCCTGCCCCAGCAGGTGGGGCGGGGTGTCCTGTCCGCCGTAGGGCCGGTGGCCGCTCAACAGCTCGTAGAGCAGCACGCCCAACGCGTAGACGTCGCACGCGGTGGTGACCGGCTCGCCACGGATCTGCTCGGGGCTCGCGTACTCGGGCGTCAGCCAACGCTCGGTATAGCGCGTGCCGGGCTGCTCGTCGGCCGCGCTCTCCTCCAGGAGCTTGGCCACCCCGAAGTCGAGCAGCTTGATCGTGCCGTCCTCGGTGACGAAGACGTTCGCGGGCTTCAGGTCGCGGTGGACCACGAGCTGCCGGTGCGCGTGGTCGACCGCATCGCACACCTGCGCGAACAGCTCCAGTCGGGTCTCGATGGAGAGCCGGCGGTCGTCGGCGAAGCGGTGCAGCGGCACGCCGTCCACGTACTCCATCGCGAAGAACGGCAACCCGTCGTCGGTGAGCCCCCCGTCCACCAGACGCGCGATGTTGGGGTGCTCCAGCCGCGCCAGGATCCGGCGCTCGCGCAGGAAGCGCTCGCGGAGCGCGGGCGAATCGAAGCCGCGGCGCACCAGCTTGAGCGCGACGCGCTGCTGGAAGTCCGCGTCGGCCCGCTCGCCGAGGTAGACCGCGCCCATGCCGCCGGTCCCGAGCGTGCGAAGCACACGGAAGGAGCCGATGAGGGTGGGGGCATCCCCCCACGGTCCGAGCGCGTCGGCGATCAACGCCTCCGGCACCTCGTCCAACACCGCGGCACCGTCGTGGAAGCCGAGCAGCGAGCCCACCTCGTCGGCCACGGCGGGCTCGCGGGCCCGCAGCGCGTCCAACCACGCGGCCCGCGCGGACTCGGGGAGCGCCAGCGCCTCCTCGAAGCATTCGCTCACCCGCTCCCAGGCGGGGCCGGATCCGCTCACGGCCGCCGGACCGGGCTCACGCCAACTCGCGGTTCAGGAAGGCGCGCGCGACGGCCCAGTCGCGCTTGACCGTGGCCGGGGAGACGCCGAGCGCCTCCGCGGTCTCCTCCATGCTCATGCCGCCGAAGAACCGGCACTCGACCACGCGGCACTGTCGTTCGCTGCGCTCCTGCAGCCGCTCCAGGGCCTGATCGAGCGCCAGCAGATCCTCCACCTGCGTGAGCACCACCGCGGAGACGCCGTCCAGCCCCGTGGCGGGCGCGCCGCCGCCCCGCTTCTGTGCCTTCCGGGCCAGCGCGTGATCCACCAGGATGCGCCGCATGACCCGCGAGGCCATGGCAAAGAAGTGGGCCCGTCCCTGCCACGCCATCCGGTCCACGCGCACCAGGCGCATGTAGGCCTCGTGCACCAGGGCGGTGGCCCCGAGCGTATGGTCGGGGCGCTCCTTGCGCAGATGGCGCCCGGCCAGGGTACGCAGCTCGTCGTAGACGAGCGGCAGCAGCCGGTCCAGGGCCGCCGCGTTGCCCGCGGTGGCCTCCTCCAGGAGCTGCGTGACGTCTACGGCCTCCACGGCGGTCCACTCCCCGAAAGGCGGAAATCAGCCATCCCCGGGCTCATGCGCAGGATCGCGACGCCCGGGGACGCGGGGCCGCGCCGCCGCAGGCGCCGCACCCCGGCCCAACATCCCGTGGCGGGCACGGAATCTCAACCCGGGGCCGGTGGAGCGCCGACGCGCCGCGGCCGGGCGCGGGACGGGGATCGCAGGGCATGGACCGGCCCGCGCTCGGGGGCCGCCCTCGCTTCCGACCGTCGACCCTTCCCTCCCCCCGAGGCCGTCCCTTCCCCATATTCGGCCGTCCCATCCCTGCCCCCCGCGACTCCATGACCCATTCCGTTCTCCGCCACCTGCGGGTCGAGACCGACGCCTACGACGCCGAGATCCGCCGTTTCATCCCGTCCTACGAGACGATGGTCGGGACGGCCGTGGACGTGGTCGCCCAGGCGCAGCCCGCGCGGATCCTGGATCTGGGCGCCGGCACCGGCGCGCTGAGCGCGGCCCTCCTGGAGCGGACGGACGAAGGTGTGATCGAGCTGTGGGACGTGGACCTGTCCATGCTGGCACGGGCGCGCGCGCGGCTGGCCGCGCACGAGGCGCGCACGCGGTTCGTGGAGCGCTCCTTCCTGGAGCCGTTGCCGGCCTGTGACGCGGTGATGGCGTCGCTGTCCCTGCATCACATCCCCACGCTCGAGGGCAAGGCCGTGGTCTACCGCAGCATCTTCGCGGCGCTGCGCAGCGGCGGCGTGCTGGTGGTCGCCGATGCCACCCTTCCCGCGGACCCGCACGCGCGCGCCGCGGTGCGCCGCGGATGGGCGGACCACCTGGTGCGGTCCGGGATCTCCGAGGCGCGGGCCTGGCAGCACTTCAGCGAGTGGGACGAGGAGGACACCTACTTCCCGCTGGAGGCCGAGCTGGACCTGCTCACGGAGGTGGGGTTCGTGGCATCGAGTCCCTGGAGCGACGCGCCCTCCACCGTCTGGGTGGGTCGCCGCCCGTGAGCGGAAGCCCATCCGGCAAGGCCTCCGCACCCGCGGGACCCGCTCGGGGGGCGCGCCGGCCCCGCACGTTCGATCGCTCCATCGTGGAGGGGCCCATCCTCTCCGCGGTGTGGAAGCTGGCCTGGCCCACCATGCTCCAGAACGTGGTGGGGGGCCTGCAGGGCATCGTCGACCATGTGATGGTCGGCCGTTACGTGGGCTTCACCGGCAACGCCGCCATCGGTGTGAGCTGGCAGATCTTCCTGGTCGTGATCGTCTTCATCTCCTCGCTCTTCGCCGGGATGGGCATCCTGGTGGCCCGCTTCGCCGGTCAGGGCGACCACGACAAGGTGAACCGCACGGTCTATCAGGCGTTCCTCACGGCCATCTTCCTGTCGGTGCTGGTGCTGGCCCCCATCGGGCTGCTGCTGGCGCCTTCGCTGCTGGACCTGGTGAACGCCGCGCCCGAGGTGCGCGCCGAAGCGCTCCCCTACCTGCGCATGCTGTTCCTGTTCAGCTTCGGGCTGCTGATCTTCTTCATGCTGGGCGGCGCGCTGCGCGCCGCGGGTGACGCCAAGACGCCGCTGCGCTACGGGCTCGTGCTCACCGTCTTGAACATCACGCTGAACGTGATCTTCATCCGGGGATTGGGGCCCATCCCGGCGTACGGAACGTTGGGCGCCGCGATGGGCACGGTGATCGCCACCTGGAGCATGGCCATCGTGGCCCTGGTGCAGCTGCGCCGCGAGCGCTGGGTGGTGGGCTTCCCCAAGGGGATGTCCCTCAAGCCCGACTGGGAGGTCATCCGCTCGCTCTTCCGGTTCGGGCTTCCCACCGGCGTGCAGGGCGTGGCCATGAACGTGGCCGGCGTGCTGCTGTTGCGCTTCATCGGCTCGCTGGAGCAGAGCGCGGAGGCCCAGGCCGCCTACGCCGTGGCCTATACGGAGCTGTTCTCGCTCATCACCTGGACGTCGGTCGGGTTGATGGGCGCCACCGCGGCGGTCGTGGGGCAGAACCTGGGCGCGCTCAAGCCGGAGCGCGCCATCCATGCCGTGCACGGCGCGGCGCGCATCGGGATCGGCGTCGCCATCGCCGTGGGGGCGCTGTTCGTGTTCCTGCCTCGTGCCCTGCTCGGGCTGTTCGGGATGACCGAGCCCATCGTGGTGGGGATCGGCCTGGAGCTGCTGCGCTTCCTGTCGGTGTCCGGGTTGTTCATCACGGTCGCGCTGACCTACACGGGCGGGCTGCAAGGCAGCGGGGACACCAAGAGCCCGCTCTACATCTCGATCGTCTCGCAGATCATCATCCCGCTCGGCCTGTGCTTCGTGCTGCAGCAGACGCGTGGGCTGCAGGCCACCGACGTCTGGCTGGCCATCCTGCTGGGCCACATCACGCGCGCCACCCTGAGCGTCATCCGCTTCCGTCAGGGGAAGTGGCGGGACATCGTCGTGGACATCGGCGGCAAGCCGTCGCCGGATCCCGCCGGGTAGCGCCGCCCCCGCTCCGACGCACTTCACCCGGCGACGCGTGAGCCCGATTGTTGCGGCGCGTCGTTCCAGGGAGCGGAGGGGCCAGGCGCGCGCGCCGGCCCGGATCCCGTGGATACGCGCCGGACCCACCCCGGAACACCACCCGCGAGCGGCGCCATCCACGAGCCCGTCCGGTCCGGATCGCTTCGACGCCACCCCGATACGGGACACCGACCGGGCGGCAGCGACCCCCGCACACGACACCGGTCCTGCCGCATGCACAGGGGACTGCCCATGGAACGCCGGGTCCGATGGATCATCCTGTTGGTGCTGGGCGGAAGCGCGATCTCCGGCTGCGAAGCCTTGGGGTCCGGGGATGAAGCGTCCGAGCTCGATCAGGCGCTCGAGGCGCGCCTCGCAGAGGCCGCACCGGGAGGAGACCTCGGGTTCTTCCGGTTGCCTGCGGGCGCGGACCTCGCGTCGATCCCGCAGGATCCCCGGAATCCGTTGTCGCCTGCGAAGGTGGAGCTGGGCCGTCTGCTCTTCCACGAGCCTGCCCTGTTGAGCGCACCCAAGCGCCCACAGGGTCGCTCCACCGCCTCCTGCGCGTCGTGTCACCACGCCCGGGCCGGCTTCCAGGCCGGTCGCCGCCAGGGCATCGGCGAGGGCGGCATGGGCTTCGGGGTGCGCGGCGAGGCGCGCACGCGCGATCCGGCGTACGGGCTCGGGGACCTCGATGTGCAGCCGATCCGCTCCCCCAGCGCGATGAACGCGGCCTACCAGTCCGTGATGCTCTGGAACGGTCAGTTCGGCGCGCTCGGGCCCAACGCGGGGACGGAAGCCGCGTGGACGGCCGGGACCCCCAAGGAGACCAACCGGCTCGGATACGAGGGCCTGGAGACCCAGGCGATCGCCGCGCTCGGTGTGCACCGCCTCGAGGGCGCCGACTCCACGTTGGCCACGCGCTACCCGCGGTATGGCGAGCTCTTCGCGGCCGCCTTTCCGGGACAGCCCATCGATCGGGAGCGAGCGGGTCTCGCCATCGCCGCCTACGAGCGTACGCTGCTGGCCGATCGAGCGCCGTTCCAGCGTTGGCTGAGGGGCGAACGAGGTGCGCTGAGCGACGCACAGAAGCGCGGCGCCCTGGTCTTCTTCGGGAGGGGCCGCTGCGCCACCTGCCACACGGGTCCGGCGCTGAGCTCGATGGCGTTCTACGCGCTGGGCATGGGCGACCTGCGCGGGCCGGACGTGTTCCTCGACGGAGGCAACGAGCTGGCGCGGCCCGAGCACCTGGGTCGCGGCGGCTTCACCGGACGGTCCGAGGAGATGTACGCGTTCAAGGTGCCGCAGCTCTACAACCTCGCGGATGTCGGCTCGCTGGGGCATGGCGCCACGTTCCCCACGGTGCGTGCCGTGATCGAGTACAAGAACCGCGCGCAGGCGGAGACCGGCCTGGTGCCGAGCGAGCGCCTGGCCGAAGGCTTCGTGCCGCTGGGCCTGACGGACGAGGAGATCGCCGACCTCGCCCGTTTCCTCGAGGAAGCCCTGTACGACCCCGAGCTCGAGCGGTACGTCCCGGTCGCGCTGCCGTCGGGCGCGTGCTTCCCGGTGAACGACCCCCAGGGGAAGGCCGATCTGGGCTGCTGACGCCCCGGGACCGGTTTCGCAGCGCCACGCCTGGGGGCCGCCTCGGGGCGGCGACATATAGTCACTTGACTAATAGTCGAGTGACGAATACGCTTCGTCATGAGCGATGACCCTGCCGTTCCACTGAACCCGCGCGACCTGATGATCCTGGCCGTCCTGGCCGAGCAGCCGCAGCACGGCTACGGGATCATCAAGGCGGTGGAGGCGCGCTCCCGGTCAGGGGTGCAGCTCGACCCCGCCAACCTCTACCGGTCCCTCCGGCGCATGAGCGGGGACGGTTGGGTGGAGGAGGTGGAGGCGGACAACGACGATCGACGGCGCACCTTTGCGCTCACGCCCTCCGGCCGCGGGGTGCTGGCCACCGAGCTTCGGCGCCTCGAAGCCCTCCTGGCCGAGGCGCGCCCCCTGCTCGCCGAGGGTCCCGACGCGTGAGCGTGCCCCGTCTGTACGGGGGGCTGCTCCGCCTCTTCCCTCGCCCCTTCCGCGAACGGTCGGCAGGCGATGCCGCCGAGACGTTCGCGCTGCTCTGGGCGGACGCCGTCGGCGCCCGCGCACGAGCGTCCCTCCTCGTCCGCTGCTTTGGCCGGCTGCCGCTGGCGTGGGCGTCGGAGTGGGTCCATCACCTGCGCACGCACGGTCGGGATCGTGCGCGCCTGCCCCGGGAGCTCCTCATGGACCGCTGGTCGCGCAACGTCCGTCAAGCCCTCCGTTCGCTCGGGCGCGCGCCCACCTTCACGTGGACCGTCGTGCTGCTGCTGGGGCTCGGTGTGGGCGCCGTGACCACGATCGTCACGATCGTCGACCATGTGCTGCTGCGGCCGCTCCCCTACCCCGCCGCCGAGCGCCTGATCTACCTCGAGAACGGCTCGCACTCGGGCCCGCTGTTCCAGCAGCTCGGCTCCGTTCGCACCGTGGAGCAGTGGGCCGGCGCCTTCACGGACGACGTGAACCTCACCGGAACGGGTCAGCCCGAGCGGTTGGAGCGCGCCACGGTGACGGAGGATTTCTTCACGCTGTTCGGGGCCACCGCGGCGCGCGGTCGCCTGCTGCAGCGGGACGACTTCGGGGGTCCGGCGGCCGTGGTGCTCGCCGAAGGCACGTGGCGCCGCCTGTGGGGAGGCGACCCCGACCTGGTGGGCCGCACGATCGCGTTGGACGGGGAGGCCGTCGTGGTGGTGGGCATCCTGCCGAGCACGTTCGCGCCACCGGAGGCGTTGGTGGGGACCGACGTGGACGTATGGCGGGCTGTCGACTGGAGCGCGGAGATGTACACCGGCCACGACTGGTCCGTCCTGGACGTGGCGGGGAGGCTCGAGCCGGGTGCGTCGCACGCTGCCGCCCAGAGCGAGCTGGACGCGCTCATGGTGGAGATGGCGCAGGTGCATCCCAACTATCGCGTGCGGGACGGCGACGCGCCCGAGCCGCTGCCGGCGGTTGGGCTGTCCGAGATCATCGTTCGTCCGGTGCGGGAGGGGCTGGGCCTGTTGCTCGGCGCTGTGGCCATGCTGCTGCTGGTCGCCTGCGCGAATGTGGCCAACCTCTTCCTGGCGCGCGGCGTGGAGCGGCAACGGGAGATGGCCGTCCGGCATGCCCTGGGCGCAGGTCGCGGACGCCTGGTGGAGCAGCTCATGACCGAGAGCGTGCTCGTGGGTCTGGTGGGCGGCGCGCTCGGCGTGGCGCTGAGCGTCGTCGGACTGCGCACGTTCCTGACGCTCAACCCCCAGACGCTGCCGCGCGAAGCCGCCGTCCACGTCGACCTGCGCGTGCTCGGGTTCGCCGCGGTCCTCTCGCTCGCCACGGCGCTGCTGTTCGGGCTGCTGCCCGCGCTCCGGGCCGCCCGCGCCAACCTGGCGGGCGCCGTGCGCGGCGCCGCCCGCACCGCGACCGAAGGCAAAGGCATCCGCTCGCTGCGCGGCGGTCTCGTGGTCGCGGAGGTGGCGCTGTCCCTCACGCTGGTCGCAGGCGCGGGTCTGCTGTTGCGGACGTTCCTGCAGGTGCAGGGACAGGCGCTCGGCATCCAGACCGCCGGCGTCTGGTCCGTCCCGGTCACGCCCACCGGCTACGACTCGCCGGAATCCTGGGTGCAGGGGATGGAGGCGGTCCGGACCGCGCTGGCGGAGGTGCCGGGCGTCCAGAGCGCCGCCCTCTCGCTCACCGTCCCCATGCAGATGACGGGCGGTCGTCGCTGCTGCTGGACCCGCAACGTCGCCGCGACGGCGGACGCAGACGGCGTGCGCACGCAGATGCACCCGGTGAGCACCGACTACTTCACGACCTTCCAGCTCCCGCTCCTCGCGGGTCGGGTCTGGACGCCGTCCGAGACGTCCATGGACCCCGCGCCGGTGGTCGTGTCGGAGCCGCTCGCGATCCAGGTCTTCGGATCGGCGACCGCGGCGGTGGGGCGTACGCTGCACCACGGTCAGGGCCTCACCGCGCAGATCGTGGGCGTCGCGGCCGACGACCGTCACTACGGCGCGGAGTACGAGCACGGGCCCGCGGCCTACGTGCCGCTCCAGGAGATGCCCTTCCAGTCCGACCGCGCCGTCTTCGCGGTGCGGATGGATCCCTCCGCCACCGATGTCCCGGCGCGCCTGCGCGATGCCATCTGGTCGGTCGCACCGGCGCTGCCGGTGCCGCAGGTCCAGACACTGGACGCGCTCGTGGACGACGCCAGCGCCGGCCGTCGCTTCGATTCCGCGCTGTTCGGGTCGCTGGCGCTGGTCGCGCTCGTGCTGGCCGCCGGCGGTCTCTACGGCCTGCTGCTCTACGTGGCCAGCCAACGCCGTCGCGATCTGGCCATCCGCCTCGCGCTGGGCGCGTCCAGGGGGCATATCCAGCGCTCGTTGGTCCTGGGCGGCCTCGGTCTGACCGCCGCGGGGGTGGGGCTCGGCCTGCTGGGCTCCTGGGCCAGCGGTCGCTTCCTGTCCAGCCGGCTGTGGGGGGTGGAGGCGGGCGATCCGGGCACGCTGGTGGGCGCTTCCCTGCTGCTGCTCGCCATCGCGCTGCTCGCGAGCTGGCTTCCGGCCCGCCGCGCAGGGCGCACCGATCCGCTGGAGACGCTGCGGCAGGAGTAGCACGAAGAGGGTCGGGCGGGCGCGATCCTCCCGATGCGCCCTGGGCGGCCGGCCACGTCGCCACCGGCCAGCGGGCCGCGGCGGTGAGCGCAGCCTAGCCGCCGCGCCGCTTCGCCTCGGCTTCCTCCGCCGCCTGCTCCCGCCAGGCGCGGATGCGGGCGTGGTCCCCGGAGAGCAGCACGTCGGGCACGACATGGCCGCGGTACTCGGGCGGGCGGGTCCAGGAGGGTGCGCTCACGCGCTCCTCCTCGTAGAACGAATCCGACGCGGCCGAGTCGTGGTCGCCGAGGGCGCCGGGGAGCAACCGCACCACCGCGTCCGTGACGGCCAGCGCGGGGATCTCCCCCCCGGACAGCACGAACGGGCCGAGCGCCAGCTCCTCCGTGGCCAGGTGATCGGCCACGCGCTGGTCCACGTCCTTGTAGTGCCCGCAGAGCAGGGTGAGCTCGTCCTGCACGGCGAAGCGCACGGCATCCGCATGGCGGAACGGCCGGCCGCGCGCGGACAGCAGCACGATCGGGCCCGTGGGGGCGAGGTGGTCCACCGCCTCGAAGAAGGGCTCGGGCTTCATGACCATCCCGGCGCCCCCGCCGTAGGGGACGTCGTCCACGGTGCGGTGCCGGTCGTGCGTGAAGTCCCGCAGGTCGACCACCCGGTACTCCACCAGTCCCGCCCGTTGGGCGCGACCGGGGATGGACAGCGCGAGCGGCGCCGCGAAGAACCCGGGGAAGATCGTGACGATGTTGATGCGCATCGGCGCGCCCTCGCTCAGAGGTCCAGCAGACCGTCCGGCGGCTCGATCACGATGCGGAGCGGATCGCGCTCGACCGACGTCACGATCGGACGCGACAGCGGGACGAGCAGGGACGGCCGCCCCGGACGCGTGACTTCCAGCATGTGGGCGGGGGCCAGCTCGTAGACCTCGCGCACCGTTCCCACCACGGTGCCGTCCCCCGTCGCCACGGTGGCGCCGAGCAGCTCGTGGTAGAAATACTCGCCCTCCTCCGGCGCATCCACCTCCGCGAAGGGCTGCAGGAGGTAGCTGCCGGCGAGGAACTCCGCCTGCGTGCGGTCCTCCACGTCCTCGAACCGCACCAGCCACCCGGTGCGGTAGGGACGCACCGACTCGATGGTGAGCGAGCGCACCGGCACGTCCATCGGCTGCGCGTCGGCGTCCCCCAACCGGAACGTGGCGCCCGGATGGAAGATGTCCTCCGCCCGGTCCGTCAACGACCAGACGAAGAGCTCACCGCGGATGCCGTGGACCTTGTTGAGATGGCCCACGACCAGGAAGGGCGGCGGGCTGGTGGCCACGTCGCGCAGGGCCGGCTCCGATCAGGAGCCGGCTTCCGGCTCCGCTTCTTCTTCGGCGGCTTCGGGCTCCGCGGCGGCCTCGGGCTCCGCGCTGGCCTCGGCCTGCGCCGCTTCGGCGGCGGCGGCTTCCGCGGCCGCGGCCGCTTCGGCCTCGGCGGCCGCCTGGGCGGCCTCCGCCTCCTTCTGGCGCTTGGCCTCGAGCTCCGCGGCCTTGCGGGCCTTCTCGGCTTCGACGTCCGGAGCGCCGACGGCCACCTTGGCGTCACCGCCCGTGCGGGCCTTGGAGACGAGCGAGCGCACCGTGTGCGACGGCTGCGCGCCCTGCGCCACCCAATAGTCCACGCGCTCGAGGTCGACCACGACGCGCGCCGGCTTGCTCAGGGGCTTGTAGTAGCCGAGGGTCTCGACGAAGCGACCGTCACGGGGAGCGGCGCTGTCGGCGACGACGATGCGGTAGTGCGGCTGCTTCTTCCGGCCCATGCGCCGGAGTCGGATGCGAACGGCCATCGGTCCTCTGTGTGGTGTGGATCGTACGGTGAACGCCTTCGGGAAGCCCTCAGCGGGGCACCATGCCCTTCATCTGCTTGAGGAACTTCTCCATCTCCTTGAACTGCTTGAGCAGCCGGTTGACCTCGGCGACCGGCCGTCCGCTACCGCGCGCGATGCGCGCGCGCCGGGATCCGTTGAGGATCTCGGGCTTCTTCCGCTCGGAGGGCGTCATCGACAGGATGATCGCCTCCACGTGCTTGATCCGCTTGGGATCGACCGCGCCCACGGGCAGCTTCTTGCCCACGCCCGGGATCATGCGGGCGATCTGCTCCAGCGGTCCCATCTTCTGGATCTGCCGCATGGCGGCGAGGAAGTCCTCGAGCGTGAAGCGGCCCTTGCCGAGCACCTTCTTCTCGAGGCGGCTCTGCTCCTCGGCGTCGAACGCCTCCGAGGCGCGCTCCACCAGGCCGACCACGTCGCCGAGCTGCAGGATCCGTCCGGCGAGACGCTGCGGGTCCGTGGGCTCGAGCTCGGCCACGCCCTCGCCGGTGCCCACGAACTTGATGGGCTTGCCCGTCACGCCATGGATGGACAGCGCCGCACCGCCCCGCGCATCGCCGTCCATCTTGGTGAGGATGACCCCGGTCAGGTCCAACGCCTGATCGAAGCCCTCGGCGATCTTCACCGCCTCCTGTCCGGTCATCGCGTCCGCGACCAGCAGGATCTCCTGCGGAGCGAGCTCGGCCTTGAGGCGGCGGAGCTCGTCCATCATGGCTTCGTCGATCTGCAGGCGTCCCGCGGTGTCGACCAGGACGACGGCCCGCTTCTGGGCGCGGGCTTCCACCAGCGCGGCCTTGGCCACGTCCACGGGATCGGAGCCGGGCGCACCGGCGTGCACCGGCACGCCGATCTTCTGCCCCAGCGTCTGGAGCTGATCCACGGCCGCGGGCCGGTAGAGGTCGCAGGCCGCGAGGAGCGGCTGGCGCCCCTCCTTGACCAGCCGGCGGGCGAGCTTGGCGATGGTGGTGGTCTTCCCGGACCCCTGCAGACCGACCAGCATGAAGACGGTAGGCGGCGAGGGCGCCCAGCGCAGCGAAGGCCGCTCGTCGCCGAGCAGGTGGGCCAGCTCGTCGTGGACGATCTTGACGATCTGCTGTCCCGGGGAGACGGACTTGAGGACCGGCTCCTCGAGCGCCCGGGCCTGGACGCGGGTCAGGAAGTCGCGTGTGACCTGGTAGTTGACGTCCGCTTCCAGAAGGACACGACGAACCTCCCGGAGCCCCTCCTTGATCATGGGCTCCGTGAGCAGACCTCGTTGGCGGAAGCGCCCGAGGACCGTGTCCAGCTTCTGGCCGAGCTCGTCGAACATCCGGAATCGGGCCTCCCCGGCCCCACTGCCAAGACTCAGGTCCGCCGCAGGGGCGCGCCCCGAGGCGCGTCGGACGGCGGTGGCAAAGCTTGAAAAGATAGCCACCGGCCCCGGAATGGCTCAAGGACGAGCCCGGATCGGCCTCCCTACTCCCCGCCGGCGTGCCGGCGATCCGGGGCCCCGTGCCTCCGCTCCGGGGCCTCCTCGCTCCGATCCAGCTCGGTATCGTGCCAGGATGCGGGGTCCTCGGCCGGTTCCAGGTGGGTGAAGACCGTCAGGTCGGGCGCCACCGCCCGGATCTCCTCCTCCAGCCGCTCCAGCAGGTCGTGCCCCTGCTGTACGCTCCAGGCGCCGGGCACCAGGACGTGCATGGAGACGAAGCCCCGGAACCCGGATTGCCGGGTGCGCAGGGCGTGGAAATCGACGCCGCCGGTGCGGTAGCGGGCGAGGACGGCATCGACGGCAGCGCGGGTCTGGGCCGGCAGCGCCGTGTCGATCAGACCGAGCAGCGAGCGGCGGACCAGGTTGAATCCGATCCGGAAGACGTTCAGGGCCACGCCCAGGGCCACGACGGGATCCAGCCACGAGACCCCCGACAGCGCGGTGGCCACGACACCGGAGAGGACGGCCACGGACGTGAAGACGTCCGAATAGAGGTGCTCGGCGTCCGCCTCCAGCGCGATGGAGCGGAAGCGGCGGGCGGCCCGCATCAGGATCCAGCCACCGGCCACGTTCAGACCGGTCGCGACCGCCCCGACCGCCACACCCAGCCCCCAGCGCTCGAGCGCGACCGGATCCAACATGCGGCCCACCGCGGCCCACACGATGGAGCCCGCGGCGAAGAGGATCAACGCGCCCTCGAACCCGCTGGCGAAGTATTCGGCCTTGGCGTGGCCGTAGGCGTGCTCCTCGTCCGGGGGGCGGCGCGCCAGACCCACCATGAACAGCGCGAACAGCGCGGCCACGAGGTTGACCACCGACTCGACCGCATCCGACAGCAGGCCGACCGAGCCCGTCAGCCACCACGCCCAGGTCTTGAGCCCGATGGTGGCGAGGGCGAGCCCGACCGAGAGCCAGGCGTAGGAGGTGATGGATGCGGCCATGGGGGGCGGAATCCTCCGCCGGGTGGATCAGACGCGGATGATGTCGCTGCGCCGGGTGCCGACCGAGACCATCCAGATCGGGACCCCGACCAGCTCCTGGAGGCGGCTCAGATAGGCCCGGGCCGCGCGGGGCAGGTCCTCCAGCTTGCGTGCGTCCGCGGTGGAGGCCTTCCAGCCGGGCACGGTCTCGTACACGGGCTCGATCGCGTCGTATCCGCAGCCGGCGTCGGGGAAGTGCGACGTCTCCTCGCCGTCCACCCGGTAGCCCACCGCGATCTGGATCTCCGGCAGCTGGTCCAGGACGTCCAGCTTCGTGATGGCCAGGCCGGTGAGGCCGTTCACGCGGGCGGCGTGGCGCGCCACGACCGCGTCGAACCATCCGCAGCGACGCGGGCGGCCCGTGGTGGCGCCGAACTCGCCGCCCCACTGCCGGACCTGCTCGTCCAGCTCGGGCGTCATGGCGGTGGGCAGCGGGCCCTCGCCGACGCGGGTCGTGTAGGCCTTGAGGACGCCCAGCACATCGTCCACGGCCGTGGGGCCGATCCCCACCCCCACAGGCGCACCCGCGGCGGTGGTGTTGGAGGACGTCACGAAGGGATAGGTGCCCTGATCCAGGTCGAGCAGCGCGCCCTGCGCGCCCTCGAGCAGGACGTCCCGACCCGCGCGCAGACCCTCCAGGATCTCGACGCCCACCTCGGTCGAGAGGGCGTGCAGTCGGGCCGCCAGACCCAACGCGTCACGCGTCTCGGCCGCGACGGTGTCGACGTCCTCGCCCAGCTCGCGCAACTGGGCCTCGGCGCGCGTCAGCGCGCCGTCCAGCCAGCGCTCCACACCGGCGGCGTCGGCCAGGTCGCCCACCCGCAGGCCACGCCGGCCCACCTTGTCCTCGTACGCCGGGCCGATCCCGCGGCCGGTGGTGCCGATCTTCTCGGCAGCCGCGGCCTCGCGTGCCTTGTCCAGGGCGCGATGGAACGGCAGCAGCACATGGGCGCGGCCGCTCACGCCCACGCGACCGTCCAGCCGGATGCCGCGGGCCGCGAGCGCATCGTATTCGTCGAAGAACTGGCGCACGTCGAGCACGACCCCGTTGCCGAGGAGGCAACGCTTGCCGTCGTGCAGCACGCCCGAGGGGATCTGGTGCAGGATGAACTCGTCGTCGCCGACGTGCACCGTGTGCCCGGCATTGGCGCCACCCTGGTAGCGCGCCACGATCTGCGCGTCGGCAGCCAGCACGTCGACGATCTTGCCCTTCCCTTCGTCGCCCCACTGACAGCCGACCACCACCGTGCAACGCCCTCGGCGGGCTCCGGACACGTCCGAACTCCTCTCGCAGGTCATCGATACAGGGTGAGCGACCCGGGATGCGCGGTCTCCCGGATCACGATGGCGCCGACGTTGCGCCGGTGGATGCCCCGGCCGATGTCGGCCGGCCCCTCGACGGGGCACAGAAAAACGGGCCCGTCCGGGGGGACGGGCCCGCTTCGGGCATCCTCTGGGAAAAGCTACCGGCGAATCCGCTCCGGTTCAAGCGCGGGCGGCACGGTCCGGCTCGAGCAGACCCGCGCTGCGCAGCACCTTGTGCACCGTCTCGCGGCCGCGCTCCGGCAGCGGGCGCAGCGGCGGGCGCGGATCGCCTCCGCGGTACCCGAGCAGATCGAGGCCGGCCTTGACGCCTGCGACGCCCAGCCCGCCCACGATCTCCACGTGGACCGGTCCCACCTCCTTCTGCAGACGACCGGCTCCCGCATGGTCCCCGCGCTGGAAGGCGGTGCAGATGGCCGCCGACTCCGCCGGCGCCAGGTTGGCGACGCCCAGGATGCCGCCGACCGCACCGACCTCGAGCGAGGCATACAGGTGCGCGCCGCTGCCCACCAGCACCTGGAAGCCGCGGGCGGTCTGGGTGGCGAGCTCCCCGACCAGCTCGAGCTGTCCACGCGAATCCTTGATGCCCACGATGTTCGGGTGCTTCGACAGCTCCACGACCAGGCCGGTGGGAAGATCCAGCGTGCTGAGTCGGAGCGGCACCTGGTAGACGATCACCGGCACCGGCGATGCGTCCGCCACCGCCGCATAGTGGACCTGCAGCGCCTCGGGCGTCATCGCGCCCTTGTAGAAGGCTGGCGGCTGCACGAGCACGGCGTCGGCGCCGTGTTCGGCGGCCTCGCGCGTGAGGCGGATGGTGCGTCGCGTCGACTCGCCGCCCGTGCCGGCCACGAGCAGGATGCCGTCGGGCAGGATGTCGGCGGTCGCATCCAGGGCGGCCAGGCGCTCGTCGTCGTCCAGCAACATGGCCTCACCGGTCGAGCCCCCGATCACGATGCCGCGCACGCCCGTCGTGCTCCAGCGCCGCACGTTGCTGCGGAGCCCGATCACGTCGAGGTCGCCCGAGACCGGGTCGAAGGGGCTGGTGGCGGGGATGAAGACGCCGGAGAGGTCGATGCTGGAAGCGGTGGCCATGACTGCCCGATGGTGGCTGGAGGGTGGGTGCGCGCGGATCCCGGCAGGGATCGTCTCGTCTCCCCTCCCGACCCGCAAGGCCCTGCTCGGGGTGCGCCGCGCGCCTCCGCCCCGCGAGGGCGCGGAGGCGCTCCGGATCACGTGAAGAACTGCGCCATCTCCTGGGCCATCCCGCCTTCGCGGCCGCCCGAGATGCGATCCTGCGGCGAGCTGTCGCCGAACAGGTTCATCTTGAGGTCGAAGTCGTTCGGGTTGTTCGCGGCCGCCTTGGCCACCTCGAACTCGACGAACCCCGCGCGCACCAGCTCCATGAGGTGCTGGTCGAACGTCTGCGAGCCGTAGTGACCGCGCCCTTCCTCGATCAGCTCGCTGATCTCCTCGATCCGATCGGGATCGCGCACGCAGTCGCGGATGGTCCCCGTGACCAGCATCACCTCGGCGGCCACGACGCGCCCCTGCCCATCCGAGCGCGGGAGCAGTCGCTGGCTGACGACGGCCTGCAACGTCTCCGCGAGACGGATGCGGATCATCTCCTGCTCGGTGGGCTCGAAGACCGCGATCAGACGCGAGATGGTCTGGGAGGCGTTCTGGGTGTGCACCGTGGAGATCACGAGGTGGCCGGTCTCGGCCGCCTTGAGCGCGATGTCGATGGTCTCCTTGTCGCGCATCTCGCCGATCAGGATGACGTCGGGGTCCTGACGCAGTGCGGCGCGCAAGCCGGTCTGGAAGGAGTCCGTGTCCGTGCCCACGTCACGCTGCGTGATGGACGAGCTCTGATCGCGATGCAGGAACTCGATCGGGTTCTCCAGCGTCACGATGTGGCGCTGACGGTTGCGGTTGATGTAGCCGATCATCGCGGCCATCGTGGACGACTTCCCGGACCCCGTCACGCCGGTCACCAGCACCAGGCCGCGCTCGCTCTGCGAGATCTTCTCCAGCACGCCGGGCAGCTTGAGGTCCTCGAAGGTCGGGATCTCGATCGGGATCACACGCATGATGATCGAGAACGTGCCGCGCTGGCGCAGGATGTTGACGCGGAAGCGACCCAGCCCCGGCAGGCCCCAGGAGCAGTCGTAGTCCAGCAGCTCGTCCACCCGCTGCCGGTCCCGCTCGTGGGGGATGAGCTTGAGCGCGATCTGCCGCACCTGCTCGTGCGTCAGCTTCTGCTCGGTCAGGGGATAGAGGGTCCCGTGGATCCGCGCGCGGACCACGTCACCCGACTTGAGGTGGATGTCGCTGGCGCCCTTCTCGATGGCCGCCTTGAAGATCTCGGTCATGGGCCTCTGCCGGTCGGGGTAGGCAGGGACGCCCTCCGCCGGGCCTTCCGTGCCGGGCGACCTCGCGCCGCCGACCCGGGGGACGGCGGAAACGGCGTCGTTCCGGGCCTTGCGGGGCCCTTGGGGGGGAGGGGATCCCACCGGGACGGCGTGGGGAGCAGGAAGCGGACCAGCCGGCGGGGGTGTGGCGGAAGGGCTGCGCCCGGGAGCGCCCTCGTGCGGTCAGGCCTGGCGCACCCGCCAGTCCAGCCCCATCCGCTCCCGGACCTCCGCCATCGTCTCCCGCGCCACCGACCGGGCGCGCTCGGCGCCGGCGTGCAGGATCTCCTGCACGCGCTCCGGGCGGGCGCGCAGCTCCCGGGCCCGCTCGCGGAACGGCGCGAACGTGGTGGCGATGGAGTCCGCCAGGATGCGCTTGCAGTCCACGCAGCCCCGGGTGGCGCCCCGGCATTGCGTGGCGATGTCCTCCAGCAGGGCCGGATCCGTGATCAGCGTGTGCAGCGTGTAGACGTTGCAGACCTCCGGTCGGCCGGGGTCGGTCCTGCGCACCCGCTGCGGGTCCGTCACGGCCGTGCGCACCCGCTCCCAGATCTCGTCCGGCTCGGCCAGGATGCCCACGGTGTTGCCGAGCGACTTGGACATCTTGGCCTCGCCGTCCAGGCCCAGGATGCGACCCACCTGGGGGACGATGGCCTCGGGCTCGGGGAAGTACTCCCCGAAGCGCGCGTTCCACTTGCGGGCGATGTCGCGCGTGAGCTCGAGATGCTGGCGCTGGTCCTCGCCCACCGGCACGGCGTCCGCGCGATAGATCAGGATGTCCGCCGCCTGCAGCACCGGGTAGTTGAGCAGACCGGCCGGGACGGACTCCAGCTTCGCGGACTTGTCCTTGTACTGCGTCATGCGCTCGAGGTCCCCCACGGGCGCCACCGCGTTGAAGAGCCAGCTCAGCTCCACGTGCTCGGGCACATCCGACTGCACGAACAGCGTCGAGCGCTCGGGGTCGATCCCCACCGCGAGCAAGCTGACCGCCATGTCGAAGACCCGGTCGGGCAGGTCGCGCGGATCGTACTCGGTGATGATGGCGTGCAGGTCCACGATGCAGTAGAAGGCGTCGTAGCGGTCCTGCATGTCCACCCACTGGCGGAACGCCCCCAGGTAGTTGCCCAGGTGGGCCTCGCCCGTGGGTTGGACTCCGCTGAGGACGACCGGCTTCTTGCTCACGACTGCACGCTTCCCTGTACGGGTGGGAGAGGGCGGGTAAGTTAGACTGCCCCCCCACACCACGGAACCCACGGAGGCAGCGCTGGACGCCCTCGATGCGTGGCTGACGACAGCCCGGGACGCCGCCGACGCCGCGGCGCGCGTGCACGCGCACCACCTCGGCGCCTCGCAGACGGGCTCCGTCACCACCAAGGGCCGGAGCGACTTCGTCTCGGCCGTCGACCTGGAAGCCCAGGCCGAGATCGAGGCGCTCGTGCGCGCCCGGCATCCCGATCACGCGCTCCTGGCCGAGGAGGAAGGCCTCGGGCACGACCAGGACCCGGGCGAGGGACCGCTGTGGGTGATCGATCCGCTGGACGGCACCACCAACTTCCTGCACGGGCACCCGTTCTTCGCGTCCTCGGTGGCGGTGGCCGTCGCGGGGCGCGTGGTGGCGGGCGCCGTCACCGCGGCGGCCACCGGCGAGCGCTGGTGGGCACGGCAGGGCGGTGGGGCCTGGTATCAGGGCCCGCGCGCGCCTGCACCCGTGCCGCTGCGGGTCTCCACCTGCGGGGAGCTGGCGGGCGCGCTGATCGGGACGGGCTTCCCCTTCAAGCGTCTGGAGGCGTTGCCACCCTACCTGGTGCAGTTCGACCGCGTGCTGCGCGCCACGTCCGGCATCCGCCGCGCGGGCGCGGCGGCGCTCGACCTGTGCTTCGTGGCAGCCGGCCGGCTGGATGCCTTCTGGGAGCTCCACCTGGCCCCGTGGGACATCGCGGCCGGGCTGATCCTCCTGGAGGAGGCCGGCGGCGTGGCGGTCCGCCCGGACGGGCGGCCGCTCGACCTGAGGCCGGGAGCGGTCGTGGCCGCCAACGGGCGGCCGCTCCTCGACGGTCTGCTGGGCCTGGTGGGCGGGGACTGAGGGGGCGTCCAGCGCGGGCGGATCGGCGGATCCGGTCGGGGGGTCCCCGCTGGCGCGCTGCGTCGTACGGTCGGCGGGCGCGCACGCGCCCGCCTGCGCATCAGGCGCTGCCGGCCGTCTCCGACCCGCCGCGGCGCTGGGCCTCGATCTCCTTGTGCAGCCAGGCCTTCGCGAAGCGCAGGTCCCGGTGCACGGTGGCCTCGGAGATCCCGAGCGCGGCCGCGCTCTCCTCGTAGGAGAGCCCCCCGAAATAGAACAGCTCCACCACCTTGCTCTTGCGCTCGTCGTGCTCGGCCAGGCGCTGGAGGGCCTCGTCCACCTCGAGCACCACCTCGGGCGCGTCGTCCGAGGCCAACACCGACTCGTCCAGCGTGACGGGGTGTTGGTTGCCACCCCGCTTGAGCGCCTTCTTGGCCTTGGCGTGATCCACCAGGATGCGCCGCATGACCTGCGCGGCGATGCGCAGGAAGTGCGAGCGATCGGCGAACGAGACATCCGACCCCACCAGGCGCAGATACGCCTCGTTGACGAGCGCCGTGGCCTGCAGCGTGTGATCGCTGCGCTCGCCGCGCATGTAGCGGGAGGCGAGCTGGCGGAGCTCGTCGTAGAGGAGCGGCATCAGCCGCTCCAGGGAGGCTTCGTCTCCCTCCCGCCAGGCGGTGAAGAGGCGGGTGACCTCGTGCGCTGCGCTCATCGGCGTCGGGGGAGCGATGGGGGGTGGCCCTGCCGACAGGCCGGACACCGGCAGTATGGACCCGGTGCGGATGCAAGGTCAACGCCAGTGCCCCCGACGACCGGGCGGGCGGCCCCGCGAGGTTCAGTGCACGTGCAGCGATTCCCACTCCACCCGCGCTTCGCCTCCGGGTGCCGCGTCCGCCGGCACCAGCGCCGCCCACGTCAGCGTCATGCGACGTCGCTCGGGCTGGAACACCACGGAGTTGAGGCGCGGCTCCACCGGCGGCGCACGCCGCCCGCTGGGCACGGCGGCCACCCGCGGCACCTCGCCGGGCAGGCGCACCACCCACTCGGTGCGATCGGGAAAGAAGCCCCGCAGACGGAAGGAGGCATCGGCGCGCAGGGTGGCGAGCGTCATGCCGGGCGAGGCGCCCTGGGCGTACTCCGCGCGCGGATCGAGGCGGCTCGCCCACGGCGGGCGGATGGCCAGGAGATCCTCGGACGCCACGCGGGCACGCACCTCGGGCAGCGGCCGGTCCAGCGGCGCGTGCCGGGGGATCATGCCCAGGTAGGCGGAGCGCGGAAACCAGAAGAGCCCGTACCAATCCAGACCGGCGGGCAACGGCGCGAGCGGCCAGCGATCCATGTGCCCGCACGCCAGCCGTGCGGGGGTGAGCGGATCGTCCGGAAACTCGAGGTTGGGCAGACGGCGGCCGTCGACCGCCGCCCGTGTCGGCTCCACCACGAACCCGGTGCCGCTGGGATTGCGCGGATAGTGGAAGCGCGTGGTCGGCTCACGCGCGCCGACGGGTGGCCGCAGCACCTCGCGCGCGCTGTCCCCATAGCGCGCCAGCGCCTGGGCGTCGTGGCCGCCGTACGCGCGATCGTACCGCACCGGCATGCGGCGGAACGGGCGGGGCGCGCTGAAGCGGATGCATCCGTCCGCCGTCATCTCGGCCACGCGGTCCCCGATCACGCGCAGGGTCCGCCGCAATGCCGGTCCTTCGACCGACACCGACGACTCCGTCTGGCGCGCGCTGACGGTGTAGGCGGCTCCCTGCACCACCACGTCGACGCCCGGACGCAGCGCGATGAAGTCGACGTCGCCGGCGGGTGGGGGCGCCTCGCCCGAGGCCGAGCGGGCGTGCAGCGGCTGGCGCTCGTGCAGGGGCTCCTGCTCGTCGCTCAGCCGACACCGGCCGTACTCGCGCCATTCATAGGTGCGCTTGAGTAGATGCACGACGAACAGCTCCCCCTGCACGCGCGTGCGCAGGTCCGCACGCGTCCCCACGGCCGTACTCACTCGGCCGAGTGGGGCTGCCAGACGCCTCCCCAGAAGTTGTCGCTCGGCGCGACCCCCACTCCGGTGAGGTCGGCGAGCATGGTGCTGCGCAGCTCCGCGAGCTCGCTCCACCGGCTCTCCACCATCTCGCGCGGGAAGAACCCGGACAGCGTGTCCTGCGCGAGCGTCACGATGGCTTCCGGCGGCTGCGCCGCTCCCCAGGCGTCGAGCGCAGCGCGTCGTTCGCGCAGGCGGGCAGCGGCATCGGGCGCGGTCGCGTCGGCGAAACGCGCGTGGACCGCCTCCGGCGCTCCGCCGCCCAGGTCGCCGCCGAGCGCGTCGATGCGCCCGGGCGTCGATCCGCTCGTCGGGACGGATGGCCTCGAGGGGAGGGTCGGTCGGCCCGGCTGCGAAGGTGCGCCCGGCAGCCCGCTGCGGTCGGCCACGGTGGAGGCGGCGGGATCGCCGGGTCCCCCGCCGGAGGCGGCGACGTCGCGCGGGCCCGCCGCGTCGGCGGCCGAGCGCGGACCCGCCGCCCGGCGGGCCGAGGCGGGCTCGGTCGACGTCGCCCGCGCGCCGCGCGAGGACGTCGCAGGCGCGGGCTCCCCCGCGACGCGGTCCACCCCCGGCTTCAGCGTCTTCTCGCGCACGACCGCATCCGCGATCGTGTCCTCGACGAAGTTGACCACGCCGGCGGAGACGCCTTCGATCCCCTGGCGGATCATCTCCCGACGCGCGCTCCGGGTCGCACGCTCCAGGGCATCGGCCCCCCAGTCGCGCGCCTGGCGCTTCGCCGCCTTGGAGAGCCCTTCCTGCGCCGCCTCCTCGGCCGTCTTCTTGACCAGCCGTCGCGCGATGCGCTCGCCGGCCTCGTCCGCCAGCGCGCCGCCGAGCACCGAGAGGAACGCGCTCACGGCGAACATCACGATGGCGTACAGGATGTCGGCGAGCGAGATGCCGACGAGGATCGTGTTGGGCGCGATCACCAGGTCCAACGGGAGGTCGATGGGATCGGAGCAGCCCACGTTCAGGCTGATCGGGCCCGGGAAGAGACAGCTGCCTACCGCCGTCTCCTCGTCCCCCAGGAGGTCGCCCGCGAACCCGGGCAGCCGCGCGAACAGGTCGTCCACGGGGATCTGGACCGACCCGGCCCCCATGAACACCTCCGACCCGCCGAACAGGGTGGACAGGAGCTGGAACCAGTCGAACTGGGGCCCGATGTGCACATGGGGGACCACGAGCCCCGAGTCGTTCTCGCGGCCGAGCAACGGCAGCCCGGCCGGGCCCTGGACGTCCCAGGACGGCAGCGCCTGCAGGCGGGAGCCGATCAGCACGCTGAACGAGATGGCCGGCGTGTAGGGGACCGGTGCCATGTAGGGCGGCCCGTAGCCGGTGTGGAAGGACAGACCCACGAACGGGTGCACGATCAGGTGTGCATTGCAGTTCATCACCGACGCCATCGACCCGCTCCTGTCCTCAGCCCCAGCGATCCGCGGATCGCCAGGTCACGATGGTCTCCATGCCCGCGATCTCGACGGGCGAGAGCGGGCGCTCGACACGCGCCGTGGCGCACCATACCAGCATCAGCGTTCCGGCCTCACGGTCCATGCACACGGAGTTGAGATGGGGTGCCGCCTTCAGCGTCTCGGGACCCGTGCGGAGCTCCACCTCCGGCCACTCCCCCGGGAGGCGTACCGTGTGCACGCCGCCATCGGCGCTCATGCCCTCGATGCGGAAGGCGGCATCGGGGCGCAGACGCGCGAGCGTCATCCCCGGTGAGGCGCCCTGGTGGAACTCCAGACGGGGCGGACGCCCCGACTTGAGCGGGGATTCGATCTGCATGAGGTCGGGGGCAGCCCACCGACCGAGCACCTCCGCCGGAGGGGCGTCTCCCAGGTCGTGCGGCCGGCGGATCCCCAGGTAGGCGACGCGGGGGAACCAGGCCGAGCCCACCCAGTCGAGGGCGGCGGGCAGGGGCCGGCGAATCCAGCGCTCCACCCGGCCGGCCACGAGCCGCTCCACCGTGAGCGGATCGAACGGGAACTCGAAGTTGGGCAGGCGGAGCTCCGCGAGCGTTTCGTCGTCCGCGTCGACGACGTAGCCCGTGCCGGCGGGATTGCGCGGGTAGTGGTACAGGCCCGGCCCCGACGCGAGCTCGGGATCGATCAGCTCCATCAGCTCGGCCTGGGGGTCGCCGTGGCGCGCCAACGCGCGCGCGTCGTGTCCTCCGTACGCGCGGTCGTAGCGGAGCGGGATGGATGTGAACCCGGCCGGCTCCGCGATGCGCCAGGCGCCGCCGGGCGTACGCTCGAGACGCCGATCGCCGAAGACCCGGATCTCGCGCTTGAGGCCCGCGCCCTCGAAGCGCACCCATCCTTCGCGGGCGCGACCGCCCGGAGCATAGGCGCTTCCCTGCACCACCACGTCGGTGCCCGGACGCAGCGCGAGGGTGTCCTCGTCGCTCGCAGGCGGCGGGTCCTCGCCCGAGGCGGACTCGCTCCACGGGAACGGCGCGTCGAAGAGCGGGACCGGGGCGTCGGCCAGCGTCAGGCCGCCGCGACCGTCGTCTTCGTACGTGCGCTTGAGCAGCACGCCCACGCGCACCCCGTCGGGCCCGCTCCACTGGCCTTTGCGCTCGGGCGCGGGCTCCAGCAGCTCGTACCCGGGGGGCAGCTCGGGCAGGGGGGCGTCGCGCAACTCGGAGGCGATCATGCGGCGGCTCCGGTCCGGGGGGCATCATGCGCCTGTACGAGCGTGACGCTGCGACGTTCGCGCGGCACCATGCGGTAGCGGAAGACGGCGCGGTAGGAGAGCACGAGCGCGCCGAGCGTCGGCGCGAGGAGCAGCTGGTCCAGGTGGGCCGGAAAGCGGTACCGCCGATCGCCGAGCGCCACGTCCACGTGGAAGGCCAGGTCGGGAAGCGCGCAGCGGAAGCGGCCGTCGGCGCGCATGCCGATCACCTCCACGATCTCGCCCGGCTGCGGTGCCTCGGCCGCGGGCAGGATCATCCGCGGTGCGGCCTGGTTGAAGAACGTGGGCGCCACGCCGCGGTAGCGGGCCGACGCGCCCTCGCCCTCGACCCGTGCGGCGTGCAGCGGGCGCAGCGCGCCGTCGGCCGGATAGGGTGCCCAGCCCACCGGCTCGGGACGGTCGTCCCAGCGGGTGATGCGCCGCTCCGGGTCCTCGATGTTGGGAAGCGGCCCGCCTTCGGCCTCCGCTTCGTCCAGGTGGAAGCCGCGGCCGCCCGGATTGGCGGGGAAGACCTGCTCGCCCAGCGGGTGCGCCGCTCGGCCGCCGTAGGCGCGCCCCCACTCCAGCGGCAGCGCGGTGAAGGGCGCGGGCGCGGAGGGCTGCAGCGTACCCGCTGCGCGGATCCAGTGACGGTCGCCCAGCACGTGCAGCCGCCGCGCGAAGCGTCCGCCCAGGTCCAGGCGCACCTCCATCTCGGGGCGCGCGACGCCGCCCGGGGGCACGGCGTCCCCCACCACGAGGACGTCCACACCGCCGTTCAGGAACGGCAGGTCGGCCCCGAAGGTGCCGAGCCCGGTGCGGCTCCCCCCGGGCTCGATCGGCCACACCGGTGCATCCCCGGCCTGGAGCGACTCGCCCTCCAGACGGAACGCGGGCCGGACGATCACCGCGCCCAGGAGGTGCTCGTCGTCCAACGTGGTCGACAGCCACCCCGCGTTCCACCCGGTCGGATTCACGAGCTCCATGGTCGGCTCAGGTGTTGAGCTTGATGCGCTCGCCATTGAGGCGAACGTCGTCGTTGGCCTTGAGGCGCACATCGCCCAGACGCGCGTGGGTCTCCACCGCATCGGCCTCGGTCCGCAGGTCGCCGGCGACGTGCAGATGGGCATCGCCTCCCACCGTCTGCCGCAGCGCGCCTCCGCAGTGCTGCTCCAGGTCCCCGGCCGTCTCCACCCGCAGGCGACCGCAGCGGATGGCCACCTCGTCGCGCGCTTCCAGCACCAGGTCCACGGCGCGCACGTGCAGCACCGGCCCGCGCTCCGTGAACGTGACCCGTACCTCCAGCTCACCCGTGGGCCCGAGCAGCGAGACCTGCTCGAGGCCGTCTTCGACCGAGCAGGCCACGGCCCTCCCCGAGGGAAGCGGCAACGGCCGCGCAGCCGGCGCCTCCGGCGCAGGTGGACGGGTACGGACCGACAGGATGGAGTCCATCAGGAGGCATCTCCCGTGCGGGGGAATGGAAGGGCGCGCCCGCGCAGGGGCGCCGACGCGCTTTCCCCGATCGACGCCGGTCGCCCATATTGGGCCACCGACGAAGGATCCCGGGGCCGCGCGCGGCCGACGGGCCGGCGGAGAACCCGGGACGGGGCGGACGGAACGCGGACGTGATCGACGACACGCTGATCGAAGCCATTCGACAGGCCACCGAGGGCCGCTACCGCCTCCTGGCCGAGCTGGGGCACGACGAGCGGCGTACCGCGTTCCTGGCCTCGGAGAGCGGGTCGGGCCGTCTGACGGTGCTCCTCCTGGAGGAGGACGAGGGCGACGAGCAGATCCTGAGCGTCGCCGATCGCCTGGACGGCCGGGTGCCGGGCGCGCCGGTGCTCTGCCCCACCTGCGGCGATCCCGGTCGCGCCTGGGGCCAGCCCTGCCCCGACTGCGGCGCGGGCACCTTCGGGACCGATCCGGCCACGCTGGGCCTCACGATCGGCCGCGTCGAGGAAGACGTGCGGGCGGCGCTGCCCGAGGGCCTGACGCTCCTGGGCAGCCTGCCGGCCGAGCCCGAGGGCGCCGTCTTCTTCGCGGAGGATGCCGAGCGGGGGGTGCTGGCGTACGTGCTGACGCCCGCCGACGACGACGAGCTGCACCTGGCGCTGCTGTGGCGCGAGGACCGTCCCGCGGCCGCGGTCCCGCCCGCGCCCGCGGCGGTGGAGCTGGACCCGGAGCCGGAGCCCGAGCCCGGGATCGAATCGGACACCCTGGGCGCTCCGCCGACGGACTACCAACCGCCGGAGACGCCCTGGGACGCGCCGTCCCGCGCCGCCCCGCTCGCAGCCCCGTCCGGCGGCGGCCGGGGCCTGTGGCTGGGCCTGCTGGCGGTGGGTGTGGTGGGTGCGGGAGCCTGGTTGCTCCTGGGCGGCGGGCGCGGCGGCGCCGAGGCCGAGCCCCTGCCGCCGGTGGCGGTGGCCCCGCGCGACAGCGTGCCCACCCTGGCCCCCGCGGCCCAGCCGGCGACCGTGGACACGGCGGCTGCCGACTCCGTCCCGGTGCCCGCGCCGACCGTCGCGGAGACCCCGGCGCCCCGGCCGCAGCCACCCGCGACCGGTGCCGTCGTGATCGAGGGCGATCTCCCGCCCGACGCCCGCATCACCGTCGACGGACGGGTGGTGGGCGGGCGGCGCATCGAACGCGCCCCCGGCACGTACACCCTGGCCATCTCCGCGCCGGGCTACTTCCCCACGACCGCCTCCTACACGGTCCGGGCGGGCGGCGTGGAGCGCTGGACGCCCACGTTCCGTAGGCTCGAGGAGGCACCGGTCGAGCCGGAGACCCGCACCGAGCCCGCGGCCGCGGCTCCCGAGCCCCAGCCCGCGACGGCGGCCGCGGCGAGCCCCCGCGAAGCCATCCAGGCCGTCCTGGAGCGCTACCGCGCGGCGCTGGAATCGCACGACGTGGAGCGGCTGCGGGCGGCGTTCTTCGGCATCCCGGCGTCGGAGGAGCAGAAGTGGGTGCCGTTCTTCCGCCAGTTCGAGACCGGCCGCTTCAGCGACCTGCGCGTGCAGCTCACCACGGAGGGCGAGCCCGCCATGGGACCCGACGGGGAGCGGGCCGAGGTCGACGTCCTGCTGTCGCTGCGCTACACCGATCCCAACGGCGCTCCGCCCGGGCAGCCCATCCCGCTGCGCGCATTCCTGCGCGGTGGGCCGCAGGGCTGGTTGCTCCTCCGACTCGACCCCCGCTGATCCCGTCCGGCGCCGGGAGGCCCGCCCGCTCATGGCGGCGTGCCTCCGGCGATCCACTGCTGGATGCGCTCCACGTCCAGCGCGGGCATGGTCATGTCGGTGGACGAGCCCGAGGTGCACGTCCCCTTGATGCGGCAGACCAGGCGCCCTGCGTTGGGATCGCCCGAGACCACCCACGCGGCGCCGAAGCTGGACATGGTGAGCAGCTGCGTGCGCGCCGTGGCGGCGCCGGCTCCGAAGTTCGGAAGGGTGCCCCCGTTGTAGTGGCAGCCCGTGCACTGCGCGTTGAGCCGTGGATAGATGTCGGTCGCGAAGGACGGCACCACCGTGAGGGTCACCGACACCGTGCGCGCCTGCGCGCCCGGTGAGGTGGAGGCCACGGTGACGGTGGCGCGCCAGACGCCGACGGACAGCCCGCCCGTGCTGGCGTTCAAGGTGAGGACGGCGGGTGCGGTGGTGCTCCCCAGCGATGCGGACAGCCAGCCCGATCCGTTCTGGTAGGCCACCTGTGCGGACAGGCCGTCCAACGTGCCGCCGCCCCCGTTCGTGATGGACACGGCCTGCGCGGAGGGCGACCCGCCCGCGGGGGCCGCGAACGACACCGCGCTGGTGCTGAGCTGCACCACGGGTGGGTTGACCGGAGTGACCGCGAAGGTGACGGCCACCGAGCGCGGGGAGTTGGCCGCCACCGGCGAGGAGACCTGCACCGTGGCGGTATAGGTGCCCACGGCCAGCGTGCCCGGTGTGGCGGCGAGCGCGAGCGTGGTGGGCGCGGTGTTCCCCATCACGGCCTGGAGCCAGCCCGACGGTCCGGTTCCGTAGTCGATGGCGGCCACCAGCCCGTCCAGTGTCTGCGCGCCCGCGTTGGTGACGGACACGGTGCGGGTGGCGATGGTCGGGGTCCCGACGACGGCGGACATGGAGACCGCGCTCGCGGACAGCCCGATCGAAGGCCCGGGTCCCACCTCGAGCGCGACCGGGACGGTGACCGCGCGTGCGCCCGGGAAGCGCGACGCCACGGTGATCGACGCCCGGTGCGTGCCCTGGGGCAGCGCCCGCGTCACCTCCATCTCGAGCGTGGCCGGGGTGCGGGTGCCCACCAGGCGGACATCCATCCAGATCTGCTCCGAGCCCGAGTAGGACACGCCCAGCGTCAGGTCGCCGACGTTGCCCGGCGTCGACGTGGTGATGTCGACGCTCACGGGCGCGGGGATCTGGTTCGCGGGCGCGAACAGGTCGACCCGCGCGGGGGTCGCGGCGAGCACGGGGTTGTCCACGACGTCGAGCACCACGACGAGCGACTGCGGCGCGTTGACGGCCGAGCCGGAGACGGGCACGCTCGCCTGATACGTCCCGGGAGCCAGACCCGCGGGATCCACGGCGACGTTGAGGACCGTGGGCGCGGTCGTGCCGGACAGCTCGGCACGCGTGATCCAGCCGCTCGCGGACCCGCCGTAGACGGGCGCGCCGGCCGTGAGGCCGGTGAGCGGTTGCAGACCCTGGTTCTCGATGCGCACCGTCTGCGGGCCCGGCGCCGCGCTTCCCTGCTCCACGGTGAAGTAGACCGCGGGGACGCTGAATCCCAGGAGCGGAGGCAGGGTCACGGTGACCGGGGTCTGGGCCTGCTGGCGCCCGGCCGACGCCCTCACCGTCGTGGAGCCCACCCGCACGCCGGTGACCACGCCCGTGTTGGAGATGCGGGCGATGTCCGGATCGGCGGACGACCACGTCACCTGCGACGTGGCGCCCTGTGCCTGCAGCAGCAGCGTCTCCCCTTCCCCGACCTCCGCCGGGCTCGGGGTGATCCTCAGCTCCGGGTCGGGCTCGGTGCCGCCGTCACACGCGACGATCCCGAGGCCCAGCAGGCCGGCTGCGATCCAGTGGCGTAGGCGCATGACGAGGGCTCCGGTGAGGCTAGCGGTGGTACTCGAGGCCGAGCGTCCAGGCCGCGGAGGGCCGCATGCCGCCCTGGTTCAGCGGCACGAGCACGTTGGCCGCGAGGTTCAGGAAGGGCAGCGGCGCGAACTTCAGTCCAACGGCGGCGTCGACCTGGTGGTCCTTCATGGCCGGGATGTTGGTCGGGTTCACGAAGCCACGGCCCACCACCTCGACGGGCGCCGGAACGCTCAGCCCGTCCCCGACCTGGATGCGTGAGATGATGTCGCCGGAGAAGGTCACCGACGGCGTCACGAGCTGGTCGAAGCCGACCGTGGCGAGCACCGAGTTGCCCTGTTCGCTCCCGGGCCACATCCAGAAGCCCGCGTTGACGTGCGGGGTGAAGTTGCCGTAGCGGGCCGACGCGATTCCCATCAGACGGATCTGCGTCTCGCCCGCGCCGAGGAAGTCCTCCTCGCTCCCGGTCGGCAGGCGGACCTCGGCGAGCACGGCCGCGCCGCGCAACTGGTCACGGAAGACGTTCATCTTCACCCGCGCAGCCACGTCGCCGATGCCGCTGGCCGACCCGGAGGCTTCGGACGTCGCGTCCAGCCGCGGATCGGTGGTGCCGAAGTTGTGCGCGGGCTGCGCCGGATTCCCGAAGACCTGGACCTGCGCGAAGGTCTGGCCCCACAGGCTGGCGTGCAGGAACGGCACGGACACGGACACGTCGATGTTGTCCGTCACGCCGTAGCTGGCGAAGAAGTTGGCGGCGTACAGGTCGAGCTCCAGTTCCGCCTGCACGACGATCAGATCGTTCTCGAACTGGATGTCCCCCACGACGTCGTCCGCCCCGGGCGTGTGCGTGAAGGTGAACTCGAGGTCGCTCATGTCGACGCCGCGCACGGAGCGGAAGCTCAGCCCGCTCACATTGGCACCCACGTGCAACCGTCCGCGCCCCAACGTCTGGGCCCGTTCGGCGAACACCGGCCCGGCGGAGATGCGACGCTCCACGGGCAACCCGGCCGCGTCGAACTCGAACGTCACGCCGCTGGTCGCCGAGGCGATGGGAAAGCTGGCCACGCTGTTCGCGATCGAGCCGCCGATGAAGTCGAACACGTTGCTGGCGTTGGCCTGCAGCGCCGGGATGAAGTGGTTGCCGTGGCCCGGGCTGGCGTCCGTGGACAGGCAGAGGGCCACACCACAGTCGCCGTAGTCGAACAGGCGGTTGATCACGCCCGTGAGCTGGGCGTCCGCGCGCTGCGGGAGCAGCATGCCGCAGAGCGCCAGCCCCATCACGAAGATCCGTCTCATCGTCTCCACTCCGTCCCGGTTCAATTGAGGTTCGTGTCGCTCGTTCTGCGCTGGCGCCGGTCCCGCGAGCGCTCTAGCATGCACGCCCATGTCGGACGTCCCTCGTCTCCGGCCGCTGGCACCGCTCTCCGGCGCCGCCCATCCGGTCTCGGATCCACCGTTCTGGATCGGTCGCGATCCGTCCTGCGCCCTCGTGCTGTCCCATCCCGGGCTCGCGGCCCGTCACTGCGTCCTGGTCGAGCGCGAGGACGGCTGGTGGCTCCGTCCCCAGGCGCCCGTGACGGTCGCGGGCCGCGCCTCCACCGATCCGGTCCGGCTGCAGCCCGACGTGGTGATCGAGTTGGCACCGGGCCTGTCGTTCCGCTTCGAGGAGGGCGAGTCCGCCCGCGTCGAGCGCGCTCCGGTCGTGGTGCGCCGCGAGGCGCAGGCCGCCGAGCCGCCCCGTCCGCGGACCCCTCGTCCGCCCCGTCACCCTCGGAAGCGAGAAAGAGGGCCGTCCACCCTCACGGGCGGACCGACCCTGTTCGTGGCAGCGGTGCTGCTGGCGCTGGCGGTGGGGATCGGCGTGGCGCTCCGGCGCGCCCAGGCACCCCCGGCGCTCACGCCGGAGGAGGCCGCGCTCTTCCAGACGCTCATGACCGAAGCCACCGAGCGGATGGAGCGCGGATCCACGTTGCTGGAGCTGGGTCAGCCCGAGCTGGCGCTCGCGGAGTTCGCGCGGGCCATCAACGGCGTCGAGACCTCGACGCTGGGACGCCATCCCTGGGTCCAGGCGCGCCTGGCCACGTTCGAGGCCGCCGTGGGCGCGCTCTACCGGGCGCGGCGGATGGACGTCCCGGCGCGCTTCGGCGTCGACGCGGACGGCGAGAGCCTGGACCACCTCTTCCGGTCGCAGATCCCGCGTCCGGAGTTCGAGCGGCGCGTGGCGTTCGTCTTCGACGCCTTCCGGGAGCGCTACGCCCGCGAGGTCGTGGTGACGGGCCGCGACCACGCCGAGCACCTGGCGCTCTACGGTGCCGGCAGCGCGCTCGACCTGCGCGTCCGCGACCTGTCCCCCGAACAGGTCGCGTTCCTGGTGGACCAGTTCCGGGCCCTGGGCGTGCGCGTCAAGGATTTCTCGCGGGACGAGGTGCTGCAGCAGCAGATCGAGCGTGCGCTGGCCCGCGGCCTCGCCGATCGGGCGGGCACCGGGCTCCATCTGCACATCGACCGCTTCGCCGAGCGGGCGGACGCCTACACGGTCGACTGAGCGGCCGGTCGGGCGGCGGGCGCGGCGACCTGCGCTGCCGGGCTCACGCGCGGAAGCGCGCGCGACCGGCCTCCCACCAGAGCCGCCGCCACGCCGCGGCGGTCGCCGGCCGGCTGCGCGGATCGTCCGCGGTGGCGGCCTGCACCACCGCCGCGCACGCCGCGGGGAATCCCTGCTCGACGAAGCGCCAGCGCACCCACTCGCCGCGCCAGGCCGCCCCCCCGTCCACCTCCGGCAACCGCTCTCCGGTGGCGATCTCGAGGGCCAGCACGCCCAGGGCGTACACGTCCACGGTGGCGGCCGTGGCCCGGTCGGGGCAGCCGCGCAGCTCGGGCGGCGCGTACGCGACGGTCCCGGCCGCGAGATCCTCCCACGCGGGCCCCAGCGCATGCGCGGCGCCGAGCGGCGCGCACACGCCCAGGTCCAGCAGACGCACGGCACCGCCCGCCTCGACGCGCACGTGCGCGGGCTTGAGGTCCCGATGCACGATGCCGTGGTCGTGCAGACGCCCCACGGCGTCGGCCACGGCGGTGACGAGCTGCCACGCGTCCCGTGCGCGCGCACGTCCGTGACCGAGCCACCGGACGGGCTCGGCGCCCGCCACGTGTTCCATCACGAGGGAACCGTCGGGATGGAACGCGAGCAGCCGCGGCGTGGGGCGGCCCGCACAGCGCGACAGCGCCCGGGCCTCGTGGACGAGGCGCAGACGCAGATCCTCGCGCGACGCGTCGGCCACCCGCTTCTGCACGACCAGCCCGCGCACGGGATCCTCCAGGCGGCGCACCGTGTGGAGCCGGCCCATGCGCGCTATCCGTCGAGGAACACCAGGCGGGTGACGCCCGCCAGCACGATCTCGTCCCCGTGGCGCAGCCGCCGGTGTCCACCGGGCTTCAGGCGCTTGCCGTTGAGCGACGTGCCGTTGGTGCTGGAGTCGAGCAGCGTGTAGCGCCCCCGCGCCCGCAGCACCTCGCAGTGGTAGCGCGAGAGCAGGTGACGGGCGTCGCTCAAGACGAGGTGGTTGGCGCGGTCCTCGCTGTCACCCTGGGCCGCTCCGATGCGGAACACGTCCCGGTCCACGGGCACCATGCGGCCCCGGCCCACGCCTTCGGTGACCTTGAGGCGAGCCGCGGAGGGCGCGGCCACGGCGGCGCTCCCCCTCTCGGCGGCGGCCGCCGCCCGGCGCCGCCACCAGCGGATCCAGAGCACGACGAGCACCAGCGCCAGCACCGTGAGCACGGCCGCCAGGATCCACCAGCGCAGCTGGCCCGCGCGCGCCGAGCGCGCGCTCCGCACGGACGCGCGCAGCGCGAGCGCCCGCGGGTTGTCGGGCTCGGCGGCGAGGAGCTCCTCCACGAGCGTCTCCGCCCGCCCGAAGTTGCCCAGGTACAGCGCGCTCTCGGCGAGCCGCAGACGCTCCTCGCGCCGCTGGCTCTCCTCCGCCACGGCCTGTTCGGCGTTCTGCTCCGCGCTGCGCGCGGTCTCCAGGTCCTCGCGGGCGCGGTCGTACCCCATCCGCGCTTCGATGTGATCCGGATCGATGAGCAGCACCATCTTCCACAGCTCCAGGCGCTCCTCGGCCGGACGTACCCCGGGCTCCCGGGCCAGCTCGCGCTCCCGCGCCAGGGGCAGGAGTCGTTGCAGGTCCTCGCGGGCCGCGGCGGCCGGATCGGCCGTCGGCGCCTGTTGCGCGCGCGCGGGTCCCGCGCACACGAGGACGAGCGCCAGGGCGATCGCCGCGGTGCGCGGGCTCATGCGCCCGCTCCCGCGGCCAGCCCCGCCACCTCCTCCGGGGTCCCGGCCAGCAAGGCCAGCTCGTCCCCTTCGCGCTGCAGGCGCACCAGGTGTCCCGCGGCGACCGCGCCGGACAGGACCAGCCGCGACAGGTCGGCGAGCACGTAGCGGTCCACCGTGCGCTCCACGGGTCGCGCGCCGTAGGCCGGATCGTGGGCGAGCTCCGCCAACCACTCCACCGCTTCCGCATCCGCCACCAGCTCGGCCCCATGCTGCTCGCGCAGCTGGTCGCCGATGGTGCCGAGATGCATGGAGACGATGCGCGCCACCTCTTCGGCGCCGAGCGCGTTGAACGCGATGACGCCGCTCAGGCGGTTGAACAGCTCCGGGCGCAACGAGCGCTCGACCACGTCCAGGATGATCCGGCGCCGCTCCTCGGGATCGTCGCTGGCCGCGTTGGCCTCCTGCACGCCCAGGTTGGAGGTCAGCAGCAGGATGGTGTTGCTGAAGTCGCAGAAGCGGCCCTGCGCGTCCGTCAGGCGGCCTTCGTCCAGGACGCCCAGCAGCAGGTCGATCACGCCGGGATGACCCTTCTCGATCTCGTCGAACAGCACCACGGAGTGCGGCGCGCGCCGCACCTGCTCCGTGAGGAAGCCGCCCCGCTCGGAGCCCACCAGCCCCGGCCGCGAGCCGATCAGCCCCGACACGGAGTGTGCTTCGCGGTACTCGGCCATGTCGATGCGGATGAGCGCGGACTCGTCGTCGAAGAGCGCGTCCGCCAGCGCCTTGGCCAGCTCGGTCTTGCCGACGCCGGTGGGACCGACGAACAGGAACGACGCCGGCTTGCGACGGGCCCGCAGGTCGGCGCGCATGCGCCGCACCGCCTCGGAGACGGCGGACACCGCCTCGGCCTGACCCAGCACGCGGCCGCCCAGGCGCTCCTCCAGGTGGAGCAGGCGCTCCCGCTCGCCCTCCAGCACGCGGGTGAGCGGCACCCGCGCCCGCCGGGCGATCACCGCGGCCACCTCGGCCGGGCCGACCTCCCGGGGCACCAGCGACCCCTCCGCCATGAGCGCGGTCCAGCGCGCGTCCAGGTCCCGCTCCTGCTCCTCCAGGTACTTGAGCGTTCCATAGCGCACCTCGGCCGCGCGGGCCACGTCCCCCGCGCTCTCCGCGCGCTCGAGCTCGGAGCGGGCTTCGCCGAGCGCCCGCCGCGTCTCCGAGAGCGCGCGGTCCAGCTCGCCTTCCTCGCGCCACCGCTCCTCCAGGGTGGAGAGCCGGGCCTGCGCGCCCTCGAGCGTCCGCTCGGCGGCCGCGCGCTCCTCGGGGGCGGCGACCTCCACGCCAGCCGCGAGCCGTGCGACCTCGCGCGCGAGCTGATCGATCTCGTCGGGCCGGGATTCGCGCTGCGCGCGGATGCGGGCCGACGCCTCGTCCAGCACGTCGAAGGCCTTGTCCGGGAAGAAGCGGTCCCGCAGGTGGCGCCGCGCCAGACGCACGGTGGCGCGCAGCGCGTCGTCGCGGATGCGCAGGCCATGGTGGCGCTCGTAGTGGCCGCGCGCGCCCTCCAGCATGGCGAGGGTGGACGCATCGTCCGGCTCCTCGATCACCACGGTCTGGAAGCGGCGCGCCAGGGCCGCGTCCTTCTCGATGGACTCGCGGTACTCGTCGTGCGTGCTCGCGCCGATGCAGCGCAGCTCGCCGCGCGCCAACGCAGGCTTCAGGATGTTGGCGGCGTCGAGCCCGCCCGCCGGTCCACCCGCGCCGATCAGCGTGTGGATCTCGTCGAGGAACAGGATCACGTCCGAGCGGCCGCGCACCTCGTCCACCAGCGCCTTGACCCGTTCCTCGAACTCGCCGCGGTACTTGGCGCCCGCCACCAGGGCGGTCAGATCCAGCGCCAGCAGCGTGCAGGCACGCAGGGATTCGGGGACATCCCCGTCGACGATGCGCATGGCGAGCGCTTCGACCACGGCCGTCTTGCCGGTGCCGGGATCGCCCACCAGGACCGGATTGCTCTTGGAACGGCGCAGCAGCGTCTGCACCACGCTCCGGAGCTCGGCGTCGCGACCGACCACCGGGGCCAGACGCCCGGCCCGGGCGGCCGCGGTCAGATCACTGGAGAAGCGCGCCAGCACGCTCCCCTCCGGCTCGGGGTCGCCGTCGGCGGGCTGGAGCACCGCCCCCTCTTCGCGCACCCGCAGAAGGGCCTCGGAGCTCCACCCCGTGTGCGCCAGCGCCTGGGCCATCGGGTCGGCGCCGTTCTGCACCGCGGCCCACGCGACGTCCAGGGCGCCCACGGTGTGACGGCCCGCTGCGTCGGCCGCAGCGTAGGCGCGATCGAGCAGATCGCGCAGGCGTCGGCCCGCGATGGGGCGGTAGCCGGGCTCCAGGCGCGGCGCGTCCGCATCGCTCATGCCCGAGATCACCGCACGCGCCCCCGCGGCATCGGCCGGCAGCGAACGTGCGATCCGCGCCAGCGCGCCCCCTTCGTCCAACAGCACGGCGAAGAGATGCCACGGCTGGATGTAGGCCACGCCCTGCCGGGTGGCCTCGGGACGGGCCCGCTCGAGCCCGTCGGCGAGCTCCGGGGACAGACGGTTCAGATCCATCTCAGACCTCCGGGGGGCGCTGCGGGGCGCGGATGCGGATGCGGGTGGGCGGCGCCGGCTCGGCCGGTGCGACCATGCGCGGCTCCGCGGTGGACGGCGCGGGCACCGGAGCGACCGGGCTCTCCGCGGTCGGCAGGCCCAATCGGCGTTGGTAGAGCTGCGCCCCCCGGAAGCCGGCGCCCGGCTCCACCGTGACGTGCAGGCCCTCCACGCTGGCCACGCCCGCGGGCGGGGTGAAGTTGACGGCGAAGTTGCGCTGCCCCGGCACCTCGCACACGACCGTCTGGGTGATGGGGCGGCTCTTCCCGCCGACGGGGTTGATGCGCAGCGTGACCACCAGCGTCTCGCCCACCTGGCGCGTGAGCCCGGAGTCGGCATCCCCCATCAACACCAGGCGGTACTCGTGCCGTCCGTTGAGGCTCATGTCGGAGAACACGTAGGTGAGGACGTCGCCGTCGCGTTGTGCGCGCGCCGGGGTGGCCAGGGCCGTGTAGAAGTGCTCCCCGCCGTGGTCGAGCAGGAAGCGCAACGCGCCCACCGAGCGGTTCATGCGGTAGTCGACGTACCGGCCTTCGAGCGCCTCCTGCAGACGCCGCAGGCGCGTCAGCGTCGCCTCCGCTTCGGTGAGCGCCTGGCCGAGGTCGTCCAGGCGGCCGATGTCGCGGCTGGCGGACAGGCTGCGGGCTTCGTCCTCCAGGAGCGCCCCGTAGCGCGCGTCCGCCCCGGTGAGCGTACGCAGGAAGAGCTGGGTCTCGGGACTCAGGTCGAGCGCCAGCGCCGCACGCCGGCCCGCCCGGTCGACCTGCTGGAAGAAGCGCTCGGGCGCGACGTTGGGATCCATGGTCTCGTAGGCGCACGTATCGAGCCCGAGCGCCGCGCGCTCCAGGAACGCCAGGATCTCGCGGTCCCCGCGCACATCCTCCCCCCGCTGGCCCACGTTCTGGATCCAGTGGGCCACGACCCGGTGCAGCTCGGCGTACCGGCCCGCCAGGTCCAGGATGCCCAGGCGCAGGCGCTTCCAGCCGGCGAACAGCTGCGAGTGCGCCGCGACCGTCACGCACGGCGGGATGAATTCGCCATCCAGCTCGAACTGCAGCGTCTCGGAAGCGCGTCGGCAGCGTCCGACCACGATGGCGCCGGCGCGGGCGTCCGCCTCCACGCCCAGACGGACCTCGTAGCGGGGCCGGAGCAGCGCGGCCTGCAACGGGTTGGCCGGATCGGCGCCGACGGACGCGTCGTCCTCCTCCCGGTCGCCGGTGGCCAGCACGTGGATCAGCACCACGTCCTGCCCGCCCAACCCGGCCTTGTCGAACCGCGCCCGCAGGGGCGCCTCCGGCGCCACCTCCACGGAGCGTCCGTCCGGCGTGATGCCGCGCGCCTGCGTCACGGTGATCGACAGCGTGGTGCCGTCGTCGCTCACCTCCACACGGGGATCATGACGGGCCAGCCCGCGCTCCGAGGCGTCGACGCGCACGCCGCCACCGAGCAGACCGGTCCCGGGGACGCAGTGGCGCACCAGCCAGCCGAACGCGGCTTCCACGAAGCGGTCCTGGCGGTGGAAGTGCCGGGGGGCCAGCAGCATCCCGGTGGTCCAGTTCACCGAGCGCAGGTCGTTGACGTCGATCATGATGGGCTACGCCCCTTCGAGGTGGGTGTTGATGCCGAGCAGGATCGGCGTGCGGACGGGAACGGCGTCGGCGACCTCACCGACGCCGAGCCGGCAGCCATCGCCGGGTGCGGCCACGGTCCACGATTCCTCCACGGCGGTCGCGAGACCGGCCGGGAGCACCAGGCGCAGGAGCGCGGCCCGCTCGGCCGCCAGCGCCTCTGCCGTGTGGGTCAACCAGGTCTCGAGACCGACCGGCCCGATCTCCAGCCGGACGGACAGCCCGGCCGCGGTGGACGAGCCGGCCACGGCGTCGATGCCCAGGCGCGTCCAGGTGCTGCCCAGGCGGGTGCGCCGCTCGTCCGGGAGGGGCCGCGCCACGGACTCGAGCACCACGGCCCGCACGGGCAGGCCGAAGACCAGGCCCAGCGCGAGGCGGGGCCCCTCCTCCAGGCCCGCGACCCGGTGCAGGACGGGCAACAACCGGACGAGCGCCGGGAGCCGCTCGTCCGCGAAGACGGAGGCGTCCAGGTGGAAGAGGTCCTCGATCCAGCGCAGGGCGGAGGCGCGCACGCCGGGCTGCAGCTCCAGGTGCCCTCCGGCGCGGCGGACGTGATGCGCCACCTTCTGCAACGGGCTGTCGAACAGCGCGAAGAGCCGGTCCGCGCGGAACTCGTCCGGATGCTCGTCCCGCATGGGGTACGGCAGGCTTTCCAGCCCGCCGAATCCTGCGACCACGAGACGGACGCGCGTCTCCGGGCGCAGCGGCGTGCCCGGCTCCGGGCTCTGCGCGAGCACCTGCCCGGGAGGCCAGCCACCGCCGGCCGTCTCCACCGCGACGCGCTCCGCGCCGACGCCCAGTCGCACCAGGGTCGGGAGCGCCGAGTCGAGCGTGTGCGTACAGCCTCGGGTAGGCGTGCACAGATCGGGCATGCGCTCGCTCACGGAGGCCGCGCTCACGTGTGCACCTCCACCCGCACGCCGTGGCCGAGCACCATGCGCTGGCGCAGGTGGTCCTCCAGCCGTTCCCGCAGCACGAGCGACTCGGCCTCGACGTCCGCGAAGCTCTCCGCTGGCACCCGCACGCGCACGCGCTCGACCTGGCGCACGCCTTCGGGCGTGCGCTCGACGCGGGAGTCCACCTCCACGTCCGTGATGCGCGGCTCGAAGGCGCGCGCGGCGATCTCGAAGTCGGGCGCGGTCACCAGCCGGCCGCGCGAGCGGAGCTGCTCCGCGAAGCGCAGCCGCGCATCCGCGTAGGCCGGTGGAGCGGCGCCCCCCCGCGTGGTGGTGAGGTTCGCGACGCGCGCGGTGATGTTCTCGATCGAGCCCGCCACCTGGCGCAGATCCCCCGGCGCGAGGCCATTGGCGTCCTCGGCGTCGCAGTACAGGAGCCGCACCATGGCGTAGCGGTCGGGACGACCGCCGCCACTGCGGCCGGGACGCAGCTCCAGGGTGCCGCCGCGCAGACGCCAGCGTCCATGCTCGAGCGGGGCATCCACGTTCGCGTCCGGCACATAGGGCGCGCCGTGCTCGCCGCGCACGCCGACCACGCCCATCAGGTGACGGTGCACCTTTCCTTCCGGGCGCAGGCCCACGACGGTTCCGGTGCGCTCGAACACGATGCGCTCGTTGAACACCTCGACGTTGGAGGCGCTCACGCAGTTGATGGCCGCGCGGTGCAGCGCCGGGGCCACCTCTCCCACCGCGTGGGGGAGCGGGACGTGGATCCAGACGTGGGGGACGTCCAGCGCCTGCGCATGCTCCGGCGGCAGCAGGCGCGGCACGGCGTCGGAGAGCGCCTCGGGGATGCGGCAGCGGAAGCGGCGGGTGCGTGGCACCGGGGGCAGCACCTGGACCAGCCCGCCGTAGAAGCCGCCGGGCAACGCCAGCGCGCCCCGCAGGTGGGCCGCCTCGTCGTCGTCCACCCCCGTCTCGGCCCCGTTCCGATCCACCCAGTCCAGGAGGCGCACACCGGCGCGACCGGGCCGGCTGCGCAGCGTTCCCGCCTCCACCACGGTTCCGTCGGAGGAGAGGATCTGCCACGGTGCGCGCCGGAGTGCCTCCGCCAGCGGGCCGTCCGCCGGCGACACGTCCAGGAAGACCCCGAGCCCGCCGACGTGGCTCTCGTCCGCGGCAACGGCCAGGAACAGGCCCGGCGACGCCTGGGCCAGCTCCACCGGCACGCTGCCGGGAGGGACGGGCGGGCCGCCGTTCGCGATGCGGGCACCGGGCACGGTGTGCAGGTGACCGCGCTCGTAGACCGCGGCGAAGACGAGCTCGGAAGGCTGCAGCTCCACCGTCTCGTCGGGGAGGAAGCCCATCGGCTCGCCCTTGCGGTTGTAGCCACGCAGCTCGGTGTCGAGCGCCAGCCGCTCCCGCCGCTCCACACCGGTGAACTGCACCACCGTCTGGGCCGGCGCCGCGAGCCGGGGCTCGAGGCCCAGGCCGGTCGTGAGGTCGTCCAGCACCGTGATGGGGAAGACCTGCTCGGCCTCGTCGTAGACGTGGGCGACCTGCACGGCCAGGGCGTGGAACAGCGTGGCCAGGACCGGATCGGGCTTGGCCTGTGCGCCCGTGCGCTGGTAGAGCGCCGCTTCGAACTCGCGGCGCAGCTCACGCGCGACCTCGGCGGCGCTGCGGCCCGCCGTCGCCAGGATGCCCGTGCCGTCCATGGCCTACTCCGCCAGGCGGGGCGTCGCTGGATCGGCGCTGCTCCGCCCGAGCTGCACGACCGGCACCGGCTGCGGCTCCCAGTCGAGCGGTCGCTCGGGCGCCGCCTCCGCGGTGACGCTCGGAGCGCTGTAGCCGGACGGGTTCATCTTCACACGTGAGCCGGTGAGGTTGGCCTCGCCGCTCGCATTGAGGTGCAACACGCCGCTGGCCCCCAGCACCGTATCCGCGGCCGACGCCATCTTGAGCCCGGCCTCGGCCTCGGCGTTCAACGTCCCCGACACCTTCAGGTGCAGGTCGCCCTCGACCTCCTGATGGGCGGTCTCGCTCACCTGCTGGACGAGTCGGGCGCACACCATCCGGATCTCTCCGGCCGCCTCCAGCGCGAGATCGCCTTCGGAATGCACGGTCACGGTGGGGACCCCGTCGGCGTCGTTGGCCAGGCGCAGCAGGCACAGCCCGCCCGCCGTCCAGATCTCGATCCGCTCCTCGTCCGCCGTGTCGACCAGCCGGATCGTGTTTCCGCTGCGGGTCGCGATCGTCTTCACGTCGTTGGCCGCATCCACCTGGGGCACGGCGTCCTTGCCGTTCCAGAGCGAGCCGATGACCACCGGGCGCTCGGGATCCGCCTGCTCGAACGCGACCAGCACCTCGTCCCCGATCTCCGGGATCCAGTGCACGCCGCGGCCGTTCCCCGCGTGCAGGGACGCGACCCGCACCCAGCCGGTGTGCTGGGGCTCGTCCTGCCAGCCGTAGCGCACGCGGATGCGGCCCTGGCCGGCGGGATCGTCGTTGGCCACCACCACGGCCGTGACCACCCCCGCGGCCGGGCGCCGGTCCGGCTTGTGGAAGCCGGTGAAGCGGGCCCAGGGCGTGGCCACGAAGGTGTTGGTGTATTGCTGACCGTCGAAGCGATGGATCACCTCCACGAGCCCGAAGACGCCTTCGGTCGGGAGCCGGAACGCCCGGGACCCGCGCAGATGCACCCGCGCCCCGGCGCACAGCCGGATCTGGGTGGACTGCCCGCGGACGCGCACGGCGGTTCCCTGCGCCCGCTCGCTCTCCTGTTCGAGGCGGGTGCGGTAGTCGGCCAGCGTCGGCGTGCGGCTCGCCGTCTCCACGACCAGCGGATCGCCGCCTCCCGCGACGCGAGCCGCCAGGTCGCGGGTCAGCCGGGTCAGCGCCTCTCCCCCACCCAACCACTCGGGCGGCCGGCGCACGCCGTGGAAGCGGTGGTCCTTCTTCTCGTCCGCCTGGTAGAACGCGCCCTTGGTGCCCGGGTTCACCGGTCGCACCTCGGCGTGCACCTCCAGCAGGTCGCGCCCCCACACCAGCTCGATCTCTTCTTCGGCGAAGCCGGCGCACACCTCCAGGCCACCCCGGCCGTTGCGCACGTGGAAGCCGTGATCGTCCGCCAGGCGCACGAGGAAGTCGAATTCGGACTCCCCGAGCTGGACGTAGTTGAGCGGGCTGCCGTCCGGCGGCTCGCCCACCAGGGTGGCGCCCAGCTCCGCCACGATCTCCGCGAAGGTGCGGTTGTTGAAGTAGCGCAGCCCCCGATGCTCGGAGAGCCGGTGCGAGCGCGAAGCCCCTTCGACCACGAAGCGCGACCCGTAGTTGAGCAGGTGCGACTGGGACGCGCGGGTCACGTCGCCTTCGAAGACCACCACCCCACCGTCGTCGTCCTCGAGGGAGACGGTGAGCGTCTGCCCCAGCACGTGCTCCAGGGTGAGGTCCGTCCCGCGATCCCGGATGAACTCCAGGCTGCAGCGGGTATGGTCGCCGAGCGTCTGGACCACCTCGAGTCGCTCGAGCTCGGTCTTGAGGAGACGCTGCTCGCCGATCTCCACCGTCAGGATGACGCGCATGCCGTTGCCTCCGTCGGTCAGTGGACCACGCTCTCGACGCGGCCGTGGCGGAAGTCGCCGTCGTCCAGGCGGAGCGTGACATCGAAGTGGCGGGTCTCCGCGAACCGTCCGCGGGTCTCGAGACGCACGCTGTCGACGCGCGCCCACCCGATCTTGAGCTCCTCGAGGGCGCGGTTGAGCGCGTCCGCGAGGCGGGGATGGTCTTCGAGGGCCGGGTTGGCCTCGCCGAAGGTCTCGTGGAGGCCGAACCAGGGCGCGTGGGTCCACACCCGGGCCGAGGTGGCCGCCATCACGCGCACCAGGCCGAGCAGGGCGTCCACGCGGTCGGTCCGGGCCAGCCGTCCGTCCGGACCGACGCGCAGCGGGAAGGCCAGGCAGTCCATGGCTACTTCGTGAACTTGTGCTTCTGGACGTTGGCCTCGTCGAGCACGACGGCCAGCTCCAGGTAGAGCAGGTTGTTGTAGCCGGCCACGGCGTTCATGGTCGCACCGCGCCCACCCATCTCGGCCCGGGCCTCGTTGCCGCCCTCCAGGCTCGGATTCGAGAACTCGAACACCGAGATCCATCCCTGGAACTCGACGTTGGCGAGCACCTTGTCCGCATCCTCCGAGTAGTACGTGATGGAGACCTTGTGCAGGGGATCCTTGCTCTCGGTCGCCATCTTCCAGAGCTCCATGGTGGAGTTCTGCGAGATGCGGGACGTGTCGTGCGCGTCGGCCCAGATGAAGGCGCGCGCCTGCAGGGAGTCGCCGATCCGCCGTCCCACCTGGTTGGCGGCGCGCGACAGTGAATAGCGGGCCTCGATGGGGAAGAACTCGACGTTGTCGATGCGGACCATCACCCGCTTGTAGGTGACCGTGGCCATTCCTGTCTCCGTTGGTGGCGTTGCACCGACCCACCCGGGGCTCGGCTACCTTGAGAAGCGACAAGCGGGCGCGGCGACCCTCATGGGCGTCAAGGCGCACGGCACGGGGCTCCCCCCCCTCCGGCCTGGCCCGGCGGCCCAGGCCGGGCCCGACCGTCGCGGAGCCCGCCTCCTGCCTGGAACGACCGGACGCCCCGGGGCCGGAGCGGCCACGGGGCGTCTGGGATCGATCCGACGGAGGCGTCCGCAGGGACGCCCGCGGACGCTACTCCTTGCGCTCGGGCGCCATGTCGAAGTCGGGCGTGTCGATGGTGAGCTGGAAGGTCTCGGCGGGCCCCACCGGGAGCACCTCGAGGTTCATGTCCAGCACGCCCATCGCGAACTTCTCCTCGTCCATGTCGATGTCCAGGTCGAAGGAGAAGATCGTGCCCTTCTTCTTCTCGCTCTCCAGGAACTCCTCGATGGGGTTCCGGACGTGGTCGATGACCAGGTCGCGCGTGAGCCGCTGCTCGGCCACCCGCCGCAGCAGCACGCCGATCCGGCGCTCGAGGTAGCGCAGCACGCGGTAGGACGTGAAGAACTTGAGGATCCCGTTCGGATCTTCCGCCTGGGAGCGGCTGCCCACGAAGCACAGCTCGTTGTCCTCGTTGCGGATGATGGACACCACCTGCCGCTCCATGGACAGGTGCTCCATCTGCGAGATGCGCGGCTCGATGCGGGCCCGGTCGACCCCGCGGATCTTGCCGAAGATCATCCCCACCGGTCCCTGGGCGATACCGCCACCCGCGGTCCGGTCCGTGCGCACCAGCGCACCCGCGAAGATCATGGACCCGGGGGCGTAGAGGTCGGAGTCCTGGTGCCCTTCCTCCGGCTCCTCGAACCAGTGCCGGTCACGCAGCTTCACGTAGCTGGAGAGCACCACGTCCGCGGCGGCCTGATCCTCGGGCCGCTTCAGGAACTCGTAGGCGCCGCCGTCCGTGCGGAACTGGTCGCTCAGTTGCCGGAAGTTCTGTTCGTCCCGTAGATCGCCGAGCAGGAGCATGCCCCACGTGTTGGCGATCTCCTCCAGGCGCTTCCGCACCGGGTCTACCACATAGCCGGGAATGACCAGATTGCAGATGAACTGCCGGAAGTTGAACGTGTCGTTCCGACTCTGCACGAACTCGTCCAGCGCCACGATGGTCGAGCTGTACGCGGGCTCGGTGACGGCCGCGGCGTCCGCGTTGAAGATGAAGAAGTCCACCGGCGGCCGCTTCATGTTGTCGCGGACCTCGGCGTTCTCGAAGAACAGGTGGATCAGCCGGTAGCTCTGCTCGATCGGGCGGATCTGCTTGTAGAGCTCCGAGAGCACCTCGTCACGGATCGACTCGGCCTGGCCGATGGCGTCGTCCATCTTCTTGAGCGCCTGCTCCCACGAATCCGCCGTGGACAGCATGGAGGCGAAGTCGCTCACCCGGTCCAGGAACTGGGCCGCGCTGGTGGGCGTGAAGATCTCCGCCAGCTCCGTGCTCGGGGGCGCCGGATGGATGACGTTGAAGATCTCCTCGATGGCCTTGCTGGCCGATCGGTTCCCGATGATGTCCTGCGCCGTGCGCACCATCTGTGCGTCGCTCATCGATCCCCCTCGGGCTCGGTCCCGTCGGTCGGCGGCATGGTGTCCACCCCGCCGGCGATGCGGCGGAGCTGGTTCTGGAGCTCGGTGAGGGCCTCGAGGATCTCGACGCGCTGCTCGGCGTTGTCCCAGGCGCGCTTGACCGCCACCATCGCGAAGCGCTCGCGCATACGGTGGAGCAGGTCGATCCGGCTCTGCAGGTCCGCGAGGTCGTTGCGGCGGCCCGGCTCCCGCGAACGGATCTGCCGGGGATCGAAGTCCCGCAGGCTCTTGAACTGCAGGTCCGCCACGAACTCGGCGGAATCGGGTCCGACCGTCGTCTGGAAGTTCAGCCCGGGACGGAACTTCTCGAACGCCTCCTCCAGGCTGCTCACCTTGGTGGGCATCTCGTCCTCGGGCGCCTCCCGCCCGACCCGGTCGAGCGTCATGGGCAGCACGGTCAGCGTGGTGTCGGTCGGCACCTCGCGCGGAGCCGGCCGAACGCCCGCTCGGGTCACCTTGACGATCGGCATGTCTACCTCTCCACAGGGTTGGGATGGTGGCTCAACGGCGACGGGCCCGCGATGCGGTCTCCTCGCGCGGATCGCGCGGGGCGGCCTCCTCGACGTCCAGCAGGACATCGGGCGGCGTCTCCTGCCTCCGCCCGAAGAAGCGAAATGCGCGGCGTTCCACCCTCATCGGCTGCGGACCGGCCGCGAAGCGGGCGTCCAGCGGGAAGGCCAGCAACACCAGCAGGCCCGCCCAGAACGCGAGGAGGACGGCGCGGCGCGCCGCCACCGGGGAGACGCTTCCGCGGTCCACGGACGGCCGCCCCGCGATGGGCGGCGGGACGAACCGGGGCGGTTGCCAGCGCGCCTCGACGACCGTGCGGACCTCCCCGCCCGCATCCACCGTGAGGGTGAAGGGGCGGGCCCCACGGGCCATGCGGTCGTAGGCCCAGGCCGGCACCACCACGGTGGCGCGTCGCCCCCGCGCCCACGCCGCGGCCATGTCGGTCAGCGCACCCGTCAGCGCCACGGGATCGGTGGTCGACAGGACCGTGGACCGACCCGGCGTGGTGAGCGCGGCGAGTTCGTCCGGGTCGACACCCGCCCCGGCGCCCAGGACCCAGGCCTCCACGCCGCCCGCCCGCAACTCCGTGCGCGCCGCGGCGCGACCCTCGCCTCCGCGCAGCAGGCCCGGATCGTCGCCGGCGCCACCGACGTCGTTGCGCCCGTCGGTCACCACCAGCAGCACGCTCGCGCGCGCCGCGGTGCCACGCTCCCGTTGCAGGCGCCGGGCTCCCGCGGCGACGGCGGAGTAGAGACCGGTGTTGCCGTCCGGGGCCGGCAGCCCGTCCAGGCGCGCCACCGCGGCCTGCGGCGGCCCGAAGGCCGCGGCATCGATCCGCTCTTCCACGCGGCGGCTCGCGAACGGCGCCACGGCGACACGGGCGTCTGCGGGAAGCTGCTCGATGAGGACCCGCAGCGCCGACCGCACGAACTGGAGGCCGCCCCCGGCCATGCTGCCGCTCGCGTCCACCAGGACCAGCAGGTCGAGCGGGGGCGACGCGGTGGGATCGACGGCGAGCGCGGACACCGGCAGCTCCGCGTCCCCGATCCGGGCCCTCCAGCGGGCCGGGTCCGCGGCCGCGGCGGGGTCGAGGTCGTCCGGCACCGTGAGCGGCACGACCAGGCAGCCGCTGCCCGGCCCCTCCGGACAGGCGACCAGGCGGCTCACGGGCCCGATGTCCTGCGCGGACAGGGGGGCAACGACGCCCAGGAGCAGCGTGACCAGACGCCCCGCGACGGCCGCCCTCACAGGGGCCTCCGCTTGCGCAGCCGGTAGCGCAGCGGGCCCGCGTCCAGCGCATCGCCGCTCACGACCGGCACGGCGCCCTGCGCGGGCGTGCCGGCCACGACCAGCGCCGGGGCCCCCGGTTCCGGTTGGAACTGGAGCCGCCCGGACCGCAGCCCGATCTCACCCGCCGCCCTTCCGTCGGGACCCGGCACGGGGACCGCGTCCACGCCGTCCGTGGCCCATTCGCGCAGCCGCCAGGGTCCGGGGCGGATGCCGTGGTCGCTCTCGAGGGTCAGGACCGCGGGGGCCGCCTGCAGCGCCAGGGCGTCCGTGCCCACGCCCACCAGGGCCCCCAACGTGGCCAGGGCCGCCGCCTGGGCCAGGTCCAGCGGGACGGGCATCCAGACCAGGAGGGCCGCCAGCCCCCCGCCCACCGCGCCCGCCACCAGGGCCGGCCCCACCGCGGACGGCCGCGCGCGCAGCGCGCGGAGCCCCAGGCCGAGCCCCACCCCACCGCCCAGCAGGACCCACCCGGTCACCCCGTCCGGGATGCCCAGCCAGGCCAGGGACACCCGTTCGCCCGCCCAGGCGCCCAGGAGCGCCCCGAGCGCGCCCAGCACCCCGGCCCCGGCCAGCGCGGCCAGGGTGGCGCCGGCGCTGCGGCCCGCGCGGCGCGCCCCACCCAGGCCCAGGGCACCGCCGATCCACGTGCCGAGCAGCAGCGCGCCCCACCGGTCCAGCAGGACGGGGCCCAGCGTCGGAGGGGCCAGCTCCGGGAGCCAGGCCAGCGCATACCAGGCCAACGCCCCGCCGAGGGCGCCCTCCAGCGGCGCGCGCACGGCGCCGCGGGCCAGGAACGGCCGGATCGGGCCCTCCGGTCTGCGGAACTGCACCCGAGGCGCCCTGCGCTCCATCTGGAGGCGCAGCGGGCGGTCGGGCGTGACCCCCAGATCGGTCGGGGAGCGGCTGCCGTCCAGGCGCCGCCCCTCCCACAGGACCACGAGCTCGTCGGCCGGACCGCCGTCCAGCACCACGCCCCGCTGGGCGAGCTCGCCCAGCACGAGCGTGATCTGCTCCTCCAGCGGCCGCGACGCGTCGAGCGTGAAGCTGGCGCGTCCCGGTCCGTTCCCGGACGTGTATTCGACGATGTATGCGGGCATGGTCGCTCCTCGCCGGAAGAAGCGAGAAGCGCGGGAGCCGACCCTCACGCCCGCCGCCGGTCTCCCTGGGGGACCCCGGTGGCCCCCGACCCCTCCCGACCTCCGTGAGGGTGGCCGACCCCCTCCGTCGCTATGCGGAGTGGTGGCCGCCCCCCACGGCGCGCCTTGGTTTCCCGAAAGGCCGGAGGTCCGAGTCCCATGTTCCGCAGATCGTCCCTTCCCCGAACCCTCGCGCTGCTCCTGGCCGCCCGGGCGCTGGGCGCCTGCGACACGGCCAGCGGCACCGGTCCGGGCGACACGGAAGAGCCGCCGCCGTCCGTCGACACCACGCCACCCACGGTCACCGGCGTCTTCCCCGCGAACGGCGGGACCGGTGTCACGGGCGACGCCCAGGTCACCGTCACCTTCTCGGAGCCGGTCGTGAACGTGACCGGCGCCACGTTCTTCATCGACGGCGTCGCGGCCGACCTGACGGCGCAGGCAACGCAGGCGACGCTGACGCCGAGCGCGGCCCTACCGGGTGGGCAGACCTACACCGTCCGGGTCACCACGGGGGTCACGGACATCGCAGGCAATGCGCTGTCGGCGGCTTTCTCCTCCACCTTCACCACGGCGGCGGCTCCCCTGGCCGTGGCCGGGGCCGACCAGGACGTGGAGTTCGGCAGCACCGTCGTGCTCGACGGCTCGGGCAGCAGCGATCCGGACGGAGACGCCCTCACGTACGCCTGGACCCAGATCGCCGGTCCGGCGGTCACCGTCCCCACCGGCGCGCAGGGCACGGTGCAGGTGCCGGCCGAGCCGGCCACGCTGGTCTTCGAGCTCGTCGTCTCCGACGGGTCGTTCGACAGCGCGCCCGACCGGGTGACCATCCAGGTGGTGGAGGATCCGACCGCTACCTGGTGGGTGAGCGCGTCCAACGGCAGTGACGGCGCGGCCGGCACGCGTGCGGCGCCGTTCGCCACCATCCAGCACGCCATCGACGTGGCGGCCGCGCAGTCGGGCGACGTCTACGTGGCCGACGGCACGTACACGGAGAGCCTGGTCCTGAAGACCGGCGTGAGCGTGTACGGCGGCTACGATGCGACCTCGTGGCAGCGCGCGGCGGAGCGCCTGGAGAGCCGCGTGCGCGGCGGTACCACCGCCATCGTCGGCACCGGCGTCCAGGACGTCCGCGTCCACGGGCTCGATGTCGCGGCGGCGAACGCCACGCAGACGGGTCAGAGCTCGGTGGCGATCTTCCTGCGCTCGAGCACGGGCATCGTGCTCGCGGGCAACCGCTTCGCGGCCGGATCGGGTGGGGCCGGGAGCAACGGGTCCACCGGCGCCTCCGGAGGCGGCGGCGCCAATGGCTCGGGCGGCACGACCGCCTTCTTCGCCTTCGCGTGCAGCCAGTCGGGCGGAGCGGGCGGCAGCTCGCCCATCGGGCGGGCCGGCGGTCGGGGCGGCTCCTCCGGCGGCGTCGGGGGCGGCGGGACCGGCCAGTCCGGCCAGGGTCCCGCGGGTGGCGGCGGACCGGGTGGGGGCTTCGGCGGCGCCGGCACCGGCGGCTCGGCCGGCGGGACCGGCGCGGCGGGCGCCTCCGGCGCCGGCGGGGCGGGAGTGGGCTCGGTGTCGTCGTCGGGGTACCTGCCCGCCGACGGAGGCTCGGGCAGCTCCGGCGTGCACGGCGGCGGCGGCGGGGGTGGCGGCGGCGGAGGCGGAGGCGTCGCGTGTGGGGCCTCGGGCGGCGGCGGCGGTGCCGGCGGCCGGGCCGGCTCCGGCGGGACCGGCGGCACGGGCGGCGGAGCCTCGCTGGCGGTGCTGCTGGCACAGGGCAGCCAGGCCACCCTGACCGGGAACCAGCTGATCACCGCCGCGGGCGGCGCCGGAGGCGAAGGCGGCGCGGGCGGCACGGGCGGATCCGGCGGATCGGGCGCCAACGGCGGCGGCGGCAACGCCAACGGCGGGGCCGGCGGTCGCGGCGGCAACGGAGGTCGCGGAGGCGACGGCGGCGCCGGGGGTGGCGGCGGCGGGGGCCCCTCGATCGCCGTTCTGGAGGACGCCTCCAGCTCGAGCGCCCGCACGGGGAACGACGTCACGCCCGGTGCCGGTGGCGTGGGCGGCAGCGGCGCGGACATCGGCATGGTCGCGCCCTGGCACAAGGTGGGCTGAGCGCGCACCCCGCTCGTCCTCCGACGCGCAGAAGGCCGGTGCCCCCCGGGGGGCACCGGCCTTCGTCCGTTCCGACCCTCGGCCCGGCGATCAGGCGCGCGTGGAGACCTCGATCTTGCGGCTCTTGGCCTCCGGCACCTTGGGCAGGTGCACCGTCAGGACGCCCTGGTCGAACTCGGCCCGCACGGAGTCGCTCTTGACCGTGCGCGGCAGGGTGAACGAGCGCTGGAAGGATCCGTAGCGGCGCTCCCAGATGTGATAGCGCTCGCCGTCCTTCTGCTCCTCGCTGCGCTTCTCCCCGCGGATCGTCAGCACTCCGTTCTCGAACTCGATGTCGATGTCCTTCTCCGTCAGACCCGGCAGGTCTGCCGTCAGCGTCAGCTCCTCCGCCGACTCCCGCACGTCGACCGCGGGCATCCAGTCGGAGACGGACGTCCCCTCCGGGGCCAGCGGCCGGTCGGTGAAGAAGCGGTTGAAGAGCTGATCGAAGTCCTGCCAGGGATTCGGCCGCCGGGCCGTGTAGCGCGTGATGGCCATCTGCTTCTCCGTAGAGGTCTGGGCCGCGCCCCGTCCGCATGCCAGGAGCGCGGCAGGTCGGCATTGTCGGCCGGAAGGAAAAGCAGGCGCCGTGCCAACGAAAACCACTGGAAAACCAGCCGAAACGGCACGCGAGACGGTCGCGGCGGCGGACGCGTCTGCCGCTTGGACAGACGGGGGACCGGCGGGGGGCGCGAGGCCCCCCTCGCCGGTCAGACGGTGGCTTCGATCAGGTCCATGGCGAAGCGGGCGGCGCCCCGATCCGGTCGCACCTCCCGCGCCAGGATCTCGAGCCCCAGCTCGGCGATGACGCGCTCCATGCGCGAGCGCAGCGGGCGCCCCGGCATGACCAGGCCGCCCACGAGGGCCACCGTGCGGATCCGGCTCTGCGGCCCCAGGCGCTCCAGGATCGCCTTCAGGTGGAGACGCAGCTCGGAGACCGCCTGCTCGACGATCTGCTTGGCCACCGGGTCCCCGTCGTCCGCGATGGCCACGACGCGGGGCGCCAGGGCGGCCACGTCCCGCTTGGTGGCGTGTGCCACCCAGTCGACCAGCGCTGCGGGCGTCTCCAGGTCCAGGTCGGCCAGGAGACCGGTCAGCGCGGTCGGCTCGCTGCGGCCGTCCTGCGCCCGCAGGATGGCCTTGAGACCCGCCAGGGCGATGGCGTAGCCCGAGCCTTCGTCTCCAAGCCGTGCGCCCCACCCCCCCACCGACATGCGCTCCCCGCCGGGGGAGAGTGCGTGCACGATGGTCCCGGTCCCGGCGATGAGCACGATGCCGGGCTGATGGTCGAAGGCATCGTGGATGGCCGCGTCGACATCGGTCCCCACGCCCACGCGCCGCACCATGTCGCGCGAGATCTCCTCCAGCTCGGAGCGGATGCGGGTCCGGGTCACCTCCCGCCCGGCGCCCGCCAGAGCGGCCCACAGGGCCGCGGCCGGACGCGGCACCCGGTGCTCGTTCAGCACCCGGCGCACGATCGTGTCCACCAGCAGGGCGGCCTTGCCCGGGGCTTCCGGGTCCACGAGGGTGGCCGAACCCTCCCCCCGACCGATCTCCCGGCCCTCGCGGTCCATGATCAGCACCCGCGTGCGGGTGCCGCCTCCATCGATCCCGATCACCACCTCGTTCGGCATAACCATCCCTACGGCTGCGCTCCCCGCGTTCGGGCAAGAATACGACCTGTCGTGAACGTCACGGCGGATCCGATGGGCACGAACCAGGGCCAGGCCACCTGGGCGGTCCACACCACCCAGATCGCCGTGACGACCCCGATTCCGGCCGACATGGCCAGGGCCACCTGGGCGGACGAGGCGCGAACGCCCCGTACACCCAACAGGAATGCGCCGAGTAGCCCCCCATACACCAGAGAGGCGACCGCAAGTGCCACCTCGACGGCCGAGGTGCCTCGGCTGAGGGGGATGAAGAGCACCGCGCCCCCCACCAGGAGGGCGGACCAGATCAGCGTGAAGGCCCGTCCGGCGCGGAGCAGGAGCCCGTCGTCGGTGATGCCCCGCAGGGGGGCCCAGAAGTCGTAGGCGGACGCCGAGGCCAGCGAGTTGATCGACGAGGACAGCGACGACATCGCGGCCGCGAAGACGCCGGCCATGAGCAGGCCGGTCAGCCCGGGCGGCAGCCCCTCGACGATGAAGCGGGCGAAGATCTCGTCCGGGCGGTCGAAGACGCGGGGCCCGGTCGGCGTGCGGTAGTACACCCACAGGCCGAGGCCCACGACCAGGAACAGCGCGAACTGCACGAGGACGGCGATGCCGCTGCCCACCAGCGCCTTCTGGCTCGCGCGCAGGTCCCGGCAGGTCAGCAGCCGCTGCACGATCAGCTGGTCCGTGCCATGCGACGCCATGGTCAGGAACCCGCCGCCGATCACGCCGGCCCAGAAGGTGTACGGCGTCGACAGCGTGAACGAGAAGTCGAGGACCTGCAGCTTGCCCGCAGCCGCGGCGTCGGCCAGCACCGTGCCCCACCCGCCCTCGACCGCGCTCCCGATGGCAACCAGCGCCACCACGCCGCCCAGCAGGTACAACCCCATCTGGAGCGCGTCCACCCACACGACGGCCCGGATCCCGCCCAGATAGGTGTAGACCACGGTGAGCAGGGCGATGGCGGCGATGGAGACGGGATAGGGCCAGCCGGTGATGATGGCCAGCGGGATGGCGGTGGCGAACAGACGCACCGAGTCCGCCAACAGGCGGGTCACCATGAAGACGGCCGACGTGAAGCGGCGCGCGCCCGTCCCGAAGCGGGTCTCCAGCATCCCGTAGGCGGTCGTGATGTCGCCGCTGGCGTAGCCCGGGAGGAAGACGAGGCTCACCGCGACCCGGCCCAGGAAGTAGCCGAACGTCAGCTGCAGGAACGTCAGCGTGCCCAGATAGGAGACGCCCGGGATCGACAGGAAGGTGAGCGTGCTCGTCTCGGTGGCCACCACCGACAGCATGACCGCGAACCAGGGCAGCTCGCGGCGGCCCAGGAAGTAGTCGCTCCCTCCCTTCTGACCGCGTCCCAGCCAGGCACCCCAGACGGTGACGCCGATGAGGTACGCGGCCAGCACCCCCACGTCGAGGGTGGTGAAGGCTTCGCTCACTGCGCGCCCCGGAGCCAAGGGGCGGACGCGCGACGGGGGCGCCGCACGCTACGGCGATCCCCGGCGCTCGACCGGAACGTCCAGGATGGCCCGCGCGGCCAGATCGTGGACGGCGCGCCGGAAGGGGACGTGCGTCTGGTTCTCGCGCGTGGGGTTCACGCGATTCGTGAGCAGCACGACGAAGAGGTCGCGCTCCGGATCCATCCAGATGGACGTGCCCGTGAACCCGGTGTGCCCGAAGGAGCGCCGCGAGAAGTACTGGCCGGCGGACGACGAGCCCCCGCTCGGGGTGTCCCATCCGAGCGCACGGCTGGAGCCGCCCTCGGACCGCAGGGTGAAGAGCCGGATGGTGGACGCGTTCAGCAGCGTCGACGACCGCAGGCGGGGCCCGTTGCAGGGCACACCCGATCCGGGCTCGGGGCGGCAGGCGGGCACGGTGCCGTTGGCGAGCATCATGGCCGCGAAGATGGAGAGATCGCGGGCGGAGGAGAACAGCCCGGCGTGTCCGGCCACCCCGCCCATCGCCCAGGCGTTCTCGTCGTGCACCTCGCCCCGGACCTTGCGCATGCGCACGATGCGGTCGATCTCGGTGGGCGCGATCCGCTCCAGCAGCTCGGGGCCGGGGCGGAACCCCGTGTCCAGCATCCCCAGGGGTCGGAACACTCGCTCCTCGAGGAACGTGTCCAGGGTCACGCCGCTCACGTGCTCCACGATGAAGCCCACGGTCATCAACCCGATGTCCGAGTAGACCGTCTCCTCGCGCGGCGCCCGCTCCAGCGCCAGCCCGTCGATCACGCGCCGGTACGCGTCCAGGCCCCGCTCCTCCAGGTACCACTGCCGGAAGGGGGGCAGCCCGGCGCGATGCAACAGCAGGTCGCGCACGGTCACATCGCGCTTGCGCGGGTCGCCGTCGGCCCAGGACGGCAGATAGCGGATCACCGGCGCGTCGAGGTCCAGCCTGCCCTCTTCCACCAGCAGCATGGCGGCCGTCGTGGTGCCGATCACCTTGGTCAACGAGGCCAGATCCCAGAGCGTAGCCGCATCGGCGGGCGCCGAGAGCGGCTCCGTGTCCAGGCGACCGTAGCCCCGCAGCCGCACCAGTCGACCGCGCCGGCCCACGGCCAGCGCGACGCCGGGAGCCACGCCGTCGGCCACGGCCCGCAGCACCAGCGAATCGAGCTCGGCCAGCACCGCCTCCGACATGTCCACCGAGTCCGCCGCGATCTCGAGCGGCGAGACGCGCACGCCGGAGTCCTGACGGCCCCGCGCCGCAGCCGTGAGCGGGCGGGCCTCGGGGGCGCGCCCGGGCAGGACGCCCGCCTCGGCGAGCGGATCCCGGCTGTCGACCACGGGCCGCACCCCCGTCCCGGCGCGGTCCAGCCCCATGCCCAGGTGGGCGACCGGGGGAAGGGCGATGGGCAGGCGCCCGGTGATCGGCACCGCACCCACGAGCGCGCGCGCGGCGGCCTGCTGCGGGATCTCGCGCGGGCCCCACCCGATGAGATACGCATCCGCGTGGGGGAAGGCGGAGCGCAGGTAGGGATTGCCCAGCGAGACGACCGCGACGGGCGTGCGGCCCCGCAGGTCGGCCACGAGCGCGCTCAAGCCCGGGGGCGCCGCGACCGAGCCCACGGCCGCCGCGGGCGGCGTGTAGGCGCTCACCACCACGACGTCCATCGAGTCCGACAGCGCGGAGAGCTCCGCGTAGCGTGGCGCCGGGGTCTGCTCGTCCACGCGTACGCTGCGCACATCCAGCCCGTAGCGGCGCAGCTCGGCATCGAACGCGAGCCCGGCCACCGGATCGGCGGCGCGCGCCTGCGTGATGGACAGCACGCGGCGCCGGCGGACCGGATCCAGCGGCAGGAGCCCGAAGGGATCCTCCACCAGCGTGAGCGCTCGCTCGGCGTCGCGCTCGGCCTCGTGCACGTGCGCCGCCGCGCCCACGACCTCGTCCACGGCCTCGAGATCGACGAAGCGCCGCTCGTGCAGGCCCACCCGCGCCTTGAGCGCCAGGATCCGCCGCACGGACGCCTGCACCCGCGCACGGGGCAGACGTCCCGACTCGACGGCGTCCACCACGGCCGCGACGGCCTCCCCGGCGTCCACGGGCGCCAGGATGACGTCGGAGCCCGCCTCCAGCGCCATCACCGCGGCCTCGCCCGCACCGTAGGCGTCGGTGATCGCCGCCATCCGCAGCGCGTCCGTGAAGAGCACACCGTCGAAGCCCATCTCGTCGCGCAGCAGGCGCGTCATGAAGTACGGCGACAGGGTCGCGGGCGGCGCATCCTCCCCCAGGATGGCCGGCGCGGCCACGTGCGCCGTCATCACGGCGTCCACGCCCGCGTCGATGGCGGCCTGGAAGGGCACCAGCTCGAAGCGATCCAGGCGCGCCTGGTCGGCGGTCACGACGGGTAGGGCCAGGTGTGAATCGGTCTCGGTGTCCCCGTGGCCGGGGAAGTGCTTCGCGGTCGTGAGCGCGCCCCCGGCGCGCGCCCCTTCGATGAAGGCCACGCCCAGCCGGGCCACGTCCAGCGGGCGTTCCCCGAAGGAGCGCGTGTTGATGATGGGGTTGTCCGGATTGGAGTTCACGTCCAGGACGGGCGCGAAGATCATGTGCACGCCGACCGCGCGCGCCTCCACCGCCGTGATGCGACCATACTCGTAGGCCGCGTCCTCGTCGCCGATGGCACCGAACGCCATGGTGGGCGGGAAGCTGGTCCCACCGCCCTGGGGCAGCAGCGTGGGCACGGCGTAGACATGGTTGATGCGCATGCCCGGGCCGCCGTTCTCGAAGTCGGACGTGACCAGGAGCGGCACGCGCGCCCGCCGCTGCAGCTCGTTCAGCTTGGCCGCGTACGAATGCGGCAATCCGATCGAGATGGAGACGCCGCCCAGTCCCAATCCTTCGACCTGGTCGGCGATCTCCAGGAACTCCGGGCTGGACGTGGAGGCGTAGGCGCCCGGGATCCAGGGGATCACGAGCTGCCCGGCCTCCTCGCGCAGCGAAAGGCTGGCAGCGGTCTGTTCGATCCAGCGTTCCGCGGCGAAGTCCAGCGCGTCCACGAGCGGCGGAGCCGCATCCGCCGCGCGGCGATAGGCCGGCGCCGCGGGAGCGCTTCCCCCCACCGGGGCCGGCCCGCCTCCGGAGCATCCGGACAGGAGCACGAAGAGGGCGAGGCGGGGGACGGGAGAACGCTTCACCGATCTCCTCCGGAGCCGCGCACGGTCAGACCGTGTCCGATGGGATAGTCGGGCGGCACGCTGGTCGGAAGCCGACCCGTGAACTCGCGCCGCCCGAAGAGCGCGTTGGCTGCGGCCGTCTGGCTGGCCGCGGCGCCGCTCCAAGCCGCCACGAAGGCGCGCACGTCGGGGAAATCGCGGATCAGGTACGGGCTGCCGAACGAGACCACGACGTGCGGAACTCCGGCGTCGACCAGCCCTTCGAGGATGTCCACCAGCCCCTCCGCCACCCCGATCTGGTTCGAGGACGACACCGCCGCGACGTACGTGGAGATGACGACCAGGTCGTACTGGCGCACCTCGCGCGCCAGCCGGGCGTACACGGACGCGTCGGTGTCGCGGCCCACGCTCTCGGTGCGCAACCGGGGATAGGTGGAGCGCAACGCCCGATCGAAGGCGCGCCCCGCCAGCAGGTCGCTCTCCCGGCGATAGGTGAGCGAGAAGACCCGGGCCTGCCGGGTCCCGCGCAGCGGGAGCACCCGGTCGTTCTTGATCAGCGTGAGCGAGCGGGCGGCGATCTCGTCGGCCAGCGCGCGGTGCTCGGGGATCCCCACCGTGTAGAGCACGCTGGCGATGTCGGCCGTGCGCCGCACGTCCAATCCCAGCGCCTCCTTGGCCTGCAGGATGCGCGTGACGGCCTCGTCCAGCCGGGCCACCGGGAGGCGACCGCCTTCGACCGCCGCCACGATGGCGTTGACGGCCGATTCCGGGCTCGGCGGCATCAGGATGATGTCGGCACCGGCCAGCAGCGCCCGCACCACCGCTTCGCCACGCCCGAAGGCCCGGTCGACCGCACCCATGTTCATCGCGTCCGTGACCACCAGGCCCTGGAAGCCCAGGTCCCGCCGGAGCAGACCCCCGATGACCCGCGGCGACAGCGTCGCCGGCATCCTCTGCTCCCCGGTCACCTCGGGCAGCGAGATGTGCGCGGTCATGATGGCCCCGATGCCCTCGTCGATCACGCGGCGGAACGGCACCAGCTCCACCGAGTCCAGCCGCTGCCGCGTGGCGCGGATGACCGGCAGGGAGAGGTGCGAGTCCGTGTCGGTGTCCCCGTGCCCCGGGAAGTGCTTGGCGGTGGCGATGGCCCCGCTCTCCTGCAGTCCCCGTGTGAACAGCGACCCCATCACGGCGACCTGCTGGGGGTCCTCCCCGAACGAGCGGGTGTTGATGATGGGGTTGTCGGGGTTGTTGTTGACGTCCAGGACGGGCGCGAACGGCATGTGGATCCCGAGCGCGAGCGCCTCGCGCCCGGTGGCCAGGCCGGCCTGGTAGGCATACTGCGGATCTCCCGTGGCCCCGATGGCCATGAGGGACGGGAAGGTCGTGGCTCCCCCCAGCTCGTAGGCGCCGGGGACCCGGACGATGCCGTCGAAGCGGAAGCCGGGCCCCTCCTCCAGATCCGCCCCCACCAGGAGCGGGAGCCGGGACAGACCCTGCAGGTAGTTGAGCTTGACCGCGACCTCGGTGGGGGAGCCCACCGTGACGATGATGCCGCCCACCTCGGCGCCTTCGATGGCGTCGAGCACCCGGGTGTGGCTGTCGGAGCCGGCCGGGGCGAACGACCCGTCCACGAGCGGCATCAGCACCTGGCCCGCCTTCTGCCGCAGCGTCATGCCGGCCAGCGTGGCCCGGGCCCACGGATAGGCTTCGTCGGTGCCGGAGGGATCGCTCGCGGAGGCCTCGGTCTGGGCCGCGAGCGAGGCCGCCAGCGACAGTCCGAGCAGCGCGGCCAGGAGGCCGGTGCGCGCGAGCGCGATCGAACCGCGGAGGGGGGCGGGCGCGGAGGCGTGCGTCATCGTCGTCCTGCTGGGACTCCTGTTGCGGTTCCGGCTGGGGTGCGGGTGCGCACGCATTGACGCGGGACCGGCCGGCCGGCAACGTGCTCCGTCACGCGGCCCCAGGGCCCGTAAATCGCCCGCAAGCTAATGAACGTACTCCGGATGCCACAATCGTACCACGCACGGTGCCTGTGGGTCGTGCTCGCGGCCGCCGGCTGCGGCGCCCAGGGCGATCGCACCGCGTCCGCCGCCGACGGCGTCGCCACCCCGGCCGCCGTCGTGCAGCCCGGCATCGAGACCCTGCTGGCCGACTCGATCCACCTGGTGGCGGGCCGGCGCGTGGCCCTGCTCACCAATCACACGGGCGTGGACCGCGAAGGACGTTCGTCCATCGATCGTCTGCACGAGCACCCGCAGGTGGAACTGGTGGCGCTGTTCTCGCCCGAGCACGGCATCCGCGGCGCCGCCGAGGCCGGGGAGTTGGTGGAGAGCGGGCGGGACGAGGCCACCGGCCTGCCCATCCATTCGCTGTATGGCTCCACCCGCCAACCCACACCCGCCATGCTCGAGGGCATCGACGTCCTCCTGTACGACATCCAGGACGTAGGCACGCGGTACTACACCTATATCTCCACGATGGCCCTGGCGATGGAGGCGGCCGGAGCGGCCGGCATCCCGTTCGTGGTCCTGGATCGCCCCGACCCGATCGACGGCGCGACGGTCCAGGGCAACGTGCTCGACCCGGCCTGGAGCACCTTCGTGGGCCGCTACCCCATCCCGATGCGCTACGGCATGACCCCGGCCGAGATGGCCCGCATGATGGTGGGGGAGTTCGGCGTGCAGGTGGATCTGGCGGTCGCCCCGCTCAGCGGCTGGAGCCGGGGGCTGCGGTTCGACCAGACGGGTCTGCCCTGGATCCCGCCGTCGCCGAACATGCCCTCGCTCGAGAGCGCCCTGCACTACGCCGGGACCTGTCTGTTCGAAGGCACGAACGTGTCCGTGGGCCGGGGCACCGGCCAGGCGTTCCAGCAGATCGGGGCTCCCTGGCTGGACGGGGCCGAGCTCATCCGCCGCATGCGGGAGTACGACCTCCAGGGCGTGGGCTTCGAGCCGGTCTCGTTCACGCCCCGCCAGCCGGGGGACGGGATGTACGGCGACGAGACCGTGCACGGCGTGCGCCTCACGGTGACCGGACCGGGCTACGACCCCGTGCAGACCGCGGTGGCGTTGCTGATCGAGAGCCGGCGCATGGCCGGAGATCGCTGGGACTGGCGCGAGGGCCACTTCGACCGGCTGGCCGGGACCGACGCGCTGCGCAGGGGCATCGAGCAGGAGCAGGGGCTCGCCGCGGTCACCGCCACGTGGGCCGCGGAACGCGCGGCCTTCGAGACGCTCCGGCAGCGCTATCTGATCTACCCCTGATCCGGGCCCCGGGCGGGCTCCACCACGCGCACCGCCCGTATGCGGGGGCCGTGCACGTCGGTGACCTCGACCACGCGCGGTCCTACCCGCACCCGGTCTCCGAGCCGCGGCACCCGGCCCAGGGCGCCGAAGAGGTAGCCGCCCAGCGTCTGGTAGGTGGCGGACAGGGTGTCGTCGGGTACCCACGGGAGGGTCTCCAGCGGTGTCGTACCGTCGAGGTCCGCCGACGGCCCCTCCTCGCGCTCCAGGTCGGGATCGTACTCGTCCGCGATCGGGCCCACGATCTCCTCCAGCAGGTCCTCCATCGTGACCAGGCCCGCCGTCCCGCCGAACTCGTCCAGGACGATCGCCATGTGGCTGGGGCCGGCGCGCATGTCCGCGAGCACGTCGCGGATGCGCCGGGTCTCCGGGACGAACAGCGGCGCATCCATCAGCGCGGTCACGGGACGGGCCGGGTCTTCCCGCAGGGCGGCCAGGATGGCCTTGGCGTGCAGCACGCCCACGATGTCGTCCGGGCCGTCCCCCTGCACCGGGTAGCGGGAGCGTCCCACCTCGCCGACGCGAGCCGCGGCCTCGCCCACGGTCCAGGAGGACGGGACCACGATCATGCGGGCGCGCGGCGTCATGACGTCGGACGCCAGCCCGGCGCCGAAGTCGAACACGCCCTCCATCAGGCGCGCCTGCTCCTCCGCGATGGCCCCGCCCTGCTCCCCCTGCTCGATCAGCATGCGGATCTCCTCCGCCGAGTGCAGGCGCTCGTGGGCCTCCGGGGGTCGGATGCCGAGCAGGCGCAGCAACCCGTTCGCAGACCCGTTGAGGATCTTGATGGGAAGCGCCATGACCCACGTGAAGGCCATCAACGGTCCGATCAACCAGGCGGAGAGCGACTCGGGGTGCAGGAGCGCGACCGCCTTGGGCATGAGCTCACCGAGCACGATGTGCAGGATCGTGATGATCGCGAACGCGATGCCCACCGCCACGGAGTGGCTGGCCAGGCTGCCGAGCGACTCGCCCAGCACGGCAAAGCTGCTCTCGATCAGGCCCGCGAGCGCCGGCTCGCCGATCCAGCCCAGGCCCAGCGACGCCAGCGTGATGCCGAGCTGCGTCGCGGAGATGTAGCGGTCGAGCGACTCCAGCGCGCGCACCGCCAGTCGCGCCTTGGCGTCGCCCGCGGCCGCGCGCGCTTCCAGGCGCGTACGGCGGGCACCGACGAGGGCGAACTCCGCGGCCACGAAGTAGGCGTTGGCCAGGACCAGCACGAGCACCGCCGCCAGCCCCAGACCGATCGCGAGGGGTCCGTGGGGTTCCATCCCGTATGCTAGCGGGTCGCCGCGGAACGTGCGCACCGAGCGCGTTCCGCGCCCACACGACGCGCGTGACCGCTCGGTCCCTCATCCCCCCAGGTCGAACCGCTCCCCGGGCAGCGGCCGGGTCCAGGTGGACCCGGGCGGCAACACCGCCTCCAGACGTCGGATGAACGCGCCGAGGTCGGTGAGGGGCACGGAGCGCGGTTCCGGGGTCGGAGGATCGAAGAAATCCTCCCAGTGCCCCAGGAAGACGTGCTCGGGGCGCGTGTTCTCGACGATCGCCTCCGGATAGCGCTCCACGTGGTCGAAGCTGGGAGGGCACACGATGATCGCGTCCACCGGAGCCCGATCCTCCGGAGGGAGGGGCGGCACCAGCCCCCACGGCTCGGTGCTGGCCAGATCCTGGTAGTGGATGCGGTGCGCCACGCGGCCCTCTGCGTCCAGGAAGTCGAGGAGGAACGCATAGGCCACACCCCCCTTCCACCCGTCGGCCCGGGGGGGCAACGTCGTCAGGGCCGTATCGACGGTGCCCTCGAAGAGCTCCACCATGGGGAAGTGTGGAGCGTGACGCGTCTCGATGGCCATCATGCGCATCCGGCCGTTCGCGAGGGGGATCCACCGGCCGGGACGCTCGGGCGTGCCCGCCACGGGGTTCAGCGCGCTCACGCGGGCCGTGTCCAGCACGGCCGCCAGGAGGTTCCGTGTGGTGGCGCTCCCGTACACCGTGGCCCTGGGGGCGCGCTGCCGCGCGATGTACGGGACGTCCATCAGGTGGTCGTAGTGGGCGTGTCCCACCAGGATGGCCTCGACGTCCTCCACGGGCGGCAGAAGGCGCTCGACCAGGGCCGTGTCGGAGGTGATCTGCCCGAAGGCCACGCGTGTGGAGGACGGATTCGTGTAGAACGGAGCGGTCAGGATGCGGCTGCCCCGCCACTCGATGAGCCAGCCGCCCACCCCCAGATAGGTGAGCGACAGCTCGCCGCTCCCCCCCGCACAACAGGGCACGACCCCGCGCGGCGGGTCCGGATCGCCGAGCACGGCACACCCGGCCGCCAGGAGCGTGGTCCCGAGGAGCAGGGTCGCGCTGGAACGCGCGACTCCGGCTCCGCGGCGGCGCTTCATCGGGCGCCGGTCGCGCTCGGTGTCAGGGCCCCCACTGCCGCGCAGAAGGCCTCGTGCAGCCGACGCGCCACCGGCCCCACCGCGCCGGTCCCCACCGGCCGTCCATCCACCTCCACCAGCGGCCTCACCTCGGTGGTGGTGCCGGTGGTGAACACCTCGTCCGCGCGGAAGAGCTCCTCCAGGCGGAGCGGCCGCTCCTGCAGCGGGATCCCCACCTCGTGGGCGAGCTCGATCACCAGGTCGCGCGTGATCCCGGGCAGGATGTAGTTGGACTTCGGGTAGGTCACGACCGTCCCGTCCACCACGGCGAAGAGGTTGTTGTGCGCGCCTTCGATGGCCACGCCGTCCTTGACGAAGATCGCGTCCTCGACGCCGGCTTCGACGGCGGCCTGCTGCGCAAGCACGTTGGGGAGCAGCGCGATCGACTTGATGTCGCAGCGGGCCCAGCGTGGGTCCGGCACCGTGATGGCGCGGAAGCCCCGCGCCCAGCGCGTGGCTTCGGGGCGGCGGTACTCCTTGGCGAAGGCGTAGACGGTCGGGGGCACCGCGGGGTCGGGAAACGCGTGGCTGCGGGGCGCCACGCCGCGCGTGACCTGCACGTAGACGATCGCAGCGGGTGCCGTGGAGAGGCCGTTGCGCTCGAGCAGCTCGTCGTGCACCGGGACGAGCGCGTCCGGGTCGAAGTCGATGGACAAGGCCTGCAGGCCGGCGCGCATGCGGGCCACGTGCGCGTCCAGGCGGAGCCAGCGCCCCTCGTAGGCGGCCGCGACCTCATAGATGCCGTCCGCGAACAGGAACCCGCGGTCGCCGACCGGGATGGTCGCCTCGGACGCGGGCACGTACTCCCCATTCAGATAGACCACGCTCACGCGACTCCCTCCCCCCGCAGGAACGGAAAGCGGGTGGAGCCGGACGGCCCCACCCACTCCACGCTCGTCGATTCACGCACGCGCCGCCACCCCCGTTCGGATCGGGGCCGTGGCACGCCCGGGCCGCCCTGGCGGGCGTACCGGATCAGTTGAGGCCCTTGCGCTCCAGCCGCTCGAACTCCTCCAGCAGCTCGGCGTCGCGGACCACATGATTCGCGTCCGCGGACACCGGCGCGTTCTCGTCGTCCTCCTCGTCGGAGGCGGCGGCTTCGTCCGCGTCACCCTCGCCCGCGGAGAGCTGCCGGGGCGGCTCGCCCGAGCCGCTGCCGAGCAGGCCCATCTGCTGCTTGAGCGCCAACAGGCGGCCTTCCACGTCCGCACCGCCGCTGCCCGCCTCCAGGCGCACGAACTCGTCCTCGAGCGTGTCGCCCTGGAGGGCTTCGGTCACCTCGGCCGAGGCCAGGCTCTGACGCTCCTGCTCCTCGATCTTCTCGGCCATGCGATTGAAGGCCTCGAAGGCGGAGGTGTCCGACAGGCCCGCCATGGTCTCGTGGATGCGCTTCTGGGCCTGGGCGCGCTTCTGCTTGGCGATGAGGAGGTTCCGCTTGCGCTTGGCCTCTTCGATCTTGTCGTTGAGCTGCCGCAACGAGTTCTTGAGCTTCTCGGTCTCGGCGGACTGGGCGGCCCAGGTCTGCTCCAGCGTGGCGGCGCGGCCCGCATGCTCCTGCTGCCGCATCAGGGCCTGCTTGGCCAGGTCGTCCCGGTTCTCCTTGACCGCGAGCATGGCGCGGTGCTCCCACTCGCGCGCCTGCTTCACCTCGTCGTCGAGCTGCTGGCGCAGCTTGCGCTCGTCGGCGATGGCGGCCGCGACCTCACGCTTTGCTTTCGCCAGCTGATCCCTCATGTCGAGGATGATCTGGTTCAGCATCTTCTCCGGGTTTTCGGCCCGGGCGATGAGGTCGTTGATGTTCGATTTGAAGACGGTCGAGATCTTCTGCAGGATTCCCATAGATCCTCAGCCTTCCACGCCCGCGGACGCGAAGGAACGAATGCGGTCCAGATGTCCGGAGGCGGCCAGCTGCAGGCTCTCCAGCGAAGCCTGGAGCTCGTGGTAGTCGAGCGTCTCGAGCTCCAGCGTGTGCGACAGGATGAGTTCGTTCTCCTCGATCCCGTAGGCCCCGTGCACGATGTCGGTGGCGTTCAGCTCCAGCAGCATGCGATACAGGTCCGACAGGCCGTTCTTCTCCGGCAGCGTCATGACCTTGAGGCGCGCCACCAGGAGCGGGGGGGAGTGGTGGAGGACCACCGTGGGGCCACCTTCGCGGCTCCGTACCACGAACATGCCCTCGGCGACTTCCGTGTAATCCACGTCCATGCGGATCAGGAAGCTCTCGAGATCGTCTCGGCTCACCATGGTTCCGTCTCGGGCAAGGCTCGGGCTCCGGCGGCGCGCGGCCACCGGTCGCGGCGGGGCCGCGCCGCCGAGCACTGGGTTTCGTTGCTACGGCCCCGGGGGCCGTCCTGTTCACCGGGGCGCGACCGCCCCGGGGGCCGACCGCACCGCGCACCTCCGTACGGAAGGCCGGAAGCGTCGGTTTCGCACGGGTTTGGCTCCGGAAGGTAATTCCGCCCGTCGTGCCACGCGAGGCGGCGGCGGGGCGGTCGGCGACGCGCCCGGCCGCGGGGCCCTCAGACCGCGCCGGCCCCCTCCAGCAGCGGAACCAGGAACTGCCCGGTGTGGGAGCGGGAGCGGCCGGCCACCGTCTCGGGCGTGCCCTCGGCCACGAGACGGCCCCCTCCGGCACCGCCCTCCGGACCCAGGTCCAGGATCCAGTCGGCCGTCTTGATGACGTCCAGGTTGTGCTCGATGACCACGACCGTGTTGCCGAGGTCCACCAGGCGATGCAGGACCTCCAGCAGGACGCGCACGTCCTCGAAGTGCAAGCCGGTCGTGGGCTCGTCCAGGATGTAGACGGTGCTCCCGGTGGCGCGCTTGCTCAGCTCGGTCGCCAGCTTGACCCGCTGGGCCTCCCCGCCCGACAGCGTCGTGGCCGATTGACCCAGGTGGACGTAGCCCAATCCCACGTCGGCGAGCGTGGAGAGCTTCTCGCGGATCCGCGGCACCGCATCGAAGAACTCCACTGCCTCTTCGACGGTCATGTCGAGGACGTCGGCGATGTTCTTGCCCTTGTAGAAGACGTCCAGCGTCTCGCGGTTGTAGCGCCGCCCGCGGCACACGTCGCACGGGACGTACACGTCGGGCAGGAAGTGCATCTCGATCTTGACCAGGCCGTCGCCGGCGCAGGCCTCGCAGCGCCCCCCCTTCACGTTGAAGGAGAAGCGGCCGGCGGAATAGCCGCGCATCTGGGATTCGGGCAGGCTGGCGAACAGATCCCGGATGGGCGTGAACAGCCCCGTGTACGTGGCCGGGTTGGAGCGCGGCGTACGTCCGATCGGGGACTGGTCCACCTCGATGACCTTGTCCACGCGCTCGAGCCCTTCGATGCCGTCGTGCGCGCCGGGCAGGGCCTTGGAGCGGTAGAGTCGCCGGGCCAGGGCCCGATACAGGGTCTCGTTGACCAGCGTGGACTTCCCCGAGCCGCTGACCCCGGTCACCGCCACGAAGCACCCCAGCGGGATGCGGACGTCGAGGTCCTTCAGGTTGTGCTCGCGGGCGTTGCGCACGACGAGCCACCCCTGCTCGCCGGCGTCGCGCCGCTGCTCCGGCACCGGGATGGCGCGCCGGCCGGAGAGGTAGGCGCCGGTCAGCGAAGCGTCGCTCGCCATCACGTCCTGCAGGGTCCCCTCCACCACCACGCGCCCGCCGGCCCGGCCCGCTCCCGGTCCCAGGTCCACGATGTGGTCGGCGGCCCGGATGGTATCCTCGTCGTGCTCGACCACGATCACGGTGTTGCCGAGCTCGCGCAGGCGCTCCAGCGTGCCGAGCAGGCGCGCGTTGTCGCGCTGGTGCAGACCGATGGACGGCTCGTCCAGGATGTACAGCACGCCGACAAGGCGGCTCCCGATCTGGGTGGCGAGGCGGATGCGCTGCCCTTCCCCGCCGGACAGCGACTCCGCCGAGCGCGAGAGCGTCAGGTAGCCCAGCCCCACGTCGGTGAGGAAGCCCAGGCGCTCGCGTACCTCCTTGAGGATGGGGCCCGCGATCTCCTGCGGCAGCGGACGCATGTCCACGGCCTTGCGTGAGGCCCGCTCGCCCTGGACACGCAAGCGCGTGGCGAAGTCGAGCACCTCGTCGATGGGGGCGTCCACCACGTCCCAGATGGAGCGACCGCCGATGCGCACGGCGAGCGACTCGGGCCGCAGCCGGCTGCCGCCGCACGCCGTGCACGGCAGGGTGGACATGTACTCCTCGAGCTGCGCCCGGACCTGATCCGACTTGGTCTCGGCGTACCGACGCTCGACGCTGGCGACGACGCCCTCCCAGCGATCCTCGTAGTGCCCCTTGTTGCTGCCCGCACGGTAGGGGAAGCGGATCTTCATCTTGCCCGAACCCTGCAGGATCGCCTTCTGCGCTTCGCGCGAGAGGCTGGACCAGGGATCGTTGGCGTCGAACTCGTAGGCCGCGGCGAGCCCGGGGATCAGCGAATGGCGCAGGTTGCCGGTGGGCTCTCCCCAGGGCAGGACGACGCCTTCCAGCAGGGACACGGAGGGGTCCGCGAGCAGCAGCTCGGGGTTGACCTCCTTGCGTGTGCCCAATCCGCCGCAGTCGGGACAGGCGCCGAACGGCGAGTTGAAGGAGAACTGGCGGGGCTCCAGCTCGGGCAGGTCCGTCCCGCATTCCACACAGGCATAGTGCTCGGAGAACAGGTGGCGCACCGGGGTCTTGCCCTTGTGCTCCGTCACCTCCACGACGCCCTCGGCGGCCTTGAGCGCCGTTTCGACGGAATCGGCGAGGCGGTCCCGCTCCTCCTGCTTCAGGACCAGCCGATCCACGACGATGGCGATCTCGTGGTTCTCGTAGCGGTTGAGCGTGGGTGGATCCGTCAGATCATGGACGGTCCCGTCCACCCGCGCCCGCACGAACCCCTCCTTGCGCGCCTTCTCGAAGAGATCGCGGAACGCGCCCTTCCGACCGCGCACCAGCGGAGCGAGGATCTCGATCTTGGTGCCGTCGCCCAGCTCCAGCAGGCGCCCGACGATCTGCGTCGCGGACTGACGCTCCACCGGCGCGCCACACGTCGGACAGTGCGGCGTGCCCACCCGGGCGAAGAGCAGGCGCAGGTAGTCGTAGATCTCCGTGACGGTCCCGACCGTCGAGCGCGGGTTGCGGCTGACCGTCTTCTGCTCGATGGAGATGGCCGGCGACAGCCCTTCGATCGTGTCGACGTCGGGCTTCTCCATGAGCCCGAGGAACTGACGGGCGTAGGCGGAGAGGGACTCGACGTACCGCCGCTGGCCTTCGGCGTAGATGGTGTCGAAGGCCAACGACGACTTCCCCGAGCCCGACAGGCCGGTGATGACGACCAGTCGGTTCCGGGGAAGGCAGACGTCGATGTCCTGGAGGTTGTGCTCGCGAGCACCCCGGACCACGAGGTGCTCGCGAGGATCGATCGAAACCGGCAGCGTCGGGCCCTCCTACCGCAGCGCCCGCAGCGCGGCGATGCGCTCGGCGGTGGGCGGGTGCGTGCTGAACAGCTTCATGAAGCCGCCTCCGCGCACGCCCGCGAGAGGGTTCACGATGGCGAGCTGCGCCGCCGCGGGGTTGACGTCCATGGGGATGCGCCGGGACGCCATGTCGAGCCGCTCCAGGGCCTGCATGAGGCCGTCCGGGCGCCCGACGATCTCGGCCGCCGTACGGTCGGCCTGGAATTCGTTCTGGCGGCTGATGGCCATCTGGATGATGAACGCCGCGATGGGCGCGATGATCATCATGGCGATGCCCACGACGGGGTTGCGGTCGTCCCCGCGCGACAGGAGGAAGCCCCAGCGCGCCAGGGACGCGATGGCCCCGGACATCGTGGCCGCCACCGTCCCGGTCAGCATGTGCCGGTGCTTGATGTGCGCCAGCTCGTGCGCCAGCACCCCCTCGATCTCGGGCTCGCTCATCAGCTCCAGCAGGCCGGTGGTGCAGCAGACCACGGCGTGCTCCGGATTGCGGCCGGTGGCGAACGCATTGGGCTGCTGTTGCGGCGCGATGGCCAGCGTCGGCATGGGCAGGCTGGCGCGCTGCCGCAGACGGTCCACCATCGCGTACAGCTCGGGTGCGTCCTCGGGGCCCACCGTACGGGCCCGGTACATCCGGAGCACCATGCGGTCGCTGAACCAGTACATGCCGAAGTTCATGACCGCGGCGAAGAGGAAGAACGTCAGCGCCCCACCCCGACCGCCGAACACGCCCCCGACGACGACGAACATCGCCGTCATGACCGCCATCAGGCCGAAGACCTTGGTTCTCTGCATCGTGGGTCCCTCGAGTCGCGAAGCCCCCCGGCTCGATCCGGGGCGCTGCGTACTACCCGGACCCGGTTCCCGGGTGCCCGGTGCGCCGACGCACCCAGGCGACCGCCGCGGGCCAGGACGTCGCCACCTGGTCGGCCTCGGTGGCCCCCGGCGCGGGGCCGGACGGAGCCAGGAGCACGGTGGCCAGGCCGGCGGCCCGCCCGGCCTGCACATCCGTTTCCTTGTCGCCGATCATGACCGAACGGCCGGGCTCCAGCACGAGCGCCGCCAGGGCTTCCAGGAGCATGCCGGGGCCGGGCTTGCGGCGGCCGGTGGCCCGGTCCGGCGCGTCCGTGCAATAGTGGACCGCGTCGAGCGTGATGCCCTCGTCCGCCAGCAGGGCCCGGAAGCGGTCGTCGACGGCCTCCATCTCCTGCGGGGTGATCCAACCCCGCCCCACGCCCGACTGGTTGGAGACCACGACGAGGCGCGCGCCGAGGGCCCGGAACGCCCGCAAGGCGTCCACGGCGCCGGGCAGCAGGCGCACGTCCTGCGGCCGGCGCGGATAGCCGGTGTCCTCGATGAGCGTGCCGTCCCGGTCCAGGAAGACGCCCCAGGCCCCGTCGGGACCGCTCATGCGCGCGCCAGCACGTCGCGGAGCTCGGCAGCGGATACGCTGGCCGTCCCCACCTTCTCCACCACGATGCCGGCCGCCCGGTTGGCGAGCCGCGCCGCGTCCGCCAGCGCCACGCCCGCCGCCAGCGCCAGCGCCAGCGTGGCCACGGCGGTATCCCCCGCGCCGGTGACGTCGTACACCTGCCGGGTCGCGGCCGGGAGGTAGGTGGGCGGCCCGTCCTCGAACAGCGCCATGCCCTCCCCGCCGCGCGTGATCAGGAGCGCACGCGCCTGCGTGAGCTCACGCAGGCGCAGCGCCGCCCGTTCGAGCGACGCCCGGTCGGTGATCTCGATGGCGGCCGCACCGGAGGCCTCCTGCTGGTTGGGCGTGATCAGGTCCACACCCTCGTACTTCGCGAAGTCCAGCCCCTTGGGGTCGACGAGCACCGGGATGCCTCGGGCCCGGGCGCGTTCCACGATGCCGCGCACCAACCGCCCCTGCACCACTCCTTTCGCGTAGTCGGAGACCACCACCACCCCCGCGTGCCGGAGCGGCTCGTCGAGGGCCTCCAGCAGCGCACAGCCCTGGGCGTCGGAGATGGGCGCCCGCATCTCCCGGTCGATGCGCACCACCTGCTGGCCGCGGGCCAGCACACGCGACTTGCGCGTCGTGGGGCGCCCGCCGTCCACCAGGAGCCCCCCGGTGTCCAGACCGCTGGCTTGCAGGCCCGCGCGCAGCGCCTCCCCCGCCCCGTCCTCGCCCACCAACCCCACCACCGCGACCCGCGCGCCCAGCGCGCGCGCGTTGACGGCCACGTTGGCGGCCCCACCCGGCGTGCCGCTCACGCGTTCGACCTCCACGACCGGCACGGGCGCCTCCGGCGAGATCCGGCTGGCGTGCCCCCAGATCTGTTCGTCCCACATGACGTCACCCACCACGACCACCGACGACGAGGCCAACCGGTCCACGATGTCGCTCACCACGTCGCCTCCCAGGCTTCATCCACCTGCCCGCACAGGTGGTGGCCGATCAGGATGTGCACCTCCTGGATGCGCGCGGTGCGGTCGGACGGTACCACCAGCGCGACATCCACCCGTTCCGCGAGCACCCCTCCGTCGCGCCCCAGCAGGCCCACCGTGCGCACGCCGCGGCGGCGCGCCTCCTCCACGGCCCGCACGACGTTGTCGGAGCGGCCGCTGGTGCTGAGGGCCACCAGCGTATCGCCCGGCCGCCCGAGCGCCCGCACCTGGCGGGCGAACACGTCCGCGAATCCGTAGTCGTTCCCGACGGCGGTGAGCGCGGACGTGTCCGTGGTGAGCGCCAGCCCGGGCAGCGGTGCCCGCTCGCGCTCGAAGCGACCCGTCAGCTCGGCGGCGAGGTGCTGCGCGTCGGCGGCGCTCCCCCCGTTCCCGCAGAAGAGGATGCGCCCGCCTGCGCGCAACGTGCGGATCCACAGCTCGGCGGCGCGCGCCACCGCTTCCTGCAGCTCCGTCCGGGTCCGCGCCAACGTGGCCAGGCTCTCGTCCACGGTGGCGTGGAAGGCGTTCCTGCCCGACCGTTCCGCGGAGCCTTCCTGCGCGGCGGGCGTCCCGTTGCGGATGCGCTCCACCAGGTCGGACGTGGACAGGTCGGGGCGCGCGCCGGGCAGGGAGACCACGGAGCCACCGGCGCGCTCGACCGCGTCCCGACCCACGATGCGCTCGACCGGCCAGTCTCCGCCTTTCACCAGCACGTCGGGCTCCAGGGTCTCGATCAGACGCAGCGGCGTATCCTCGTCGAACACCAGGGTCCAGTCGACGGATTCGAGCGCGGCCAGCACCTCGGCGCGCTCCCGCGCGGGCACCAGCGGGCGCGTCGGACCCTTGAGGCGACGCACCGATGCGTCCGAGTTCACCGCCACGAGAAGACGATCTCCCAGGGCACGCGCGCGTGCCAGCGTGTCCACATGACCCGCGTGCAGCAAGTCGAAGCATCCGTTGGTGAACACGAGCCGCTCGCCGCGCCTGCGTAGCTCCTCGCGCAGGGTTCGAGCCTCCTGCTCCGCGATCACGCCAGCCATGCCACCTCCATGCCGCGCGCTCGCAGGCGCGCCCTGAGATCCTCGAGCCCCGCCCACCACAGCAGCGTCCCGCCGACGAGCTCTCCACCCTCCTCTGCCGCGATCCAGCGCGGGGATCCTCCGAGAGCGCTGCCGTGGACACGCACGCCCAACCACTCCACCCCGCCCGCCGCGCCGAACAGCACGCCGAAGCCCAGCACGTAGAGGACCGCGGACCGCCCCCGCAGCACGCCGGAGCGGACGATGTGGAACAGCAGGACGCCGACCCCCAACGCAGCCGCGGCCACCCACAGGGCCGTGCGGGTCAGTCCCAGATCGGCCGCCACGAAGCCGGCAGCGGCGACGGATCGTTCCAGGCCTTCGTGGATCTGCGCGGCCTCGTCCAGGGACAGGAAGCCCAGCGCGAGCGCGAGCAGCACGGCCACCCAGCGCGCCCCCCGTGGGTGCAGTGAGCCCGCGAGAAGCAGCGTGACCGCGGCGAGCAGGAGCTGGGATGCGGCCCACCACGCCGGGATGTTCGCCTCCGCGTCCATGTCGAGGAGCACGCGGGCCTCGACGGGTCCGTCCAGGGCGCCCAACGCCAAGCCCAGGTAGAGCAGCGCCAACGCGACATCGAGCACGAAGGCCGCCATCACGAGGCGCGGCGGGCCCATTCCGGACGCCGCGGGAGCGCCGTTAGTTTGCCGGGTGGACACCACGCGCCTCTCCGTCGTGTGCTTCGGCCAGCAGAACTGGGACTACTGCTGGACAGGAAAGCAGCAGTTGCTCTCGCGGCTCGCGGCGCGTGGACATCGCGTGCTCTACGTCGATCCCGAATGGGCAGGCGCAGCGGGTGCGTCCACCTCCGCCTGGGCGGCCCTCCGACCGGAGCGCAGCCACGCCGGGCTGACCCGGGAGGGCCCCGGCGAGCTCCTCGTCTACCGCTATGCGCCCGTCCGCGGCCTCGGATGGCGCTTGAACCAGCGTCATCGGCCGCGGGCCCTGGCGCGGGTCGCGAGCGCGCTGGGCTTCACGGGAGGCGTCGCGCTCGCGCTGCGCCCCCCCGCGCTCGACCTGGTGCCGGCGGTGCGTCCCCGCGGGCTGCTGTACTACGCCGTGGACGAGATGACCGCTTTCGGGGAGCGCAGCGCGGACGAGCGGCGGGCGGTGCGCGCCGCCGAGGACCGGATGCTGCGCGCCGCGGACGTGGCGCTGGCGGTCTCCGAGCGTCTGCACCGTCGCTTCCTCACCGTCCAGCCGCGCGCCTACTACCTGCCCAACGGGGCGGACGTGGAGCACTTCGCGCCCGACGCGCTCGCCGCCGCGCCTCCGCTGGCGGACCTGCCGCCGACGCAGGGCCCGGTGCTGGGCTTCGTGGGCCAGGTGGACGAGCGACTGGACCAGGAGCTGGTCGCTGCGGTGGCGCGGGCGCGACCGGACTGGACTGTCCTCCTGGCCGGCCGCGTGAAGCCCGGCGTCGACGTCGCCACGCTCGGCGGACTGCCCAACGTGCACCTGCTCGGCTACCGCGACTACGCCGACCTGCCGTCCGTGCTGCAGCGCTTCGACGTCTGCCTGGTTCCGTACCGGCGCACCGAGCTGACCCGTTCGTGCAATCCGCTCAAGGTCTTCGAGTACCTCGCCACGGGCCGACCCGTGGTGGCCACGGATCTGGACGGGCTGCAGTGGTGTCGACACGCGATCGAGATCGCTACGGACGGGACCGACGCCTTCGTCGCCGCCGTGGACCGTGCGCTCGCCTCTTCCGAGCAGGACCGGCGGGAGCGCATCGCGTTGGCGCGCGCCAACGGCTGGGACGACCGCGTCGACGCCCTCGAGGACCACCTGCGGGCGCTCGCGAGCCGCCGTCCACCGGCGCGCCTCTCCCCGCACCGCGGAGCACCGGTCGCGTCCCGCACTCCCGCGGCGCTGCCGGGCGAGCCCCAGGCCCGCTGGGGAGCGCGTGGTGACGCGATCTTCCACGTGGCCCGGGCCGCCGGAGCGCTGCTGCACCTGGGCCGCCGGGTGGCGCGCACGCTGCGCGGGCATCCCCACCCCGACGTGGGCGCCATCCTGGTGGCGCAGCACGCCCGCCTGGGTGACGTGCTGGCGATGCTGCCGCTGCTGGCCGCGCTCCGGCGACGCTATCCGGCTGCGCGGGTGGACCTGGGCACGCCGAGCGGCTCCGTCGCGCTCGCCGACGTGCTGCGTGATCTCGGTCTGGTCGACGAGGTCGTCGCGCTGGGCGCGGGCAGCGGAGGCCGGGCCCGCCATCTGCTCGGTCTGTGGCGGCGCGGGTGGGACCTCTCCCTCACGGGCTACGGCACCGGCTTCGTGCGGGAGGCGCTCTGGGTCGGGGCCGTGCAGCGCTGGGGCCTCGACGACGGGACGCCCCAGCACCGACACCTCACGCGGCGCGTTCCCGTGGACCCCGGCCGCCACCAGGCGGAGAACCAACTCCTGCTGTTGGGAGAGGGGGAGGAGGCGGTCGGCAGCGCGCGCATCCCCACGCTTCCGGTGCCCGTCGGTATGGACGACCGACGGTTCCTCGTCCTGCACGTCGGGGCGCAGAAGCCATCGCGCCGCTGGCCCGCCGAGCGGTTCGTGGAGCTGGTCGAAGCCCTGGGCCACACCTGCCCGGAGCTGCGGTTCGTCTTCACCGGCGCGCCGGACGAGGCGCCGCTGGTCGAGCGCGTCCTGGAGGCGCTGACCGTCGACCTGCGCGCGCGTGCCGACAACCGGGCGGGTGCGACCGACCTGGACGGGCTGACGCACGTGCTGGCGAGCGCCGGCGCCGTCGTCAGCAACGACACCGGCGTGTTGCACCTGGCGCGCGCCGTGGGTGCGCCCCTCGTCGCCGTCCTCGGCCCCGAGAACGCCGACCTGTGGGGTCCGCACCCGGGGGGCCTGGCACCTGCGGTGGCCCTGCGCGCGGAGGTGCCCTGCGCCCCCTGCAAGCTCTGGTCGTGTGATCCGCTCTACTGCCTGCGCAGCGTATCCGCATATTCGGTGGTCCAGGCCGTGCTCGACCTGCTCGATCGGGCGCATCCGGTGTGGCTGCCCGGCGACGAAGGCGTCACACCCGGCACCCTTCCCGTTCTCTACGGTGTGCACCGCCGCTTCCTGGACCGCGACTGGGACGCGCTGGCCCGGGCCGGATTCGCGGTCCCCGTGGACACCCCCGACCCGCGTCATGCGGCCTCCCGCTCGGCGCCGGCCAGCTCCGCGAGGAACGAGGGGCGGAAGACCAGCGTGGGACGGAACGCGAGCGCGTAGAGGGCCGCCGTACGCGCCTCCTCCAGCGCCCCCGCCGCGCGTTGCTCCCGCGCGTAGCGCAGGAGCCGGGGCACGAAGTAGCCGCCGGCCGCCCACTGGTGCCGCACCAGCAGAGGCAGGTTCCAGCCGATGTGGCGGCGGACCACCTCCAGGTGGTTGCGGACGTGGAGCAGCGCACGACGCGAGGCGGCGGCGGGGTGGTCGCGATAGACCAGGACCGGTCGCTTGCGGTAGATGAACTCGCCCACCCGGGCCAGCCGGATGTAGAGGTCCCAGTCGTCGGATCCCCAGACCGTCGGGTCGAAGCCGCCCACCTGCCCGAGCGCGCTCCGGCGCATCAGGGCCTGACCGGGCGAGACCATCCAGTTGCGGCGCCGGAAGGCCTCGTAGACGCGACCGGACGGCCGCACGATCCGATCCGCCGTCTGCAGCTCGCCGTCCGGACGCAACGTGCGATGGTCGCCGTAGGCGAGCACCGCCTCGTCGTGGGCGTCGAGCGCCTCCACCTGCCAGGCGAGCGAATCGTCCTGCCACAGGTCGTCGTCGTCCAGGAACGCCACGTAGCGGCCCCGCGCCTCGGCCAGACCGCGATTGCGCGCGGCACCCTGTCCCTGGTTCGACTGGTGCAGGTAGCGGATGCGTCCCGACCGGACGAACGGGGCGAGGACGGCGGCCGTGTCGTCCGGCGAGCCGTCGTCCACGACCACGATCTCGTAGTCGCGGAAGCGCTGCCGGAAGACGGACTCGAGCGTCTCCTCCACCGTATGGGCATGCCCGTAGGTGGGAATGACGACCGTGACGGTCGGATCCACCGGGCCGCTCACCCCGTCCTCCCCGCGGCGACCCGCTCCAGCCGCTCCAGCACGGCCTCGGCCGCCTCCCTGACCGGTAGCTCGCGCACCGGTCCCGGCCAGTGCACGAGCGTCGCCCCCTCGCCCGTGGCGTACGGCCCGGTGTACGGCACGTAGCGCTCGTAGCGACTGTAGTGGCCCAGCAGCACCACGCCGGGCGTCCCCACGGCGTTGGCCAGGTGGGCGGGACCCGAATCGATCCCGACGAACAGCGTGGCGCGCCGGATCACCTCGGCCGTCTCCAGGAGGGACAGGCTGCCGCACAAGCGACTACGATCGACGCCACCGGCGGCCAGCACCGGGTCCAGGCCCACCTCGACGATCGGCATGCCCGTGCGCGCGTGCAGACCGGTGGTCAGCTCGTCCCAAGCGGCATCGTTCCACTCCCGACCCGTCTGGTTCGCCCGCGCGTGCACGACCACATACGGCTCCTCCGGCACCCGTCCGGCGATCCGCGCCTGCACGTCGGCGGGGATGTCGAGGACGGGTCCATCGTCCAGCACCGCCAGCCCCGCCGAACGGCAGAACGCGCTCAGCAACGGACCGTCGGCGTAGTAGTTGTGCAGCGTCACGCCGTGTCCCGAGACGTCCCGCCGGATCGGCACCTTGCAGCGCGCACAGTCGCGACCGTCGAGGTGCAGGTCGAAGACGGCATCGAACAGATCCGCGCGGCTCAGGTGGATCCACTCGGTGAGGCAACGGACGAGCAGCACCTCGTCCACGGCCGCGAACGCCCGAGGAAGCTGCGCGTAGGCAGGCCGGACCACCCAGACGATGTGGGCCTGCGGATAGAGCGCACGCACCCGTCGCGCGACGGGCTCGGCGGCGACGATGTCGCCCATGTGCTCGACCAGTGCCACGGCCACCGTGGGTCGGTCGAGGTTGCGGCGCTGCGCGCGCCAGCGGCGCGCCGTGCGCAGCGCGGCCAGGCGTGCGCTCAGACGGTGGGCGAACCGCACCCGTCGGGAAGGGGCCGCGCTCACGCCCTGCTTCCGTTCACGGCACCCGCCCGGCGCGACCACCACGGGGGAGGCCGCCGGGTGGGCAGATGCGCCCAGAGCGTGTTGGCCAGTACGCGCGGCCGCACCAACCACGCCGGACGCAGGCCCACGAGCGCACGCCACACCTCGCGCGCGGCGCTCCAGTCCCTCCGCTCGTGCAGGCGCCCCACCAGCGTGAGCAACTGCGGCGGGTAGCCGTGGCGGAAGAAGGCGTAGGCGCGCCGCCGCACGAGCCGTCGCCGACCGGCGGGGACGTGTTGCAGATGGCGCTCCAGGACGCGCTGGGCGCAGCGGTAGTTGGCGATGGTGCGTTTCGACTTGGCGCCGCCGTGCAACCGGTACAGCAGCGCCGGCCGCGCGCGGTGGGCGATCGGACCTTCACGGGCCACCTTGAGCCAGGCATCCCAGTCCTCGGCGGACTCCAGGCTCTCATCGAAGCCCCCGATGCGCTCGAAGATCTCCCGGCGCAGGACCGGCGCGTAGATCGCGGGACACGAGAGCAGCGCCTCGAACGCCTGGCCGTCCGGCTTCGTCTCCACGCGGCCCAGGTAGGGGAACCGCTCCTCCGGATGTCCGTCCCGGAACTGGAGCGTGTCCCCGTAGACCAACACCACGTCGGGCCGTGCGTGCAGCTCCTCCACCATCCACTGCAACCGGTCCGGCACGTAGAGGTCGTCGGAGTCCAGGAATGCGATCAACGGCGCGCGCGACTCGGCGACGCCGCGATTGCGCGCGCGCGATGCCGTCGAGTTGTCCTGGCGGATCCAGCGGATGCGGGGATCGGCGGCCGCGCGCTCGGCCAGCAGCGCCGGGGTGTCGTCGGTCGAGCCGTCGTCGACGACCACGCATTCCCAGTCCGAGAAGGTCTGCGCGCAGACGCTGTCCAGGGAGGCCTGCAACAGATCCGCCCGGTTGTGGGTCGGGATCACGACGCTCACCGCGGGGCGCTGCGCGCTCATGCGGCCTCGCCCGCCCCGTGGCCGTCGGCCAGTGCGCGCTCGTACACGGCGCGCGTCAGGTCCGCGATCCGGTCCCACCCGAAGACGTCCGCGCTCCACTCGCGGGCGCGGGCACCCATGCGCGCGAGCGCCGCCCGGTCGTCGAGCAGCGCATCCAGCCCGTCCGCCAGCGCCTCGGGCGCTCCGGGCTCCACCGTGCAGCCGGTCTCCCCGTCGAGCACCACCTCGGCGAGACTGCCCACGCGCGTGGCCAGGACGGGGCGGCGGTACGCATAGGCGAGCTGCAGGACGCCGCTCTGCGAGCCCCGATGATACGGCGCGCACAGCAGGTCGGACGCGGCGAACCAGGGCGCGATCTCCTCGAGCGGGAGGAAGCGGTCCTCCACGCGGAGATGGGCGTCACCGAGGCCCAGCGACCGGGCCTGCCGCTCCAGGTCGGAGCCGCTCCAGCCCCCCTCGACGCGCCCCGCCACCAGCAAGGTGACGTCCCGGCCGCGACGGACGAGCTCCGCGAGGGCGGACAGCAGGACATCGAGACCCTTGTAGGGGCGGACATGCCCGAAGAACAGGACGACGGCCCGATCGGCGTCGAGGCCCAGGCGCGTGCGGGCCTCGCCGCGATCCGGGACCGCGAAGGCGTCGGCCAGGAAGTGGTAGTTCCCGAGCGGGACGACGTCCACGCGGGTGGAGGGCATCCCGGCGTCGCGCACCCCGGTGGCCCGCAGTCGCTCCCCGTGCACGACGATGCGGTCGGGATGGGCGTGGGCCACGCTCCAGGACGCGCGCGCGTCCGACGAGCCGTCGTGCGGGAAGACGTTGTGCGCGGTGTAGATCACGCGCACGCCCGGGCGACGCTGGCGGGCGGCGTCCCAGATGTGCGGGTCGCGCGGAGGGCGCAGCTGCCACTGCTGGTGCAGGAGACGGCTGTCGTGCTCGCGGGCCACGTCGGTGAGGATCTCCGCCAGGTGACGGTCCCAGTGCGTCGGGTCGACCAGGCTGCGCAGGCGCTGCCCCACGCCGGGCGGCGGTCGCGAGATGACGCCGGGGAGGTCGCGACGGAGACGGAAGCGGCGCGGAAGCGCGTCCAGCTCGTAGGCTGCGCCGCGGCGCGTGAGCAGGGTCACGTCGGTGCCCCGGCGCGCGAGGGCGTCGCAGAGCGCCCAGGTGTAATGCGCCACGCCCCCCTCGAGGTGGGGATCGACCATGACCACCGAGCCGGGCGCGTGGCTCACGAGGGCGTCGCCGTCGGCAGGAAGGCGCCCAGGTTGGTGCGTGCGCGGCGGCGGGCCTCGGGGAGCGCGGCGGCCACGGCCGTCGTGGCGTCGTCCCGGCGCTCCAGCAGGGAGCGCAGCAACGCCTCGAGCCGCCCGGGCTCCAGGGCCGCAACGGGCTCCAGCATGAGGCCATCGAGCCCGAACGCCCCGAACAGGCCCTCGAACTTGCCCTGGTACTGCAGGGCGGCCACGGGGACGCCCGAACCCAGGGCGGCGATGGCCAGATGCATCCGCCCGCTCAGCACCGCATCCGTGCGCCCGGCGAGCGCCTTGATCTCGGCCGCCGACGCGGCCGGGGGCGCGGTTCGCACCCGGTCCCGCCAAGGGTCCAGACGGCGCACCACCTCGGCGAGCGCGGCCAGTTCGCCGTGCTCGCTGCGGACATCGTGGATGAAGCCCACCACCACCAGCCCGGGATCCCGCTCCAGCAGCGCGCCGAGCGCGCGGCCGTAGGCGTCCACCAGGCGGGTCGGGCCCTCCGCCTCCCCCCGCACGGGCGAGGGGTTCAGGTTGAAGCCGAGCACGGTGTCGCCCCGGCCCCGGGCCGCCTCCATCCACTCCGCGAGCGCACGGCCCTCGTCCGAGGCGAGCTCGGGCTCCAGCAGGAAGGCCAGGTCCGCGCTCTCGTGCACGGTCCGCCCGGTGTGGGCGCGCACCCGCGCCGCCGACGTGGCCTCCCGCGCGCGCAGCACCACGTCCGGATGCAGATCCCGCAGCGCCCGCAGCGCGCGCGGGCCAGGCTGGTCCCGGTAGCTGAAGCCCACGATCTCGGTGTGGACGCCCGCGGCGGCGGCCAGGCTCGCGAGAGCGAGGCGGCCCTCGCTGCGGATCTCGCTGTAGGCACCGTCCAGCACGTCCGCGCCCAGGACCAGGAACCCGCGGTACTGCACCACGGCGCGGGCGAACGTTGCGTACTGCGACAGGTCGCCGCGGCTCAGCCAGTCGCCGACCGCCACCCGGGCGGTCCAGGGTCCGGCGCGTTCCCAGTCCTCGTCGGTCGTGAAGCTCGCCAGGCCGATGCGCGACTCCCCCCCTTCCCGCAGGACCCGGCGGACCGTGCGCAGCATCGCCTCGTCGCCGAGGCTTCCTACCGGACCGGGCGCCAGCACCAGCACGCCCTCGGCGCTCGGGCGCGACCCCTGACGACGCACCTCGGCCTCGATGGCCGCGCGCCGGCGCGCCCGCCGCCGCGCCCGCCACCACGCGCGCGCCGGCTTCAGCATGGACCCCCCGGCAGGTGCCAGCGATGGGGGACGGCCACGGCGCCGTACTTCCCCGTTCGCGTGATGGGTCGCCCACGCAGCACGCCGGCCGCGACGTCGAAGACGAGCGCCGCTTCCACGTGGTCGTGCACCTCGTCGCCGACGCTCAGCGCCACGTTCACGCGGTACCGTCCCTGCACGAGCGGCAGCTCGTCCAGCTCGCAGCGGATGGGGCCGCCGGCCCCGTTGGTGTGGATGTCCTCCGGTGAGGCCACCCGCGTGTCGAACGACGTGATGCGCGTCCCCTGGGGATCGTACAGCGTGAAGGTCAGCGCCAGCCCCGGCTTGCGCTCGCTCACGTCGAACTCGAAGCGTGCGCCCCCGCCCGTGGCCACCGGCACTCCGTCCCCGGCCGCCGAGGCGACCCGGGCTCCGGTGAGGCGCACCCCACCGCGGCCGCTGCGATCCTCGCGGTCGGCGAGGTCGCGCTCGGCGCTCTCCTCCACCTGGTCGAGGTAGTGGTCGACGGCATCGTCGGGATCCCCGTCGAGGACCATGCGCCCATCGCGGAGCACGATGGCGCGGGAGCACAGTGCGCGCACCATCGGCATGTTGTGACTCACGAACAGCACCGTGCGTCCGCCACCCGCCACCTCGTGCATCTTCCCGAGGCAGCGGCGCTGGAAGTCCGCGTCCCCGACGGAGAGCACCTCGTCCACGATGAGGATCTCCGGATCCAGATGCGCGGCCACCGCGAAGGCGAGGCGCACGTACATCCCGCTGGAGTAGCGCTTGACCGGCGTGTCGAGGAAACGCTCGGTGCCGGCGAAGGCCACGATCTCGTCGAAGCGACGGTCGATCTCGTCGCGCCGCATCCCCAGGATGGCGCCGTTCAGGTAGATGTTCTCGCGGCCGGTGAGCTCGCGGTGGAAGCCCGTCCCGACCTCCAACAGGGCGCCCGCTCGACCGCGCAGCTCGGCCCGGCCTTCGGTGGGGTGGGTGATGCGGCTGAGGATCTTGAGCAGCGTGCTCTTCCCCGCCCCGTTCCGACCCACGATCCCCACCACCTCACCGACCCGCACCTCCAGGTCCAGGTCGCGGAGCGCCCACACGCGCTCCACGTCGCCGCGCCCGAACGGGTGGCGGAGGCGGCGGGCCAGCGACTGCACCAGCGTGTCCGCCTTCTCGTCCGCGGCCCCGATGGCGTATGCCTTGCCGAGCCCGCGCGTGACGACCGCGTGCTCAGATGACATCGGCGAACATCCGGTCCAGGCGGGTGAACACGATCATGCCACCGATGAAGACCACGACGCACACCGCGGCCGCGATGCCGAACGCGGTCCACGGTGGATCCCCCGTGCCCAGCAGGGCATAGCGGAACGTCTCCAGGATCGGCGCGATGGGGTTCAGCAGGTACACGCCGCGGTACCGCTCGGGAACCACCGTGACAGCATAGGCCACGGGGCTGGCGTAGAGCAGGAGCTGGGTCAGCACCGGTTGGGCATGGCGCACGTCACGGTATGCCACGGCCAGTGCGCTGGAGGCAAAGCCCAGACCGAGCGCCAGAGCCAGCAGGAGCGCGAGGCAGACGGGCGCCCACAGGACCTCGACACCCGGAAGGTGCCACTGGAGCAGCAACAGCACGGTGAACAACACCATCACGATGAGGAAGTCCAGCAAGCTGGCCACGACGGTGGACAGCGGAAGGATCAGGCGGGGGAAGTAGACCTTCTGGACGAGCTGGAAATTCCCGACCAGCGCGTTCGTCGAGCGGGTGAGGGTGTTCGAGAAGAGGAGCCAGGCCTGGAGACCGGCAAATGTGAACAGGAAGTAGGGCACCCCGCCGGGTGCCTCGAGGCTGGCGACGCGTCCGAACACGAACGCGAAGACACCGGCGGCCGCGAACGGCTGCGCCAGCACCCAGAAGAGCCCGAGCACCGTCTGCTTGTAGCGGACCTTCAGGTCGCGCAGGGCGAGCGTCCCGAGGAGGTCACGGAAGCGCCAGAGCTCACGGAGCGGTGGACCGTCCCAGCGGCGCGGCGGCTCGAGGATGGTCAGCGGGGGAGCGGTGGCCGGGGGCGCCATGGACGACCTCAATGGACCAGGGAGTTCAGGACGCGCTCGGCGTCCGCGGAACCGGTGCGGCGGGTTCCCGAGCGGGCCCCCGGCAGCGCGTCGAGCGCGTCGACGAGTGGACCGATCTGTGCGCGACGCTCGAAACGCGGCTCGAGCGCCGACACCGGCACCCGACCGGCTTCCCAATCGCGGTAGCGCTGGCACAGCAGGTCGGCCGCGCGCTCGATGTCGTGCGGAGGGACCACATGGACCGCAGTACCGCCGAACACGCGGGCCGGGGCCGCGTCTTCCGCCGAGAAGACCAGGATGGACGCGGGGTAGCGCAGATAGTCGAAGAGCTTGGCCGGCACGGCGTCCTTGAACGACCACGCCAGCACCACCAACACGCTCGCATCCATCAAGAAGCGCGTGGTCTGCGAGCGGTTCTTCCGCCCGCCGATGGACACGAACCGCTCCACGCCGGCCTCCTCGGCGAGCTCGCGCGTCGAGCGACCCAACGCGCGGTCCACGCCGCCGATCATCTCCACCCCGAAGCGCTCCGGCTCCACGCCGAGGCGATCGACGGCGCGGCGCACAGCCAGGAAGAGCGGACGGGGATCGCGATCCAGATACAACGAGCCCGCATAACCGATGATGAAGCGGGAGCGCGGACCCGGCTCGGGCAACGCCTGCGGGTCGGCGCCGTTCATGACGGTCGCGATGCGGTCCCGCGCGGCCGGATAGCGGCTCTGCATGTGCCGGGTCACCTCGTCCGTGGTGGTCAGCACCAGGCTGGCCGACTTGACGACGCGGGCCTCGTAGGCGGCCGCCATCCGGTACCACACCACGCTGGCGATCGGCTCGCTGAGCGCGGGGAGCGTGCTCCACGCGTCGCGGAAGTCCACGAAGAGGGGCAGACCGGTACGCTCGGCCACGCGACGACCGGCCTCGTGCGCCATGTGCGGCGGACCCGAGGAGATCACCACCCGATGATGGGGCCCGATGATCGAACGCGCCATCGCCGTGGCATCCGCGACCCACGGCTCGAAGCGGGCGTGGTCGAGCCAGCCCAGGAAGGCGCGCACCGCATCGCGCGGCTCCTGGAAGAGGAGTGGCAGGTCCGAGCGGCGCCGCGCCATGCTGGTGGGCGCCTCGGCGCGCCCGCCGATCCCGTTCCCGTCCCCCGAGCGGCGGCGCTTTCGCATCCGGTGGCGGATGCGGACGGCGCCGGCGCAGACGCGCTCGGCCAGACCCTCGCGATGATGGAGCGAGAAGACCCGCACTCCAGGGGGGAGGCGGTGGATCAGCTCCGGATCTTCATGACCCGATGCATCGGAGCATACGACATCCAGGCCCCATCCCAGGTCCGAGAGAAGGCGGGCCGTTTCGATCCACCTGCGGGCTCCGATGCGCCAACTCGGGGCGAAGTCGTAGGTGATGAGCAGGATCCGACGTTGGTCATGCAGGGCGGATCCGGGGATCACCAGCGTGGGGCTCGAGGGCATGAAAGCGGCCTCTATCCGCGCGGTTCGGGGATGCGTCGAGCGGCGAATCTGCCTCCGGAAGGGGGGGTCGGGGCATTTGGAGCACGATCCTGAGCAAGAACCGGACACCTGCTCAGGTGCTCCAGCAAGGGGTTCGCACCCCCTGTGTCGCAGGCGTGCTGAGCTCCCGAACCCCGCGATCGTGCACGAATGCTCCCGCAGACACACGACCGGCCTGCCGCGGAAGGCCGGGGGCCGACGCGGCGGACGGAGAGCCTCGTGGGGCGACCCGCCTAGCGCCGGCTCAGTAGCCCCATTCCCGGAAGAGCCGGAAGCCGATGACCCGGCGGAGCTGGAACAGCAGGCCATCGAAGCTGGCCCCGAGCTGGGCCAGCCGGTTCTCCACGAAGCCCTCCACGCCCACCTGGTCGGACAGACGCCACTCCATGCGGAAGCCGGAGAGTCGGTCGGCATCGAAGGGCCGGAGCACGAGCGCCAGGAAGACGTCGTCCAGCACGTACTTGCCCACCTCGACCTCGGTGCTGCGAAAGCCCGACCGCAGCGCGTTCTGGTTCACGCCTCCACTGAACGCCTGTTGGGTGGAGACCGACAGGTAGTCGAAGGGCAGCTCATCGGCGACGAGCGATCCCACCTGGCTGGCCAGGGCCCCCAGTGTGAGCGAGAGCCCGGCGGAGCCCAGCACGGAGCCGCTCTGGCTGGCCAGTTGGGTCAGGGCGGCCTGCGGACGCCCGAAGAGCAGGTAGCTGATGAGATCTTCGCGGGTGGCCCCTGGCAGGTCGCTCGTGAGCGCCACCTCTGGCCGCAGCATGGTGCCCGTCACCGCTGCCGTGATGTCCACGGCGGAGCCGCCCTCCACCCGGAGGCGGTTCTGGGCGGTGATCTCGAGCGTGGGGTTCACGCCGGGCGTGCCCAGGAAGCGTACGGTGCCGTCCTCCACCTCGAACTGGCGGCCGACCACCCGATACGTCCCCCGGAGCGCGGTCAGGTCACCCAGCATCGCGACCGTGCGACCCGCTCGATCGAAAGTCAACAGGAGATCGCCCGCCATCTCCACGTTCATCTCGGGGCTGCGCAGCCACGCGTTCCCGTCCAGACGCACGTCGACGGTGACCCGCAGGTTCTGCACGAACGGGTTCTGGCTCTCCCGCACGATCGGATCGAGGGCGAGCAGCTCGCGGTCGAGGTCGATCAGCGCGGGGTCGCTCAGGTCGACGATCGTGGCGGCGCGGACGAATTCGTCCAGGTACAGCACGCCCTCCCGCACCGCGATCGCACCGGTCAGCTCCGGTCGCTGATAGCTGCCACCGAGATGCACCTGCCCGGACACGCGCGCCTCCATCTCCCGCCGCGCCGCGATGCGGATGTCGTCTCCGCCGACCGTGGTCACGTCGAGATCGAAGCCGGGATCGGTGATGGGGTTCAGGTTGATCCGCCCGCTGACGCGGGCCTGCCCCCGTTCGCGCACGGTCGCATCGACCGTGACGATCCCGTCCGGCGTCAGCTCGAAGGTGCCGGTGCCATCGGTGGGACGGATCCCGAACTCGCGCACGGTCGCCGCGCCCCCGCTGAGGCGCATGAGCCCCGACGGCTGCAGGTCGCTCGGGGTGCCCGAGACCACGAAGTTGCCCGACAATTCCCCCTCGACGCGCTCGTAGCCCGGAAAGAACCCCAGCACGTTGGCCAGGGGGACCGAATCGGCCTGCAACGAGACGCGCACCGGGCCTTCGGGGATGCGGGTCTCGACGTCTCCGAGCGCCAGGTCCGCAGGGACGCTACCCTCGATGCGCACGCTCCGGCGACTGCCCCGCACACCCACGAGGGAGCCACGCAGCGTGCGGTCCTGATAGTGCAGCTCGCCGCCCAACTCGTCGAACCGGACGACCCGGTAGCGCATCTGGCGGACCGCGAGCGTGCCGTCGAAGGCCGGAGCCGAGAGGGAGCCCCGCACGTCGAGGTCCAGGTCGACCAATCCCTCGATATCGTTCTCCTGGAACGCCACGATGCGACTGATGCGCGCGAGGTCCAGGGCCCGGACGTCCACGCGTAGCCCACCGGAACCGTCGCGCGGCAAGGTTCCGTCGACGTTGACCTCGAAGGTCTCCTCACCGGGGCGCAACACGCGCAGGTCCCGCACCTCGAGTCCCTCCGGCCCCCACGCCAGACGCGCGGGACCGCCCAACCGCCACCGGTCTCCCAGATCCACGATATTGAACTGATCGAGGTGCAACAGCGTCGTGCTGGAGTCGGCTTCGATCTCTCCGGCGGCGAAGACGGTCCCGGACGGCCGCGTGAACTCCACGACCACCCGACCCCGACCTCCGGCGAGCGCGACCGTTCCGGTCGCGCGGTCGAACGGGCGCGCGAACGCGGTGACGTCGGTAGCGTCGACGCGTGCGTCCAGGTCGCCGCTCGCGAGGCGGAATGCGTCGACGAGCGCGGTGAGACGGGCCGCACCGAAGTCCTGGTAGACGACGTCGCGCAGGTCGACCCGTCCTTCGCCCACGAGCGCATCGAGGCTGCCCCGGAGCGTCCCGTGCAGCTCGAACGCGCCTGCGAGGTCGACGGTCGCCGTGTCGGAAGCCGTGCCGTCGAGGCTGGCCAGGCGGAGGCGCAGCTCCTCGAGCCCGACCGGAAGCTCTCCCTCCTCGCCGAACACCAGTGGCCGCAGCCCCACGAGGGACCCATCGGTGAGGTCCACGGTGAGCTCGGCATCCTCGGCCACATCGTCGAGCGCCAGGCTCCCACGCGCACGCAGATCGCCCAGGGCGGAGCGGGCCTCCAGGGAGTCCAGGTGGAGACGCCCGTCCACGACGCGCAGATCGGATCGAGCCCGTTCCACGCGGATACCCGCCAATCGCGATGCAGCGAGGTCGAGCGTTGCCGACAGGACACCGGGCTCGGGCCCGACCGTCACGCCGACCGCTCCGGCCAGGGTCGAGCGCTCGGGCACGCGACCCGAGAGGCGGGAGAGGTCCAGCTCGTCCAGCGCGCCCTGCACGTCGAGCGTGCGTCGCTCCCCACGCCAGCCCAGCACCGCGACGAGGCCGAGCGGCCCCCCCGACGTCTGCAGGTCCGAGGACAGCGTGAGCGCGTCCGGCGTGCCTCCCACGTCTACGCGACCGCGCGCGAGCCCCTGCAGCGCGAGCCCCGGCGCCAGGCCATCCAGGTCGGGCAGACGGAGCGGGTCCAGGTCGAGCGTGCCGGAGAGCTGGAGGGGAGCCTCGTCGGCGGTCTGCACCACCAGGTCTGCACGCACCCGGCTGCCCGTCTCTTCCCCGTCTCCCAGCGTCGCCTCCCCAAGGATCCGCAGACCCTCCTCGATCGTCCCATCGAGCGTGACGTCGACGGACGGAGGGGAGTCCAACCAGTCCAGCCCGCCCACGCGCGACAGCAGGGCGGGCGCGAGCGGCCCGGCCCGCAGGCGGAGCGTTCGCGCACCCAGCCCCCCGGCCAATCGGGCTCCGCCGTCCAGCTGGAGGCGGGTGGGAGCGGACCCGACGTCCGGATCGACGACCTGGAGATCGGCCACGACGGCGAGCCGGTCGGGTGTACCGTCGGCGGAGAGCGTACCGTCCAGGCGGGCCCAGGTCCACAGGGTGTCCGGCAGCCAGGGAGACAGCAGCCCGACGTCGAAGCGCTGCGCCTCGAGCTCCAGGTCGTCGAGTCGCAGCCGCGGCTCCAGGACGATCGAGCCGGAGCCGTCCACCGCCGAGGCGCCCGAGAGGAAGCGCGCGTCCGCGAATGTCCAGCGCGAGCCCGCCGGGGAGAGCCGCGCATCGAGACGACCGGTGAGCCGCCCGCGCGGGAGATCCGGCTCGAGCCACCACAGGTCGGCAACCTCCACGTCGCCCGACGTCACCGTGAGCTCGGTGACCACACCGGCCGTGTCCCAGGCCACGTCCACCTCGCCCCGCACCTCGGACTCCGGGAGACGCAGGCGCGCGACGTCCACATGCACGCGATTGCCTTCGCGCTCCACGCCACCGACCAGCTCGTGCACGACGAGCGTGCCCGCGAGAAGCTCCGCCTCGAAGGCCGCTCTGTAGATCTCGATGCGGTCGATCCCGTCCGCGCCGCCCAGCGCGACGCGCGGCAGCTCCGCCTCCAGGCCGCGAACCCGCGTGGGCGCCCCTTCGAGCGGTTCGATGGCGAGGCGGGAGTCGTGCAGGCTGACATTGCGCAACACGAAGCCTCCCGGCGCCGTGAGCGCGGCCGTGGCCGAGTCCGCGGCGGGCCGCTCCGGCTGCCCGGCGGCGGTGTCCGCTGGCTTCAACAGACGCGCCACGTTCCAGCCGGTGTCGTCCGCCTGGAGACGGACGGTCGCGCCGTGGATGTCCACGCCGGCCAGCTCGCGGGCCCCACGCAGGAGGCTCCACGCCGAATAGGACAGCAACACGGAGTCGGCCTCGAGGACCGGAACGCCCCGGGCGTCCGTCAGGCGCACGCCCACGAGCGCGGTGCGCTCCAGCAGGTCCCCTTCCCCGAAGCGTTCCACCTCCAGGGAGCCCGCCAGCAGGGCGCGGGCGCGGGTCATCACCTGGTCCAGCACCAGCGCCCGTCCGGGCGCCGTCCGCACGAGCAGGAGACCGCCGACTCCCGCCAGGATGAGCACCAACCCCACGGCGAACGCGATCCCGCGGACCCAGCGGCCGGTGCGCCTCATCAGAACGCCTGACCGATGGAGAGATGGAGCTGGAAGCGATCGAGGGCCCAGCGGTCCGCCGCCCCGAACAACACCCGGGGCCGGAGCAGGGCCAGATCGTCGCTGGCCACATACTCGATGCCGCCCACCTCGAAGGTGGGTCGGCTCCCGTCGCGGTCGGGGTCGTAGCGCCGGATCTGCGACGTCACGACCGGCAGCCGTTGGGCGTCGGCCAGCCGGTAGCCCACGTCCAGCCGGATCGGGCCGATCGGCGAGAAATAGCGCACGCCGAGGCCGGGCGTGGGCTCGAGCTCGCCGAAGGAGAAGCGCCCGCTCTCGTCCCACACCTGCCCGACGTCCAGGAAGACGGCGGCCTGCAGCGCCGTCTCCCCCATGCGCACGCGGAGCTCGGCGTTGCCCACCGCCAGGAGGCTGCCGCCGGTCGGGCGCGTGGCGAAGTTGCCGCCGGGACGCTCGAGCAGGCCCGAGGCGTCGCAGTCCAGCACCTGGACGTCACCAGGCGTGCAGACCGGCGGACCGCGCTGCGGATCGACCAGCTCCTGCACGTCCACGGTGAGCACGCGCGGGCCCAGCTGGTTCTCCGTGAACCCCCGCACGCTGGTGGCGCCGCCGGCGTAGAAGCGCTTCTGCGGATGGATGATCGCGAGCCCCGACTCCCGCGCTTCCAGATTCCGGAAGCCCGTCGGCGTGACATGACCGCCGCGTACCCGGGTCGCGAACACCACGTTCTCGGCGATGGTGCGGTACCAGGCGAACTCGCCCTGCCAACGCCGATACCCGAAGTCGGACCCGGTCCAGGCGGCCGCGTATTCGCCGTCCAGCAGCACCGTGAAGCCCCGGGTGGGATCGAGGATCTGGTCGATGCGTGAGCGGGTGTAGGTCAGCCCGATGGGGTTGAGCCAGTTGTCCGCCTGCAGGACGATGATGTCCTCCAGGTTGCACACCAGGAAGTTGGTGCAGAACAGGAACTCGGCCGCTTCGAGACGCGACACCTGCGGACGGAAGGACAAGGACACCAGCTGGCCGCTGCCGATGTCACGGCTGAGGGCAGCCGTGGCGCCGATCGCGTTGCGGATGAACACGTCCTGCAGGCTCTGCCGCTCGATGAAGGCGCTGGACTGGAACGACGTGCGGGAGCCCAGGACGAACGGCTGCGTGAAGTCGCCGGCGAGCTGCCAGTTGAGGCCGGCGAAATCACCGGTGCCGGCGAGGTAGCACGCGGACTCGTTGAGCTGGCCGGCGAGCACGTTCGAGAGTCGGGCGCGCAACTGCACGCGTCGCGCACCCCCCAGGAAGTTGCGGCTCGTCCAGCGGCCTTCCCCGTTGAGGCAGTCGGCGGTGCTCATCCCGATGGCGGTCCGGACGCGGCGCCGATCGCCTTCCGTCACGCTCACATGCAGGGGGATCACGGAGTCGGGCTGGTGGTCCAGGTCCTCTTCGATGTTCGCGAAACGGACCAGCTCGAGGCTGTAGAGGTCGCGCTGGGCGTTCTGCACGCGGCTGCGCACGTAGGGCTGGCCGGCGCGGATGCGCACGGCGCGGCGGACGGTCTCGTTGGACAGCGTGGCGACCTCGGCGCTGTCGCTCGCCGCGACCTCGAACGTCACGGGGCCGAAGACCGCGCGGGGCCCCGTGTAGACGTCGAACGTGACCTCGGCCGTCAGAGGCGCTTCGGCCGGGATGAAGATCTCGCGGAAGATCTCGGCGTGCGCGTATCCCCGCTCCTGGAGTCGCACCAGGAGCGAGTCGCGATCGGCGGCGAGGTCGATGCCGTCCAGCCGTCCGCCCACCCGTGCCCGCAATCCGTCCAGGATCCCGCCCGCCACCTCGTCCAGACCGAGGAAGGCGAGGGAGTCGATACGGATCGGCTGGTTCTCTGCGATGCGGAAGGTCAGCTCCACCTGGCTGGAATCCGCCTGATCCGGATAGCGCACGACCGGATCCACCGTAGCCTGCCGGAAACCCCGCTGTGCGTACAGCACCCGCAGGCGCACCGCGTCCACCTGCAGCATGCGGGGGCTGACGGTATAGCGTTGCTGGGCGGCGTCGAGACCCACCCAGCACAACGGGTACAGGAGCACCGACCGGCAGGCCGTCTCGTTGGTGAAGATCGCGCGCTCCAGCTCCTGGCGACCCATGAAGTCGTTCCCCTCGAAGCGCAGGGAGACGACCTCGGGATCCAGTCCTGGAGCCTGGCCCGCCACGGTCCCGGCCCCCACGAAGGGGAGAGCCAGGCCCAGGAGGATCACCAGGGCATGGTGGAGGACTGGACGCATGGAGGCCGCCGGAGGGTCAGGACGCTCCGCCTGTCGCCCCGTCCAGCGGAACGATCCAGGCGGCCGGCGGACGAGGCGACACGTGACGCGCGATGGGCCGGAAGGTCCCGGCTTCGCGAAAGTACATATAGTGGTCGACGGACAGATGTTCCCGATCTACGCGCACGACATTGAAGCTCTTGCGATCGGCTTCCCTCCCGCGTCCCCGGCGCGAGGTCGCGGTCCCGGAGTGGACGATCAGGATCTCGCGCGCGCGTTCGGGCAGCAGGTGGCCCGAGTTGCTCACGAAGCCCCGGTGCAGGTGCCCGCTCAGGATGAGGTCCACGCCGCACTCCTCCAGCACGGAGATGATGCGCTCCTGGCCGGGGAGCGGGGGATGCCAGGTCCAGTCCCCCGGGACCGCCATGTGGTGATGCAGCACGACGACGCGCAGGTCGGCCGGCGGCGCCTCCGCGAACTGCGCGCGGGCGAACGCGAGCTGGCGGTTCCGGACCGTCCCGTTCACGATGGCGGTGCGCGGAGCGGCCGTGTTGAGCGCCACGACCGTGACCCCGTCGATCCGGGTGACCGTGTCGAGGCGGTCCTCGATCCAGCGCCGATAGTTGCGGTAGGGCGTGAACAGCCGCTCGAACACCCGGTACAGCGGCACGTCGTGGTTCCCGGGGGTGAAGACCTTGGGAACATCCGGGAGCCGGTCGATCCAGGCGCGGGCCTCGCGGTACTCCCGCTCCTTGGCGCGCTGCGTGAAGTCGCCGGCCAGAACGATGAGGTCGGGCTCCAGCTCGGTTGCGGTCGCGAGCAGCGCCTCGGCAGCCGCAGGGTCGTGCGGCTTCCCGAAGTGGAGATCCGAGGCCTGCAGGATCAACGGCATGGCAGGCTCAGGTCGCGGCCGTGGCCGGACGCGCCGACGCCCCCCGCGCCAACCGCAGCGCGCCGACGACGCCGGTCACGAGCAAGCCGATGCTGATCACCTGCGCCAGCGTGAGCGGACCGAAGAACCGGTCGTCCTTGACGCGGAACATCTCGACCACGAAGCGCTCCACCCCCGCCAGCGCCAGCCACACCATGAAGAGCCATCCCGGCCGGTGCCGGTGCACGCGGATGCGCCACAGGAAGGCGAAGATCAGCAGCGACATCCCGACCTCGTACAGCTGCGTGGGATGGACCGGCACGACCTGGCCGAAGCGCTCCACCAGGGCCGGATCCACCTGGACGCCGAACGTCCGCTCGATGGCCTCGACCGTGGTGGGCGGCGCGCCCTCGGGAAAGCGCACCCCCACCCAGGACGCCGTCGGGCGACCGTAGTCGTCCCCCACCAGGAAGCAGCCGACGCGCCCCACCGCGTAGGCCAGGGCCAGCGCCGGCGCGGTCAGGTCGGCCAGCAGCGGAAGGGGCAGCTTCAGCCGGCGCACGTGCAATGCGACCAGGAGCGTGGCCAGCAGGAAGCCGCCGTACCAGACCAGGCCACCCCGCGCGAACAGGAAGCGGGGGTCGGCCAGGACCAGGTCGAAGTTCAGCAGGACGTAGTAGAGCTTCGCACCCAGGATGCCGCCGACGACCGCGGAGAACAGCAGATCCCAGGTCTTGTCGGGATCCAGACCGACGCGCGCCATCTCCTTGCGGTGGATCCAGGCCGCGGTCAGGAAGGCGAGGAACATCGCCACGCCGAACGTGGTGATGGGCTCGCCGCCCAGGATGGGGATCCAGTCGGGGAAGCGGAAGAGGATGGGCAGCACGAGGGTCAGCGCGGAACGTGGAAGGGTTCGGTCTGGAGACCCGGGAACGCGAGCGCCGCGTCGGCGGTCGCCTCGGACCCGGTCTCTCCACGGGCCAGATGGAAGACGGCCGCGCGCGCGACCATCCCCCCGTTGTCGAGCGACAGGCGCAGCGAGGCCGTGTGCAGCGTGCGCCCGGGCTCGAGCGCGGCGCGCAGCCGCTCGCGCAGGAACTGGTTGGCGGAGACGCCGCCTCCGAGCACCACGCGCGTGCAGCCGGCCCCGTCCAGGGCGCGCAGGGTCTTCGCGACCAGCACGTCGGTCACGGCCGCCTGGAACGCGGCCGCCACGTGCGGCCGCTCGTCCGGCAGGGTCCCCGCCGCGTCGAGCTCCGCGACGAGCAGCGCCGTGGCGGTCTTGAGGCCGGAGAAGGACATGTCGTAGTAGTCGGCCTCGCCGGGCTGCTGGTCGCTTCGCAGCATGGGTCGGGGCAGCGGATGGCGGCGGGGATCCCCGCTCCGCGCCAGCGCCTCGAGGCGTGGTCCTCCCGGATACCCGAGGCCGAGCACCTTGGCCACCTTGTCGAACGCCTCGCCGGCGGCGTCGTCGCGCGTGCCCCCGAGCAGCGTGTAGCGACCCCACGCTTCCGCATGGAGCAGCAGCGTGTGGCCCCCCGACACCAGGAGCCCGACGAACGGGGGCTCGGCGGTGGGATCATCGAGCGCCACCCCGAACAGGTGCGCCTCCATATGGTGCACCGGCACGAGCGGGATGCCGAGCGCGGCGGCCGCGGCCCGGCTCCACGTCACCCCCACGAGCAGCGCGCCGATCAGTCCCGGTCCCGTGGTCACCCCGATCGCGTCGAGGTCCGCGAACCCCACCCGGGCCTCCCGCAGGGCCGCGGCGACGACCTCGTCGATGCGGGCCAGGTGCGCGCGGGCGGCCAGCTCGGGCACCACACCGCCATAGACGGCGTGTTGATCCTGGGAGTGGATGATCAGGCTCGCGAGCGTGTGCTCGCCGCGCACGACCGCCGCGGACGTCTCGTCGCAGCTCGTCTCGATGCCCAGCACGAGCGGCCCGCTCACGGGGTCTCCGGCGGGGGCAGCGTGCGGACCCGCGCCGGCTCGACTTCCGCGCGGACCAGGTCGGGCAGGCCCTCGATGCGCACGGCCCACACGGTGCTGTCCACACCGTCGGCCGCCGGTCGCGCCAACGCCAACAGCGCCCCCACGTCCAGACGGCTCAGCACCGAGCGCGCGCCCAGGACGCGCACCGCCACGGAGTCGCGCTCCAGGCGCGCGGGTCCCGCGCGGGGATCCGCGATCAGCGGCACGCCCGTGACCCTCCGTTCGACCTCCTCCTCCAGCGTGATGACGACGGTGACGGAGTCGGGCGTCACCTCGAGGTCGCCGATCCCGCTGCGGTCCACCGCGCGGGTGACGGTCGACGAGGTGCGGTACCCGCCCAGCGAGACCGGTTCGAGCGCGACCCCATCGATCTCCGACAACACCGTCGCCGGACCCCGCACGCGCGCCGTGCGCGGAACGGTGCCGAGCGGCGCGGCCAGCGCCAGACCCGCCGGAGGCGCGCCCAGGGCCCGCACCACCATCGGCACCGAGCGGGTCTCGACGGGCTCGAAGCTGAGCCGTACGGCGGAGGGCTGCACGTCGACCACCGTGCCGACCGCACGCGCGCCCAGGCGCACCCAGTCCCGTTCGATGACCACGGTCGTGTCGGACCCGGAGACGTCGTCGATCTCGATGGTGATCGAAGGCCGCACGGTGCCCAGGCGCAGGAGGTCGCGATTGAGGCCGTCCACATGGATGCTGACCGGACCCGGCAGCGGAGCACGGACCGCCCAGTCGCGATCGTTCAGCGTGACCTGGACCGGAACGTCCTCCAGCGTGCGTTCGCCGGGGGAGTCGATGCGGACGGCGGCCCACAGCAGCAGCGCCAGGGCGAGCGCGGCCACCTTGAGCGCGTTGTTGCGCGCGAAGAAGGCTTGCAGGCGGCTCACCCGCCGGCCGGTCGCGCGGTCCCGGTCACGGCTGGTCCAGCATGCGGGCGATCTGTTCGCGGTAGGCCGGCGCGTCCCAGTTCGTCCCCCCGGCCACCTTGCGTCGGATCACTCCGTCGGGGCCCACGAGGAACGACTCGGGCAGCCCCGTGGTCTGGTACGCGCGCTGGATGTCGCCGGAGGGGTTCAGCAGGATGGGAAAGGTCAGGCCCATCTCCTCCACGAACGCCGCGACGTCCCCGCCTTCCCGCCCGTCGGGGCCGACCTCACCCTTCCGCGCGTCCACGCTCACGGCGAGGATCTCGAACGGCTGGTCGCGGAGGTCGTCGTACAGGCGCTGCATGGACGGCATCTCGTGGCGGCACGGCGGACACCAGGTGGCCCACAGGTTCACCAGCACCACCTTGCCGCGGAATTGCTCGAGGCTCAGGCTCTCGCCGTCCAGCGTGGGATACTGGAAGGCGGGCGCCTCGACGCCCGGTCCCACCGGCCGGAAGGAGTCCCGGCTGACCCAGGCGGCGGCGATGAGCACCAACGCCGTGCCCGCAGCCAGCATGTACACGCGCGAGGGACGCATCAGCTTCCTCCTTCGCGGGCACGGCGCCCCACCACCAGGCGGACCGCCGATCCCTCCTCGACCTCCCGCCCCGGGGCGGGCTCCTGTTCGATCACCTTGCCCTGGTCCAGCCCGAAGCGGAAGCGCACTTCCACGTCGGAGATGCGCAGCCCCAACGCCTCGAGCGCCGCGCGCGCCTCTTCTTCGCTCATCCCGACCAGTCGGGGCACCGCGACCAGCGGAGGACCCAGGCTCACGGAGACGAGGACCTGGGCGGGAAGCTCGACCAGGGCGCCCGCCTCCGGTGCCAGGGCCACCACGCTCCCGCGCGAGGCCGACGACTCGACGCTGTCCACCTCCAGCGTGAAGCCCGACGCCTCCAGGAGCGCGCGCGCCTGGTCCAGCGGAGCGCCCGCGAGCGCGGGGACGCGGACCTCCTGGCGGCCGGCGCTGACCGTGAGCCGCACCTCCGTCCCCGGCATGGCCCGCTGCCCCGGCAGGGGGCTCTGGCCGAACACGCCCCCGTCCGCGAAGGTCGGATGCTTGATGGAGTCCACCGCCGTCACCACCAGCCCCAGGCCGTCCAGGCGGGCGAGGGCGTCGGGAAGGGACTCCCCCGCCAGATCGGGCATCTCCACCAGGTCGGCGGGCCGCGCCGGCGCCGGGAACAGGAGCTGGGTGGCCACGAGGTACCCGAGGAGCAGGCCCACCACGCCGAGCCCCGCCCCGCGCACCCAGGACCGACCCGACAGGTCGGACCACGACACCCGCGGCAGGGTCGGGCCCGCGGCCGTGCGCCGTCGGCGCGGCCCGATCACGCCGTGTTCGCGCTCCCCGCCTTCCTTGTCCGGTCTGATCGGCTTCATGGGTTCCGTCGGAAGCGGGCTGCGAAGGCACCGTCGAATCCGGTGCGCTGCGGCAGCACCGTCAGACATCCGCGCTCGTCCAGCAGCGCCGGCTCCACCGTCCTGGGCGCCTCCAACCTAAAGTCGGGATGACGGCTCAGGAACCGGCTCACCTGGTCTGCGTTCTCCTCGATCTCGAGGCTGCACGTCGCATACACCAGAAGGCCCCCCGGGGTGACGCGGTCCGCCGCGGCGTCCAGGAGCCCGGCCTGGAGCCGCGCCAGCGCCTCGAGGTCATCCGGAGCCAACCGCCACCGGCCATCCGGGTGTCGGCGCAGCGTGCCGGTCCCGGTACAGGGCGCATCCAGCAGCAGCGCAGGCGCCGCGAGGAAGGGGGGACGGCGCGCATCCGCCACGAAGCGCGGGATCTGCATCCCCAGCCGGTCCACGCTCTCGCCCAGGAGCCTCAGGCGCGCGGCGGAGCGGTCCGCGGCCCGGACCGCCACGCCGCGTGCGGCGAGGCCCAACGCCTTGCCCCCCGGCGCGGCGCACAGATCGCCCAGCCAGGCCACGTCCCCCGCCTCCACGGCCTGGACGACCAGCGCCGCCCCCGGGTCCTGCACGAAGGCGGGCAGACCCTCCAGGAGCGGGCCCACGCGGACCCCGGGCGGGAGGACCACCGTCCCGGACCCGTGGCCCGCGGGTGTGGCCTCCACCCCCCGGGCCCACAGCGTCTCCAGCAGACCCTCGAGGTCGCCGTCGGCCGGGCTCAGGCAGACCGGAGCCCGGCCGTTGTCCGCCTCGACCAGCGCCTGGACGTCCGCGAACGACCACCGCGCGAGCCAGCGCTCGACCAGCCAGCGCGGGTGCGAGCCCCACGTGGACAGCCAGCCCGCGGGGTCCTCCGTCCGCGAGGGAACGCTCCCTTCGTCGAGCCCCTGCGCGAGAAGGCGCCGCAGCACCGCGTTGACCAGGCGCGCGCCGCCCTCGTGCGAGACGGAACGGGCGAGCTCGACCGCCTGCGAGAGGGCCGCGTAGTGCGGCGTGTCGAGGACGGTGCCCTCGTAGGCCCCGATCCGGAGCACCGTGAGAAGATCCGCGTCCACGGCGGTGGGGGGACGATCCAGGTGGCGGGCGAGCGCGTGGTCCAGCCGCCCGCGCAGCCGCTCCACCCCGTAGACGGTCTCCTGCACCCAGGCGCGCACGCGCTCGGAGGGGCGCTCGGCGTCCAACGCCCGGTCCAGGAACTGCCCGCGCCCGACGGCCTGCAGCACCCGGAACGCCGCCAGGCGCTCCTCCGAGACCGGGCCGCGCCCTCGCCGGGGCGGCCGCCGGCTCAGTCGAGCATCCCGCGCGCGGGAGAGGAGGGCACGGCGATCTCACGCGCCGGCATGCGCCCGGCCAACCAGGCCCGACGGCCGGCCAGCACGGCCAACCGCATGGCGTCGGCCATGGCGACGGGATCGTCCGCCTTGGCGATGGCCGTGTTCATGAGCACGCCGTCGACGCCCTGCTCCAGGGTCACGCAGGCATCCGAGGCGGTGCCGACCCCCGCGTCGACGATGATGGGCACCGAGGCACGCCGCTTGATCTCGCGGATGAAGAACGGGTTGACCACACCCAGCCCCGATCCGATGGGGCTGGCCAGCGGCATCACAGCCACGCATCCGGCGTCTTCCAGCCGCAGCGCCGTGATCAGGTCGTCGTTGGTGTACGCCATCACCTGGAATCCCTCGGCCACGAGGGTGCGGGCCGCCTCCAGCGTGGCCGTGGTGTCCGGGAGCAGCGTCGTCTGATCCCCGATGACCTCGAGCTTCACGAAGTCGCCCAGGCCGGCGGCCCGGCCCAGTCGAGCATAGCGCACGGCCTCCTCCGCGGTGAAGCAGCCGGCCGTGTTCGGCAACAGGAAGAACTCGGCCGGATCCAGGTGGTGCAGGATCCCCTCTTCCTGCGAGCGGTCCAGGTCGACACGCCGCACGGCCACCGTCACCATGGCGGTGCCGCTGGCCCGCAGCGCGGCCACCATGGTGGCGTTGTCGCTGTACTTGCCTGTCCCCACGATCAGCCGCGACCCGAAGGTCCGGTCGCCGATGGTGATCCGGTCACGCGCGTCCGTCGTGTCCGGACGGCGTTCCTGCACGGCTTCGGTCATCCTCCCCCCACGAAGTGGACGAGCTCGAGCTCGTCGCCCCGTTCCACCGGCTCGGCCGGATAGTCCTCGCGGCGGAGGATGCGCTTGTTGCGCTCCACCACCACCGTGCCGGGCACGAGCTCGAAGTGCTCCAGCAACTGATGCACGCTCAGCCCGGCCGGCACGGCCCGCTCGGTCCCGTTCACGCGGACCGGGATGGTCGTCGTGTCGTCGCTCATGCGTGGAAATCTAACGAAGGAGGCAATCCAGGTAGGCGTCGACGGCGGCCAGGGGATCGGGCGCCTCCCACACGCCGCGCTGCACGGCCACGCCCCAGGCGCCCGCCGCCCGCACCTCCGCGACGCGCGCGGGCGTGACGCCTCCGATCGCGACCAGCGGGCGCCCGTCCACACGCGCGATCCGCTCCAGGAGCGCGGGCCCGGCGCCGGGGCGGCCCGGGTGGGACGCGCTCGCGTACACGGTGCCCACCACCAGGAGGTCGGCGTCGGCCACGCGCCCGGCGGTGGCCTCGGCCACGTCGTGCACCGACGCGCCCACCGTCACGCTCGGGGGAAGGCACGCGCGGGCCTCGTCGACGGCCAGCGAGCCCTGCCCCAGCTGCACGCCGTCGGCACCCACGGCCGCCGCCACGTCCACCCGGTCGTTGATCCACAGGGGCAGGTGCGGATAGGCCGCGCGGAACCGGGCCGCCGCGGCCTGCAGGGCCCCACCCGGGAGATCCGGTGCCCGCAGGTGCACCGCGATCCGGCCGTCCCGGCGCGTGGCGAGCGCCTGCATCTGCGCCTCCCAGCCGGGTGCGCGCAGCGTGGCGGCCCCCGCGATGAGATGGAGGCGCGGGATCACTGGAAGCGCTGGCCCGCCTCCACACCGCGCCCGCGCAGCCAGTCCAGCGCCGGCATCCGGGCCCGGCCCGCCGGCTGGACCTCCCGCAACCCCAGACGCCCTTCGCCGCACGCCACCACCAGCCCGGCCTGCGGGTCCGCGATCACCACCGTCCCCGGTGGGGCACCGGCCTCGGTATCCGGCGACGGGACCGGGGTGAAGAGCTTGAGGGGCTGGGCGTCGAGCTCGGTCCAGGCGCCGGGGGCCTGATCCATCGCCCGCACGTGGCGGTCCAGCTCGGATGCGGGGCGGGACCAGTCGATCCGGGCCGTGGCGCGGTCGATCTTGGGCGCGAACGTCGCCCGCGTGTGATCCTGCTCGCGCTCCTCGGCCATCCCCGCCTCCAGGAGCGCCAGGGTCTCCACCAGGAGCTCGGCACCGAGCTCGGCCAGCCGCGCCGACAGCACGGTCGTCGTGTCGCTCGGACCGATGCGCTCCTCGGCCTGATGCAGGATCGGTCCCGCGTCCATCTCGGGCACCAGGCGCATGATGGTCACACCGGTGCGTTCATCGCCCCGGGCGATGGCCCGGTGGATCGGCGCCGCCCCGCGCAGCTCCGGGAGCAGCGAGGCGTGCACGTTGATGCAGCCACGCGGAGGGAGGTCCAGCACCTCCGGACGCAGGATGTGCCCGTAGGCCACGACCACGAACACGTCCGGCTGCAGCTGGCTCAGCTCGTACAGGAAGTCGTCGCCGCGTGGACGCTCGGGTGTGAAGACGCGGTAGCCCTCCTGCTCGGCGCGGGCGCGCACGGGAGAGGGCGTCAGCTTGCGTCCGCGTCCGGCGGGCCGGTCCGGCTGCGTCACCACACCGGCGATGTGGTGTCCTTCGCTCTCGACCGCCAGCAGCGACGCGAGCGCGAACTCCGGCGTGCCCCAGAAGACGACCCTCATCCGTCGTCGTCCTGGAGCTTCTTCCACTTCTCCAGCAGGAGCCGGCGCTTGAGCGGGCTCAGACGGTCGATGAAGAGGACGCCGTCCAGGTGGTCGATCTCGTGCTGTAGGGCCCGCGCGAAGAGCCCGTCCGCCTCCAGCTCGACCGCGCGCCCCTCCACGTCCACCGCCTCCACCCGGATGGCGGTCGGGCGCGTCACCACGTCCTCGAGCCCCGGGATGCTGAGGCAGCCCTCGGGGGCCTTGTCGTTCTCCTTGCTGCTCGTCACGACCCGTGGGTTCACCAGCGCCAGCGGGCCCGGCGCCTCTTCGTCCGACCGCCGGACGTCGACCACCAGGATCCGCTGCGAGATCCCGATCTGCGGGGCCGCCAGGCCGATCCCGTCCGCATGGTACATGGTCTCCCACATGTCCTCGACCAGGTCGGCCAGGGCCTCGTCGAAGGCGTCCACGTCGGCGGCGGGCTGCCGGAGGACGGGATCGCCCAGGAGGCGGATCGAGCGGATGGCCATCCGTGCGCTACGTCCCGGACGCCGCTTCGGCGGAGTCCTTGCCCAGGATGCGCCCGATCCGGGCGCGCTCGATCACGAGACGCGACTCCCCCGACTTGATGGTCAGGCGGTCGTCGGCCACGTGCACCACGGTGCCGATCACGCCCCCGGTGGTGACGACCTCGTCTCCCTTCTTGATCGCCTCGACCATGGCCTTGAAGCGCTCCTGCTCCTTCCGCTGCGGCCGGATGAACAGCCAATAGAGGATCAGGAAGAAGAGCACCATCTGGACCAGGAACACGATGGCGCCGTTGGCGCCTTCGCGAGGCTGGGCCAGCATCAGCAGTGCGGTGACGTTCACGTCGTCTCTCCGGGGGGTTCGTGCGCCGGCCACCTCCTGTGCCCGGCGGCAGGCTCTACCCCGCCTCCCCGCGGTAGCGTTCCAGCCACGCGCGGCTCCAGGCCGCGAAGGAACCCTCCAGCACCCGCTGGCGGGCCTCCTCGGTGAGGCGGATCAGGAAGCGCAGGTTGTGCAGCGACAGGAGCCGGTGGGCGAAGCTCTCGCCGCAGACGATCAGGTGACGCAGGTAGGCGCGGTCGAAGCGGGCACAGGCAGCACAATCACATCCGGGGTCGATGGGCCGCGTGTCCGCCTTGAAGCGGGCCGCCTTCAGGTTGACCTGGCCCTCCGCGCGCGTCCAGGCGGTACCGTGCCGGGCGTTGCGGGTGGGCGCGACGCAGTCGAACAGGTCGCAGCCGCGGGCGATGGCCTCGAGCAGATCGTCCGGATAGCCGACGCCCATGAGGTACCGCGCCGAGCCCTCGGGGAGCGCGTCGTCGAGCACGTCCAGCGTGCGCCACATGTCGGGCTTCGCCTCGCCGACGGACAGCCCGCCGATCGCGTAGCCGGAGGATCCCGGTACGGCCGACAGGATGTCGCGCACGGACGCGCGCCGCAGGTCGTCGTAGACGTTGCCCTGTACGATCGGAAAGAGCGCCTGCTCCGGTCCGTCGCCCTCGGCGGTCAGGGCCTGGAAGCGCGCCTGGCACCGCTCGAGCCAGCGGGCCGTGCGCTCGTTGGCGCGCCGGGTCTCCTCGCGGCTGGATCCCCCGGGCGGGCACTCGTCGAAGGCCATCATGACGTCGGCGCCGAGCGCGCGCTGGATGTCGACGGCGCGCTCGGGCGTGAGCTCGTGCGTGGATCCGTCGATGTGGCTCTGGAAGACGACGCCGTCCTCGTGGATGCGCCGGATCTTCGACAGCGAGAAGACCTGGAAGCCTCCCGAGTCCGTGAGGATGGGGCCATCCCAGCGCATGAAGGCGTGCAGACCGCCCAGCTCGCGCACGAGGGCGTGGCCGGGGCGCAGGTACAGGTGATAGGTGTTGGCGAGGATCATGCTCGCCCCCACGCCCTCCACCTCCGCCGGCGACAGCGTCTTGACCGCCCCTACCGTGCCCACCGGCATGAACCGCGGGGTCGTCACGGGTCCGTGGGGTGTGCGCAGCGTACCCGCGCGGGCGCGCTCCGCACGACCCTCCACGGTGAAGGAGAACCCGCTCATACGATCGCCATCGCGTCGCCGTAGGAATAGAAGCGGTAGCCGCTGCGCACGGCCTCCGCGTAGGCGTCCATGATGCGCTCGTACCCGGCCAGCGCCGCAACGAGCATCAGCAGGGTGGACCGCGGCAGGTGGAAGTTGGTGATCAGGGCGTCCACCACCCGGAAGGGATACGGAGGTCGGATGAACAGGCGCGTCTCCCCTTCCCCCGCCTGCACGCGGCCATCGGGACCTGCCGCGCTCTCCAGGGTGCGCGTGACGGTGGTCCCCACCGCCCACACCCGCCCACCCCGCGCGCGGCAGCGCGCGAGCGCGTCCGCCGTCGCGGGGGGGATGCTCCACCGCTCCGTGTGCATGGGATGCGCGGCGGGATCGTCGCCCTCCACCGGCCGGAACGTCCCGGGGCCCACGTGCAGCACCACGGGGGCGGTCTCCACGCCGCGTTCCGCCAGGTCGGCCAGCAGCGTCTCCGTGAAGTGCAGGCCTGCCGTGGGCGCCGCCACCGATCCGGCCACGCGCGCGTAGACCGTCTGGTACCGTTCCAGGTCGCTGTCCTCCGCCTCGCGCTCCAGGTAGGGCGGGAGCGGCAGCCGGCCGTGGCGCTCGAGCGCCTGCTCCAGCGGCAGGGGCGTCCGCAGGCGGACGAGACGGCCCCCGTCCGCCGTGGAGTCGACGATGTCCACGGTCAGATCGTCCGCCACGACCACCGTGCGACCCGGCTTGAGCTTCCCGCCCGGGCGCACCAGCGCCTCCCACAGGACCTCGCTCCCGACCGCGCGCGGCTGCAGCAGCAGCACCTCGGCGGGCGCGCCACTGGGCTTGTGGCCCCGCAGGCGGGCCTTCAGCACACGACTCTCGTTCACCACGAGCAGATCGTCGGGCTGCACCAGGTCCACCAGGTCCGTGAAGACGCCGTGACGCAGGTCCCCGCCGGCGCGCGGGACCACGAGCAGGCGGCTCGCGTCGCGACGTTCGGTGGGATACCGGGCGATGCGGGAAGGGTCGAGCGCGTAGTCGTAGTCGGAGACGCGCGCTCCGGGGGCGAGCGCGCTCACCCGAACAGCGTGCCCTGACCCTCGCCCTCGGGCGGCGGCGTATACCCGAAGCGCTCGTACGCGCGCGGAGTGGCCAGCCGGCCCCGCGGCGTGCGCATCAGGAACCCGTTCTGGATCAGGAACGGTTCGTAGACCTCCTCGAGCGTGGACATGTCCTCGCCGAGCGCCACGGCCAGCGACTGGAGACCCACGGGGCCGCCGGAGAACTTCTCGATCAGCGTCTTGAGCACGCGGCTGTCCATCTCGTCGAGGCCGTATTCATCCACGTCGAGCATCCGCAGCGCCGCGTGCGCGACCGCTTCGTCGATGATGCCATCCGCACGGACCTGGGCGTAGTCGCGCACGCGCCGCAGCAGGCGCAGCGCGACGCGTGGGGTGCCGCGGGAACGGCGGGCCAGCTCCACCGCGCCGGCCCGGGTCGTCTCCACAGCCAGGCGGTCGGCCGTACGCGTGAGGATCTCCGCCAGCTCCTCCGGCGGATAGAAGCCCAGGCGCTCCACGATGCCGAAGCGCGCGCGCATGGGCGCCGTCAGCAGGCCGAAGCGGGTGGTGGCCCCCACGAGCGTGAAGCGCTCGATCTTCATGGTCATGGTCTGGGCCCGTGGGCCCTCGGCCATGCGGATCTCGATCTGGAAGTCCTCCATCGCGGGATAGAGGAACTCCTCGATCACGGGTCGCAGCCGGTGGATCTCGTCGATGAAGAGGATGTCGCCTTCGCGCTGGCTGGTCAGGATCCCCACCAGGTCGGCGGGCTTCTCCAGCACGGGACCGGACGTGGTCTTGATGTTGACCCCCATCTCCCGGGCCAGGAGCGAGGCCAACGTGGTCTTGCCCAGCCCGGGCGGGCCGTGGAAGAGGAGGTGGTCGAGCGGCTCCCGCCGCGCCTTGGCCGCCTCGATGGCCACCGCCAGCGAGGCCTTGACCTTCTCCTGCCCGATGAACTCGGAGAGCCGCTGCGGCCGCAGCGACAGCTCGCTCCCGGTGTCCTCCGAGAGCTCCTCGGGCGTGGTGATCTCGTAGCGCTCGCTCACGGCGTTCCCTACCCCGCCCGGTGGGCCAGGACCCGTCGGATCACCTGGTCCGCGGGCATCCCGGGCTCGCCGGCCAGCACCTCCCGGACCGCCTCGTCCGCCTCCAGGGCCTGGAGGCCCAGGGCCACGAGGGCACGCACGGCCTCCTGGCCGGCGGCGGGCACGGGGGACCCGTCCTCTCCGGCACCGGCCAGGTCCGCCACCTTCTCCGCCAGCTCCAGCACGAGCTTCTCCGCCTTCTTGCGTCCCACCCCGCTGATCTGGGTGAGCAGGGCCCAGTCACGGTCCACGAGCGCGCGGGCCAACCGACGCGCCGACATGGTGGAGAGCATGGAGAGCGCCAGCCGCGGACCGACCCCGGTGGCGGTCAGCAGCCGCTTGAACATCTCGCGCTCGGTGCCGTCCACGAAGCCGTAGAGCGTAAGGGAGTCCTCGCGCACGACCTGCACGGTGCGCAGCTCCACCCTGGAGCCCAGCCGGGGCAGATGGGACAGGACCGTGAGTGGCACCTCCACCTCGTAGACCACGCCCCCGGCGGTCTCGATCTCGAGCACCTCGATCTCGTTGGCGAGCAGGGTGCCCTTCAGACGGCTGATCATGCACGCCCTCCCGCGGGGATCCCGGCCAGCCCACCGGAGAGGTGATGGCAGAGCGCCGCGGCCACCCCGTCCGCCGCGTCGTGGGGGGCGGGCGGGCTCTTCAGCCGCAGCAGGCGCTGCACCATGAAGGCTACCTGGTCCTTCTCGGCCCGGCCGAAGCCCACGACGGCCTTCTTGATCTCGCCGGGCGCATATTCCGCGATGTCGATCTCGCGCAGCGCCGCGGCCAGCAGCACCACGCCCCGCGCCTGACCCAGCGTGAGCGCGCTGTGGACGTTGCGGCCCTGGAAGACGCGCTCGACCGCCACGGCCACCGGACCGTGCCGGTCGAGGATCTGGCAGGTGCCCTCGTAGATCTCGCGGATGCGCGTGGGTAGCGGCGCCTGGGCCGAGGTCCGGATCACCCCGCATTCGAGCAGGGTGTAGGCGCCCGCGCCCCGGGCCGCGACCACGCCGTAGCCGGTGACGCGGGTCCCGGGGTCGATGCCGACGACGATCACGGGCGGGCGCGCGCGGTGGCGGGACGCACCGCTACAGCACCTCGGCGAGGACGGCCTCGTCGATGTTGCCGTTGGAATAGACCTTCTGCACGTCGTCCAGGTCCTCGAGGGCGTCGAGGAGCTTGATCAGCCGCTCGGCCTCCTTCCCCGCGACGTCCACCTCGTTGTTGGCGATCATGGAGAGCTCGGCCTGGGAGAGCTCGATCCCGGCCCCGCCGAGCGCCTGCTGCACGGCGTGGAAGTCCGCGACCTCGGTGCTGACCAGGAACTCGTCCCCCTCGCGGGAGACGTCCTCCGCGCCGGCCTCGATGGCCGCCTCGAATACGGCCTCCTCCGAGTGGCGGGCGCCGTCCACGTAGATCTGGCCCTTGCGGGAGAACTGCCACGCCACCGAGCCCGACGTGCCGAGGTTGCCTCCGTTGCGATCCAGCACGTGGCGCACCTCGGCCACCGTCCGATTCTGGTTGTCGGTCAGCGTCTGGATGTAGAGGGCCACGCCCCCGGGTCCGTAGCCCTCGTAGACGACCTCTTCGTAGTTGACCCCCTCCAGCTCGCCGGTGCCCCGCTTGATGGCGCGCTCGATGTTGTCCGCCGGCATGTTGGCGGCCTTGGCGGTGTCCACGGCCAGGCGGAGGCGCGGGTTGAACTCCACGTGCCCGCCGCCCTCCCGGGCCGCCACCGTGATCTCGCGGATCAGCTTGGTGAAGGCCTGGCCGCGCTTGGCGTCGATGACGGCTTTCTTGCGCTTGATCTGCGCCCATTTGGAATGACCGGCCACCGCGGGACCTCCCGTGTGCGCACCCGTACGGGAAGGTGGGCACACCTGAGACTTTGGGGTTCTCTTCGGGGTCCAAACCTATGGCGCCGCCCGGACCCGATCAATCCGGCATCGGGACGCCCGGCGAGGAGGGGGGAACGCTGCCGGATCCGTGAGCCGCAGGGGGAGCGCGGCGCCGGGCAGGCCCCTCCGCACGGGCCAGGTCGCCTTCCCGCCGGGCCGCGGCGCGCGGCGGCCGCCCGCAGCCGCGCCCCCGTCAGCTCGCGGCCTGCTCGGCCTTGCGGGCGGCGATGACCTTGTCGGCCTCCGTGTGCGGCATGGCCTCGTAGGCCACGAAGCGCCGCGTATGGTGGGCGCGTCCCTGGGTCATCGAGCGGAGCGTGGCCGCGTACTTGTACAGCTCGGCCTCCGGGACGCGGGCCGTGACGACCGTGCGCCCTCCGTTCGGCTCCATCCCCTGCACACGGCCGCGCCGGCTGGTCAGGTCGCCCATGATGTCGCCGACGTAGTCGTCCGGCGTGGTGACCTGCACCTCCATGATGGGCTCGAGCAGCACCGGGGCGGCCTTCGCGGCCACGGCCTGGAAGGCCATCGACCCCGCCACCTTGAAGGCGATGTCCGACGAGTCCACGGAGTGATAGGACCCGTCGTAGCATTCGGCGGAGAAGTCCACGAGCGGGAATCCGGCGAGGATGCCCTTCTGCGCGGCCTCCTGGATGCCGCGATCGATGGAGGGCAGGTACTTGTTGGGCACCACACCGCCCTTGATGGAGTCGACGAACGAATAGCCGTCGCCGCTCGCTCCTGGTGTGAGCCGGATCCAGCAGTCGCCGAACTGACCCCGGCCGCCGCTCTGCTTCTTGAAGCGTCCCTGGCCTTCGGCCGGCTTGGTGATGGTCTCGCGATACGCGATCCGGGGCTGCTCGGTGAGCACGGAAACGCCGTACTTCCGTTTCATGCGCTCGATGTGCACGTCCAGGTGCAGCTCCCCGAGCCCGCGCGCGATGGTCTGGTGCAGCTCGGCGTTGAACTCGGACGTGAGCGTCGGGTCTTCCTCGCTCAGCTTGTGCAGCACCTCACCGAGCTTGTCCTCGTCGCCGCGTGATTCGCCGCGCAGCGCCACCGCGATGTCGGGACGGGGAAACGCGATGGGCTCCAGGCGGAACCGCCGCCCCGCGGCGGTCAACGTGTCGTTGGTGTGCGTGTCGCGCAGCTTGGCCATGACCCCGATGTCTCCGGCGTGCAGGCGCGACACCTCCAGGCGCTCCTTCCCGAGCGGGATGGAGAGGTGGTTCAGCTTCTCGCTGCCGTCCCGCACCGGGTTGTAGACCTCCATGCCGCTGACTGCGGTGCCACTGTAGATCCGGAAGTACGACAGCTCCCCCACATGCGGCTCGGCGCTGGTCTTGAACACCAGGGCGCTGAAGGGCGCGTCGGCGGAGGGCGTGAGCTCCTGCGTGCGCTCCCCGTCCACGGCGGTGACCGGGCCGATCTCGCCCGGATGCGGGAACAGCTCCACGATCTTCCGTAGCAGGGCCCGCATCCCGTAGGTCAGCCGCGCCGAGCCGCAGAACACCGGAATGACGTCCCCACGTGCGACGGCGCGGGCCATCGCCTCGATGGCCTCCTCACGCGAGATGGTGTCGCCTTCGAGATAGCGCTCGAGGAGCGTCTCGTCGGTGGTGGCGATCGTCTCCTGCAGCTCCTGCTCCCACGGATCGAAGCGGGCCTGCATGTCCGCCGGGATGTCGGCTTCCTCGTACTCGCCGGTCTGGGTGCCGTCCGCGTAGATGTGCGCGCGCTCGGAGAACAGGTTGATGATGCCGCGGAAGTCGTCGCCGCTGCCGATGGGGATCTCCACGGGCAGCGCCTTCTCCGACAGCCGCTCCTTGATCTGGCGGTAGGCCGCGTCGAAGTCGGCGTGCTCCTTGTCCAGCATGGAGACGAAGAACATCCGTGGAAGGCCGCGCGCCTCGCAGTACTCCCAGACCTTCTCGGTGCCCACCTCGACGCCGTTCTGGGCGCTGACCACGATCAGGGCCGCGTCCGCGACGCGCGTCGCCGCCACCGCGTCCCCCGTGAAGTCGAGGTATCCGGGGGTGTCGAGCAGGTTGATCTTCGTGTCCATCCACTCCGCGTACGCCGGAGTGAGCTGCATCGAGATCTTGTGGTCCGCCTCTTCGGGCGTGGTCAGCGTCAGCGCGTGACCGTCCTCCACGCTGCCCCGGCGGCGGGCGGTCCCGGCGGTGAAGGCGAGGGCGTCGATGAGGGTGGTCTTGCCCGATCCTCCGTGACCCAGGACGGCGACGTTACGGATGTGCGGGGTCGTGTACTCCTTCGCGGATGTCCCCACTGCGCCTCCTCGATGCCCGGATCATGGACCCGTTCCCGACACGGGTCCGGGAAGGGCCAGCAACGTAGGAAGCGGCCGGAGGGAGGGTCAAGCAGCGGCCGGAGGGATGCAGGATGAGGCGCGCCGAAGTCGGCAGGGGGGTCCACGCGCACGCCCGCCGCGCGCGTCCCGGTCAGTTCGAGCGGTGCATCCGCGAGACCTGGTCGAGGAGGCTGCGCTCCTGCTCCGTCAGGGAGTCCATGCCCTGGGCGGAGATCTTGTCGAGCACGCGGTCCACCTCGTCCAGCAGCTGCTCCTCCGCGGGATCGCGGCGCGGCCGGCGCGGGCGCTCCGGCCGGCTCTCGGTGCGCTCCTCGCGCGGCACGATCGCGAGTCGCCGGGGCCGCGGCCGGGTGGGCCGCACGGGCAGGCCTCCGCCCGGCTTCCAGAAGTCGCTCTTGATGTAGAGGAAGCCGGCCACCAGGCCGCCCAGGTGGGCCAGGTGCGCGATGCCGCCTCCGGCTCCGCCGAGGGCGCTGAAGAGCGAGACCACGAAGAGGAAGCCGACGAACCACTTCGCCTTCACGGGGAGGATGCCCCAGAGGTAGATCGGCGAGTCCGGCCAGTTCATGGCGAAGGCGAGCATCACGCCGTAGATGGCGGCGGACGCGCCCACGATCGGGGCCGGGAAGAACAGCGACAGGACCGCGCCGCCGAGGCCGCAGATCAGATAGAACTTGATGAACTCCCGCGAGCCCCACTTGGCCTCGATGGGCGGCCCGAAGAAGAAGAGCCCCACCATGTTCCAGAACAGGTGCCAGAAGTTCCCGTGCAGGAACATGTAGGTGACGAAGCCCCAGGGCCGCGTCAGCACATGGTTGGGCCAGAAGGCCAGCCAGCGTTCGAGGAATCCATAGCCGGTGAGCACCGAGAGGACGAACATCACGGCGTTCGCGATCAGCAACCGCTTGACCCAGGGGGTCAGCTGAAAGGCGAACGGGGTGCGCTCGGTGTAGGCCATGGGGCGTTTCGTGGAGATGGGAAGCCCGGGTCCGGTACAACCCCGGCTCGTCCGGGGGGGTTCCGGCGTCAGGGTGCCGTCTGTCTCTAGTTACGGTGGCGCGCGCCGGTCCGCTACCCCGCGGGGGCGCGGGCGCGGGCCCGGTCCACGCCCATACGGGCGATCCGCTCGCAGAGTGTCGGGAAGGCGATGCCCGCGGCCCGGGCGGCCTTGGGCAGCAGGCTGTTGGCGGTGAGCCCCGGCAGGGCGTTGGCCTCCAGGCACCAGGGCGTCCCGTCCGGCGCCAGGATGAAGTCCACCCGGCTGAAGTCCCGGAGCCGGAGCAGGCGGTGGACGCGCAGCGCCCAGGCCTGCACGCGGGCCGCGACATCGGGGTCCAGGTCCGCCGGGAAGATCTCCTGCGCCAGTCCCGGCTGGTACTTGCACTCGTAGTCGAAGATCTCGTGGGCGGGGATGATCTCGCCCACCGGCAGGGGCTCGTCCCCCAGGATGCCCACCGTCAGCTCGCGGCCCCGGACGTACGCCTCGTACATGGGCTGGTCGCCCGAGCTGGCAGCCAACCGCGTGGCGGCGTCCAGGTCCGAGCGGTCCTTGACGAGCGTCAGACCCACGGTCGATCCGCCCGACGCCGGCTTGACGATCACCGGCAGGCCCAGCCGCTCCACCACCTCGTCCGCGGGCGTGGCCCCCCGGATCCAGTCCGGTGTGGGCACCCCGCCGTCCCGGAGGAGGCGCTTGGTCAGGTCCTTGTCCATCGCCAGGGCGCAGCCTACCCGCCCGCTGCCCACATAGGGCAGCCCCGCGACGTCCAGCAAGGTCTGCAGGGTGCCGTCCTCGCCCGCGCCCCCGTGCAGGGTCAGGAACAGCACGTCCGCCCCCGCCACCTCGGGCGCGTGCGTCAGGGCGCGGGTGTCCCCGGTGTGCAGGAGGTCCAGCTCGGCCGATCCCGGCGCCGCCGCCTGCACGCCCGTGTCCAGCAGTGCGCGCTCCTCGTCCGGCCCGAGCACGCCCCGCGCGGAGTCGATGGCCACCACGTCGTGGCCGGCCTCCCGCAGCGCGCGCGCCACCTGCACGCCCGACGCGAGGGAGACGTCCCGCTCCTCCGAGACGCCGCCCATGAGCACCCCCACCCGGAGGCGTGCGCTCATGCGGCCCCCGTCAGGCTCTTGACCAGATCGTGCCGGGTGAGGATGGCCCGGACCTCCCCTCCGCTGCGTACCAGCACCGCCGGGTTGTCGCGCGCCAGCAGACGCGTCACCGCGTCGAGGGCCGACAGCTCGTCCACCACCGGGAAGGGGGCCGCCATCAGCTCGGACACCGGCAGGTCCAACACCTTGGGATCCTCGAGCACCCGGGTCATCAGCGTGGACTCGATGGCGGATCCCACGCATTCACCGCCCTCGAGCACGGGGAGCTGGGAGACGCCGTGGCTGCTCATGGTGGAGAGCGCCATCCGCACGGCCGTGCCCGGCTGCGCCGTCAGCAGCGCCGGCGCCGCGCCGTTCTTGCGTGCCACCAGGTCGGCGACGCTGCGCGACGTGCGCTCCAGGAAGCCATTGTCCCGCATCCATTCGTCGTCGAAGAGCTTGGTGAGGTAGTGCTCCCCCCAATCGCAGAGCACGGTCACCAGGAAGGCGTCGGGATCGTCGAGCTCGCGGGCCACCTCCAACGCGGCGTGGGCGATCAGGCCCGACGATCCGCCGACGAAGAGCCCCTCCTCGCGCACCAACCGGCGCGCGGTGCGGAAGGCGTCGCGGTCGCTCACCGTGCGGTATTCGTCCACCACGTCGAGATCGAGCGCACCGGGGATCTTGTCGTTCCCGAGTCCCTCCACCTTGTAGGGGGACCCCTCGATCTTCTCGCCCGTGCGGAAGTACGGGCCGATCATCGAGCCCTCCGGGTCCACGCCCACGATGCGGACGTCCGGATTCTGCTCCTTCAGGTAGCGCCCGGTCCCGCTGATCGTCCCGCCGGTGCCCGCTCCCGCGAAGAAGTGCGTGATCCGGCCTTCCGACTGCTCCCACAGCTCCGGGCCGGTGGAGCGGTAGTGGGCCTCGGGATTGGCGGGATTGTAGAACTGGTCGGCCAGCACCGCGCCCGGCGTCTCCTTCACGATCGCCTTGGCGCGCATCAGGTAGTTGTCCGGATGATCGGGCGGCACCGCCGTGGGGGTGATCACCACCTCCGCCCCGAACGCGCGCAGGAGCTTCACCTTCTCCTGGCTCATCTTGTCCGGCATCGTGAAGATGCAGCGGTAGCCGCGCGTGGTGGCCGTCATGGCCAGCGCCAGACCGGTGTTGCCGCTCGTGGCCTCCACGATCACGCCCCCCGGGCGCAGCGTGCCGGCCTTCTCGGCCGCCTCGATCATCGCCAGGCCGATCCGGTCCTTGACCGAGCCGCCCGGGTTCATGAACTCGCACTTCGCGTAGAGCGGGGTGCGCAGGTCCCGGGCCAGGCGGTGGAGGCGCACCAGTGGTGTCCACCCCACGAGCTCCAGGACGTCGTCGTACGGCCGGGCGTGTCGAACGCTCATGGCCTGGGGGTCCCCCCTTCCGGCTTGGGTTTCTTCGAGAAGCGCACGGGCACGCGTGCCCATGCGTCGGTCCGGCGGCCGTTGAGCCGTGCCGGTGTGAACTGCATCTGGCGTACGCCCTGGATGGCGGCGGTATCCAGCCCGCCGTGACCGCTGGAGGTCTCCACGGCCACGCTGTCGATGGCCCCGTCGGCGTCCACCAGCACGCGCAGGAGCACCTCTCCCTCCACCCCCTGGTCCCAGAGCTCCAGGGGATACTCCACGGGGGATTCCCCGTAGAGCGGGACGGGCTGCTCGATCCGCTGCTCACCCCCGCAGGCCGTCAGCAGGGCCACCAACGCCAGCGTGCCCGGGGTCATGCTCGTCTGTCGGTTCACGTCCTCTATCCTCACGGGCGCCCGCGCGCGCGCTCCACCCATCCGCCCAGCAGGTTGAGCGCCTCGAGGGGCGTCATGCGTTCCACGTCGATCGATCGGAGCTCGGCCAGCAGGGCGGGCTCCGCCAGGTCCAGCACCAGCTGGTCCGGCGGGGCCTGGCTCGCGGGCCGGTGTGCGCCGTGCCGTCCCAGCCCCTCCCCACCCGCGGTGTGCGTGCCCTCGAGATCGGCCAGGATCTCGCGGGCCCGGGCCACCACGTCGAGGGGCAATCCGGCCAGGCGTGCAACCTGGATGCCATAGGAGCGGTCGGCCCCGCCCTCCTCCAGCCGGCGCAGGAAGACCACGTCCTCGCCCACCTCGCGCACGACCACGTTCATATTCCGGGCGGCCGGCAGAAGGTCCGGGAGCTGCGTGAGCTCGTGATAGTGCGTGGCGAAGATCGTCTTGGCGCCCACCCGCTCGTGCAGGTGCTCGCTCACGGCCCAGGCGATCGACACGCCGTCGTAGGTCGAGGTCCCCCGGCCGATCTCGTCCAGCAGGACGAGGCTGGCGGCGCTGGCCCCGTGCAGGATGGCCGACGTCTCGGTCATCTCCACCATGAAGGTGGACTGTCCCCGCACCAGGTTGTCGCTGGCGCCCACCCGGGTGAAGATGCGGTCCGCCACGGGCAGGCGCGCCTGGTCGGCCGGCACGAAGGAGCCCATCTGGGCCAGCAGTTGGATCAACCCCACCTGGCGCAGCACGGTGCTCTTCCCCGCCATGTTGGGCCCGGTCAGGATCACCACCCGCCGCTCGTCGTCGAGTCGCACGTCGTTGGGGATGAAGTCCTCGCGCGCCATCATGGTCTCCACCACGGGATGGCGACCCGCGCGGATGTCGAGGTCGAAGCCGGTGTGCACCTCCGGGCGCACGTAGCCGCACGCGCGCGCCACCTCCGCCAGGGAAGCCACCACATCCAGCTCGGCCACCGCGCGCGACGTGCGCTGCAGGCGCGGCACCTCGCCCGCCAGCGCGCGCCGCAGCTCGCCGAAGAGCCGTGCCTCGAGGCTCTGGATGCGGTCCTCGGCGTTGGCGACCTTCTCCTCCCACTGCTTGAGCTCGGGTGTGAAGTAGCGCTCCGCGTTGGCGAGCGTCTGCTTGCGCACGTAGTCGTCGGGAACCTTGGCGCTGTGGGCGTGCGTCACCTCCAGGTAGTACCCGAAGACGCGGTTGTAGCCGACCTTGAGGCTGCCGATGCCCGTGCGGGCCCGCTCCCGCGCCTGCAGGGAGGCGATGAAGTCCACGGCCCCGTCGCGGGTGCGGCGCAGCTCGTCGAGCTCGTCGTCGTAGCCCTCGCGCAGGACCCCGCCGTCCCCGACCTGGGCGGGCGGGTCCTCCGCGAGCGCACGCTCCAATCGTTCGCGCACGTCGGACAGCGGATCCAGCGCCGCGCGCAGTCCCTCCAGGCGAGGCGCGGACGCTCCGGACAGGTGGTCGGGCAGGGGTTCGATGCGGGCCAGCGCGCGGGCCAGCGCCCGCAGCTCGCGCGGCGAGGCCCGCTCGGTGCCGAGACGACCGGCGATGCGCTCGAGATCGCCCACCTTCGCCAGGGCGTCGCGCACCGTCTCGCGCAGACGGGTGTCCTCGTGCAGGTGGGCCACGGCCTCCTGGCGCGCCCAGATCTCGGCCGCGTCCACCCGCGGGTGCAGCACCCACCAGCGCAGCATGCGCGCACCCATGGGCGTGCAGGTCCGGTCCACCACGGACAGCAGCGTGGCGCCACCCGGTCCCGGCCGGAGCGGCTCCACCAGCTCCAGGTTCCGCACGGTCATCTCGTCCAGCAGCATCACCGTGCGCGAACGGTGGATGCGCGGCACCGCCAGGTGGCCGATCCCGGCCGGCTGGGTCTCCCGGACGTAGTGGAGCAGGGCGCCCGCCGCCCGGATCAGCGCCGTGTCGGCCTCCTGGAAGCCCAGGCCTTCCAGGGAGTGCACGCCGAAGGTGCGCTCGAGCTCCTCGCGGGCCCCGTCCGGGTGGAAGATCCATTCGGGACGGAGCGTGCGCAGCGGTCCTCCGTCCGCTTCGGGATCGGGAAGCGTGGCGGCGAAGGCCTCGGTGACGACCAGCTCGGCCGGCTGCAGGCGGGCCAGCTCCGAGCGCAGGTGGTCCCGGGCCACGAGGGAGAGCTCCCACTGCCCGGTGGACAGGTCCAACGCGGCGGCTCCCACGCCGTGCGCGCCGTCGGCCACGAGCGCCGCCACCCAGACGTTGCGCGCCGGCTCCAGCAAGGCGTCGTGCAGCACCGTGCCGGGCGTGACCATCTCCACGACCTCGCGCCGCACGATGCCCTTGGCCTCGGCGGGGTCCTCGACCTGCTCGCAGATGGCGACCCGGCGGCCGAGGCGCACCAGGCGGGCGAGGTAGTCGTCCAGGGCCTTGGCGGGCACGCCCGCGAGCGGCACGTCCCCCGCCGACCCGTTGTTGCGGGACGTCAGCGTGAGCCCGAGCAGGCGGGCTCCCTCCTCCGCGTCCTGGTTGAAGAACTCGTAGAAGTCGCCCACCCGGAAGAAGACCAGGGCGTCGGGATGGCGGGACTTCACGTCCCGCCACTGCTGCATCAGAGGCGTGTCCTGCGTCGCGGGCATCCCAGCCGGGGTTCGGGGTGGCGAACACTACCCCGGAAGCCGGCGCCGGATCAACCGCGAGCGGGTGGCGCCGGGCGTCCGCTCCTGGGACGCCGCATCCCACGAGCGGACGCGCCCCGGGGCGCGGAGATCGTGACGCAGCGCGCGGGTCCGGCTCCGTTGCGCGGAATCCCGCGGCTCCTGGCGGTGGCACGCACCTTTCCCTGTCCCCCGGGTGGATCCCACCCGGAGTCGTTCCATGCGCACCCTGCTCGTCGACCTCGCCTCCGCGGCCCGCGGCCTGGCCCGCAGCCCCTGGACCGCCACCCTGGCCGCCGCCACGCTCGCGGTGGGGCTGGGCGCGTCGGTGGCCCTGTTCGCCGTGGCCGGCCCGCTGGTCCTGGACCCCACGCCCCATCCGGAGGCCGACCGCATCGTCGTGCCGGTGGCGCCGGTCTTCCGCGCCCTGGCGCTGGGCGTGGGCCTGGTGCTCCTCCTGACCTGCGTGACCGTCGCCAACCTGCTCCTGGCGCGCGCGCTGCGTCGCGACGCCGAGCTCTCCGTCCGCGCCGCCCTCGGGGCGGGACGGCGCCGCCTGGTGGGGCTCTTCCTCGCCGAGGGGCTGTGGGTGGGCGTGCTCGGAGGGACGCTGGGCCTGCTGGTGGCGAGCTGGGGGCTCGCCGGGTTGCGCGCGCTCGCGCCGCGTGCCCTTCCGCGCCTCGCGGAGGTGGGGCTGGAGCCGCACGCCCTGGGGCTGGCGCTCGGCCTGGCCGTCCTGGCCGGGCTGGCGGCGGCCGCCGCGCCAGCCTGGTATGCCACCCGCGCGGACGCGGGGCCCGGTTCGGGGGCCCGCACGGGGCGTTCGTGACCGCCGCCGTGCGCACCACCGGCGACGCCCAAGCCGTGCTGCCCGCTCTGCGGGCGGCCGTCTGGTCGGTGGACAGGCGGGTTCCGATCGCCAACCTCGCGCCCCTCCCCGACCTCATCGCGGCCACCACGGCGCGCCGTCAATTCGCGCTGCGGCTCTTCGGCGTGTTCGCCGCCCTCGCTGTGGTGCTGGCCGCCTCCGGGCTCTATGGCGTGCTCTCCGCCATGGTCGCCGAGGGCACGCGCGAGATCGGGATCCGGGGTGCCCTGGGCGCATCGCGCGGGGGCATCCTGCGTCTCGTGCTCGGGCAGAGCGTGCGCTTCGCGCTCGTGGGGCTGGGCTCGGGCCTGGTGCTTTCCCTGCTGGGGGCACGCCTGCTCGGATCCCTGCTGTACGGAGTGGCTCCCTGGGATCCGCTCACCGTCGCGGGGGTGAGCGCGGTGTTGCTCGGCGTGGCCGTCCTCGCGGCGGGGCTGCCTGCGGTCCGCGCGGCGCGCATCGATCCGGCGGACGCGCTGCGGTCGGTGTAGCGGCGGGCGCATCGATCGCGGCCGCCTCGCGCCGCGGGGCGCGCATCGATCCCGGCGCAGCAGCGATCCGGGGCGGACCTCCGGCCGGGGCGCGCTGACGCGGGCAGCGGCGGCCTGTCCGGCCCGCGTCCGGGCGGGCTACGTTGGCCGCTCACCTGCGGCTTCCGCCTCCGGAGATCGATCCATGCGCCGATCCCGTCTGCTCCCATTGCTCCTCGTGACCATCGTCGCGGCGCCCCTGTCGGCCCAGGACCTGGACGAGCCCCGTCCCATCGACGGGACCGATACCGTCCTCCTGGAGGAGATGACCTGGATGGAGGTCCGCGACGCCCTGGCGGCCGGGACCACCACAGTCATCGTGGGCACCGGAGGACTGGAGCAGAACGGACCGTTCGTGGCCAGCGGAAAGCACAACTTCGTGCTGTCGGCCACCACGGAGGCCATCGCGCGCGAGCTCGGTGACGCGCTCGTGGCCCCCATCGTGAAGTTCGTCCCGGAAGGAACGATCGATCCGCCGTCGGGCCACATGCGCTACCACGCCACCATCAGCGTGCGCGAGGAGACCTTCCAGGCGCTGCTCACCGACATCGTCTCCAGCCTGGCCCAGCACGGATTCCGGCACATCGTGCTGATCGGCGACAGCGGTGGGAACCAGCGCGGGATGGAGGCCGTCGCGACCGCGCTGAACGCCCGCTGGGGAGACGCGGGAGCGCGGGTGCATTTCATCCCGGAGTACTACACGGAGGACATGTACTCGTGTGACTACCTGAAGGCGGAGCTGGGCATCCACCAGCAACCCGACGAGTGCGTGGCCACCCGCGACCGCTTCCACGACGACTACCACTATTCGTCCATCATCGCGACCACGGATCCGGAGCGCATCCGCGCGCGTCAGCGGATGGCCGTCGGGCTCTTCCACATCAACGGTGTGGACCTGGCTCCGTTGGAGACGACGATCGCCAACGGTCGCAAGCTGGTGGAGTACCGGGCGCAGATCACGGCGCGCGCGATCCGACGGGTGCGGGGGTACTAGGGATCCGGCGGGAGCGGGGGTACCGGGAGGAGCTCTTCGGCCGCCCGGCGGACGGACCGGGCTAGGCCGTGCGGCCGCGGGCGCGTGCGCCAGCCTGCAGCGGGAGGAACAGGCGGGCCACGGCCCCACCCGTCCCGCTGCGGTTCTCCAGCGAGAGGCTCCCGTGGTGCGCCTCGGCGATCTCGCGACACAGGGCCAGCCCGATCCCGGAGCCGTCGGGCTTCGTGGTGAAGAACGGGACGAACAGATTGCCGGTCTCCGCGATCCCGGGACCGTCGTCCTCCACCCAAACCTCCAGCATGTCGCCCTTCACGCCCCAGCCGACGCGCACGCCACCGCCCGTCTCCTGGCTCGCATCCACCGCGTTGTCGATCAGGTTGATGAGGAGCTGCTCGAGCTGATCGCCGTCCGCGGCGAGCTCGACGCGAGGGCCGGGTACTACGCGCACGTCCGCGCGCTGCTCCAGACCGATGACGCGGCGGACCCAGTCCTCCACATCCAAGGGCGCCAGACGCGGCGCCGGCAGACGGGCCAGACGCGCGTACGCCGCCATGAAGCGGCTCAACGACTCGGAGCGGTTGGCGATGACCTCGAGCCCCATCACCAGGTCTTCCGGCGCGGCGGCGCCGGGACGGTCGACGCGCACGCCGCGCTTGAGCAGGCTGCGCGCGATCGATTGGATGGGGGCCAGCGAGTTGTTGATCTCGTGTCCGAGCACCCGCACGAGTCGCCGCCAGGCCTTCCGCTCCTCGTCGCGCAGGGCCCGGCTCAGGTCCGACAGCACCAGGAGCCGGTGGGGCCGGCCGTCCTGGCGCAGCCCGCTCACCCGGACCTCCCAGCGGCTGGATGCTCCCGGCAGCCGGAGATCCACGACGCGCGGCTCCTTGAGCGAGAGCAGCCCGCCGAGCCCCAACGCGTCGGCCCGGCGTCCGTGCAGGCTTTCCGCAGAGCGACCCAGCAGGCGCTCCCCCGCCCGGTTGGCCAGGACCAGCCGGTCCTCGGCGTCGAAGACGAGCACGACCACGTCGATCTCGCCCATGACCCGCCGCAGCAGCGCCGTGGCTTCCAGCACACCGATGCGCTGCTCGCGCAGGGTCGTGCCGAGCGCGTTGAGCTCGTGGCCGATGAGACCCAGCGCGTCCCCCGGCCCGCCCACGCGGGCGCGCATCGAGTAGTCGCCGTCGTGGAGGGCGGCCATGGTGTTGGAGAGCGACTGCAGCGGGCGCACCAGACGCACGTAGAGCATGCGTACGATGCTCAGCCAGCTCCCGACGGCCAGCAGGGCCAGCGTCCAGCGCACGCGCCCCGCGAAGTCGCCGGTCCACAGCAGCACCAGCGCCAGCACCACCGCGGGCAGGCCCGCAGCCAGCGCCAGCAGGGGGATCCGTCGCTGATAGTTCAGTTGGAGTCGCCTCATCGAACGGTCGTGGGCCCCGACCCGCGCCGCCCCGGGCTCAGGACTGCAGGTCGTATCGATCCAATCGTCGGTACAGCGCGCTGCGGCTGAGCCCCAGGGCCTCGGCCGCCTGCGTCACGTTGCCGCCGAAGCGGAGGAGCGCCTTCTGGATGAGCACGCGCTCGGCCTCGTCCAGCGTGAGGTCCTCCCACTGCTCCGGTCCAGCGGGGCGCACCGGGGTCTCCAACGCCAGGTGCTCCGCCTCCACCGTGTCCCGCTCCGCCAGGAGCACGGCGCGTTCCACCGCGTGGCGCAGCTCGCGCACGTTCCCGGGCCAGGGGTACCCCAGCAGCGCCCGCATGGCGCCCTCGGAGAAGTGGAGGGCTCGCCCATAGCGGCGGGCCTGTTGCTCCAGAAAGTACCCGGCCAACAGCGGGATGTCCTCCCTGCGATCCCGCAGGGGGGGCAGGCGGATCTCGACCGGCTTCAGGCGATAGAGCAGGTCCTCCCGGAAGCGGTCCTCCGCCACCAGGGCGGGCAGGTCCGCATTCGTGGCCGCCAGCAGGCGGACATCGACCTTGCGCGTGCGGGACGACCCGACCCGCTGGAACTCCCCGGTCTCGAGGACACGCAGCAGCTTGGCCTGCTGCGACCCGGTCAGGTTGCCCACCTCGTCCAGGAACAACGTGCCCTGGTCGGCCATCTCGAAGAAGCCCACCCGGTCGCTGCGCGCGTCCGTGAAGGCGCCCTTCACGTGCCCGAACATCTCGCTTTCGAAGAGCGTCTCGGACAGCCCACCGGCGTTGACGGCCACGAGCGGGCGCTCCGCCCGCCGGGACAGGGCATGGAGCCGTCGGGCCACGACCTCCTTGCCGCTCCCGGGCGGTCCGGTCACGAGCACGGTGGCGTCGGCCGGGGCGACGCGCTCGATCAGGCGGAGCACCGGCTGCATGGCGTGCGAACGCGCGATGAGCGCGGGCGCGTCCCGTTCGCGCAGCGAGCGGTTCTCGCCCTCCAGCCGGGCCGCGCGCCGCATCGCGCGTCCCAACTCCACCTGGGCCGTCAGGGTGCTGAGCAGACGCGCGTTGTCCCACGGCTTCTCGATGTAGTCGCCCGCGCCCTTGCGGATGGCCTCGACGGCGCCCTCCACGGAGCCCCAGGCCGTCATCACCACGATGGGCAGCGTCGGGTCGTAGGCCTTGAGGCGCGGCAGGAGCGACAGACCTTCCCGCCCGGAGGTGGTGTCGCGCGCGTAGTTGAGGTCCATCAGCACCGCGTCCAGATCGCCCTTCTCCACCAGCGAGCCGATCCCGGCCGGGGACGTGGCCGTCACGGTCTCGAAGCCCTCGCCCTCGAGCAACAACCGCAGGGCACGCAGGACGTCCGGCTGATCGTCGGCGATGAGGATGCGCGGGGTAGCGGACGCCTCCTCCACGGTCTCAGACCCCGGCGGCCCGCAGCCCCGCCGCCCGCGGCGTGATCCAGCCGTCCTGGAGCTGGATGAGCCGCTTGCCGACCTCGGCGACCCGCGGGTCGTGGGTGACCTGGACAATGGTCGTGCCCTCGCGGTTCAGCTCCGCCAGGAGCGCCATGATCTCGTCCCCCTGGCTCGAGTGCAGGCTCCCCGTGGGCTCGTCCGCCAGGAGCAGCGAGGGTCGGGAGATCACCGCCCGCGCCACGGCCACCAGCTGCTGCTGCCCGCCCGAGAGCTGATTGGGGAACAGATCCTTCTTGGCGACGATGTTGAAGCGGTCCAGCACCTCCGCGACCCGTGCCTCCCGCTCGGAGCGGCGCACGTCGCGATAGGTCAGGGGGACCTCGATGTTCTCGTACACGGTGAGATCGTCGAGCAGGTGGAATCGTTGGAAGACGAACCCCACGTGCTCCTTGTTGAGCGCCGCCCGCTGCTTCCCCTTGAGGGTCCGCAGGTCCCGACCATGGAAGCGGTACTCGCCGTCGTACTCGCTGTCCATCATGCCCAGGATGGACAGCAGCGTGGACTTCCCGGCCCCCGAGGGGCCCATGATCGTGAGGAAGTCACCCGGCTCGATGTCGAGATCGACGTTGCGGAGCACCCAGGTGCGTCCGCCCTGGTAGGGATACCATTTCTCGACACCGCGAAGCTGGATCATCGGTCCTTCCGGATCGGGTGGTTCGGATGCGTGTCCCGCGCTGGATTGTCGTGGACCCCGGAACCGGACGGCGGATCCCGCTCCCGGCGACCGCGATCGCCTGGGATCCGGACGGGGCCGGTCCGCCACGCGGGCGTCCGACAGAGTAGCGCGTCAGGGCCTCGAACGAGACCCGGGATTCGTCGGCGTCGCCGTGTCGGCACCCCGGAGGACCTCCTCCGGGGGACTCGGCGGGCAGCACGCCCACGACCGCGTGGGCCGTCATCCTCGTCGTCGCCTCCCAACCACGAGCGTGCTGTTCCCGCCGAATCGGTGCTTCGGTCCCGCGCCGCCACGATCGCCGGAGTGGGCTCCGCGACCGGGCGGTCCGGAGCGAGGGTCGTCGTCGTGCGACGACCCTCGCGCTCCGGCCCGCGGATCAGGCCTGGATCTCGTACCCGCTTTCGCGCAGCTCGCGCACGGCCCGCTCCGGCCGCTCGATGTCCTCGACGATCTGGCCGTCGAAGAGGTGGATGGAGCGCGCCGCGTACTCGGCATACCGCGGGTCGTGGGTCACCATGCAGATCGTCGACCCCTCGTCGTGCAGCGAGCGCAGCAGGTCCATCACCGCCTCGCCGTTCTTGGAGTCCAGGTTCCCGGTCGGCTCGTCCGCCAGCAGGATGAGCGGGCTGCCCACCACCGCGCGGGCCACGGCCACACGCTGCTGCTGACCGCCGGAGAGCTGCACCGGGTAGTGGGTCTGGCGATGCGTCATCCCCACCCGCTCCAGCGCGTGCAGCGTGCGCTCCTTACGCTCGGACGCGGACATGCCGCCCCGATACGTGAGCGGCAGCTCGACGTTCTCGTACACGTTGAGATCGCCGATCAGGTTGAAGGCCTGGAAGATGAACCCGATGTGGCGGTTGCGGATCCGCGCCCGGGTGGAGCTGTCGAGCTCCGCCACGGAATTGCCGTCCAACCGGTAGATGCCGGACGTGGGCGTGTCCAGCAGACCCAGGATGGAGAGCAGGGTCGACTTTCCGCACCCGGACGGTCCGGCGATCGACACGAACTCGCCCTCGCGGATGTCCAGGTGGATGTCGGAGAGCGCGTGGGTCTCCACCTCCTCGGTGAAGTACACCTTCCGCACACCCTCAAGCTCGATCAGCGTCTTCTGTCCATTCTCGGTCATGGTCTCTCTCAGCGAATGCGGATCCGATCGGCGTCCTGCCACCGCGGCAGGTCCGACAACACCACCCGGTCTCCCTCCCTCAACCCTTCGACGATCTCAATGCGATTAACGCTGCTTTGACCCAGCCGGACGGTGACCCGCTCGGCCTCATCACTGCCCTCCACCATCCGGAACAGACTGACCGTCCCGTTGGCCTGCCCGTAGGCCGGGCGCTCCATGTGGAGCACGTCGTCCAGACGCTCGATCTCGATCGTGCCGTCCACGCTCAGGTCGGATCGGGCGCCCGGCGGGAGGTCCCCTTCGAGCCGGACCTCCACCATCACGGTCCCGTTCTGCACGTTCGGATCGATCCGGCGCACCGAACCGGCCACCGAGTCGGTCCGGGTGTCGATGATCGCGGCCTGCCCGATCTGGACGTCGCGCGCCTGGGTCTCGGGCACCCGCAGCTCGGCCTTCAGCTTGCCCGGTTGGGCGACCCGGGCCAGCTGGGTCCCGGGCTGGACCCACTGCCCCACCTCCAACGACAGGTCCTGGAGCACGCCGCCGGAGCCGGCCCGCACCTCCATCGACGCCACCCGTCGCCGCTGGTAGTCGCGGATGGCCGCGAGACGGGCGACCTGGTCGCGCTGCACCGAGAGCTGATTCTCCACGGTGCGCTCGAGCAGCTCCAACTCCCCCTGCTGGGTCTCCACCTGGATGGCCAGCGCGTCGGCGCTCTCCACCTGGCGTTGCGCCTCGTTGGGGGAGATCAGCTCCTTCGCCAGGAGCTCCTGGGCCACCTCCGCCTCACGACGCGCGTTCTGGGCGGCCGCACGGCTCTGGGCCACCTGGCTCCGCCGCTGCAGGGTCTGCATGCCCAGATCGCGCTCGAGCTGCACCAGGCTGGCCCGGGCCGCGGTGAGCTGGTTCTCGCCCTGCAGGGCCTCCAGCTCCACGTCCGGATTGCTCATCACCAGCAGCAGCGTCGTGTCCGTCACGGTCTCTCCGGGATCGACGAGCACACGATCCACCCGTCCGCCCGTCAGCGCCGAGACGTATACGACCTCTTCGGGAACCAATGTCCCGGGGCCGCGCACCTCGCGCACGAAGGAGCCGCGCTCCACCGTCCCGAACAGCAACGAGCTCTCGTCCACCGCCGGCAGGGCGGGATCGAGCAGCATCGTGGACGCCAGCAGGGCCACGACGACCGCGATGCCTCCGCCGATCATCAAGCGCTTGCGCGACTTCTGCGGAGAGCGCCGCACATCCATGCCCGTGATGGACGGTCGCTCCTTCTTGGGCTCGTCGCTCGCGATGGAGAGGCGTTCCCGGTCCTTGCGCTCGGGCTGCGTCATCGGGGCTCTCCGGCGAGTTCGAGCCGCGTCCCGACGGCCTGTTCCAGGACGGCGCGCGCGGCGTGGTAGTCGTAGACGGCACCGAGGTGGCTCTGCTCCGCGGTGGCGAACTGCTCCTGGGCCTGCAAGAGCTCCAGGAAGCTGCTCGCCCCCAGGCGGTAGCGCTCCTGTGCGCCCTCCAGGTTCTGCTCCGCGAGATCCCGGGCGCGTTCCTCGATTCCCACCACGCGGTAGGCCGTGCGCAGGTCGTCGAGGGCCTGCGTGACGGCCGTCTGCAGACGCAGCTCTTCGGCGCGGCGCGCCTCACGGGCATCGTCCGCGGCGTTGCGCGCACGCTCGACCTGGAGCTTGCGCGTGAACGGATCGAAGAGCGGCAGCGAGACCTGCACCCTCATCGAGAACGGGTCTGGATCCCAGGAGAACGGGAACACCTTGTTGTTGTCGAGCAGGGCCGCCTGGTCCGCCGGCGTGAGCTGGAAGGACGCGCAGTTCCTGGGATAGCCGGACAGCGGCGAGGACAGCCCGGCCGAGATGGAATTCAGCAGCTCGCAGTCCGCACGCGCGGAGGCGAGACCCTGCTGCGCCTGTGTGATGAGGTACGATTCGTTGCCGGCCTCCCGAGCGAAGCCGGACCAGTTGGCCTGCATGCTGAGCTGGGGGAAGTATTGGCTGCGCTGCGTCCAGATGTCCGCATCCCGCGCCTTCTCGGCCTCCTGGAGCGCCCGCAGGGACGGATGTCCGCCGAGCGCGCGCGCCGTGAGGTCCTCGCCTTCCCACACCGGCTCCACCACGCCCCGTTCCTCGACCAGCGCGATCGGGCCGGCGTCCTGGAGGCCGATCTGCTCGAGCAGACGCGAGGTCTCGGCCCGGAGCGCGTTCTCCGCGCGCAAGAGCGCGACCTGCGCCCGCGATTGGTCGATGTCCGCTTGCTGGCGATCGAGAGGAGAGGCCGCGCCGGCGGAGACCCGCGCCACGGCCAGATCCATGTTCTCGGTGGCTCGGTCCAGGGAGCGTTGTGCGGCCCCGACGCTGGCCCGCGCCCGCAAGGCAGCCAGGTACTGCGCGGTCACGTTCGACTGGAGATCGAACTCGGCGGCCTCCACGCGCGCTTCTGTGGCTCGGGCGTCCGCGCGCGCCGAACCGACGCGGGCAAAGGTGGCCGCGCTCAGGTTGTAGGAGAGCGTGAAGCCGTAGTCGGAGGACAGGTAGTCCGTGGTGGTGCCCGCGCCGATGTCGGCGCTCGTGAAGAGGCCGAAGCGTTGGCGCCCTTCGGCCTGGTAGCTGGCGCTCGTCGTGACCGAAGCAGACGGGAGGAACGACGCCCAGGCGTTGCGGACCTGCCAGGTCGACTCGCTCTCGTCGTTGGCCACCTGCCGGAAGACCGGGCTCTGGGCCCGGGCGATCCGCAGCGCGTCGTCCAGCGTCAGGGTCCGGACCTCGCCGCTCTGGCCTTCGCCTCCCGACGCGTCCCGCTGCTGGGCGGCCAGCCCGGGCGCGGCCAGCATCCACGCCAGGCCAACGCCCAGCATCCGATGTCGCGTTCGTCGATGGATCACGTCATCCCCACTCCGCAGCGTTCGGTTCGGACCTGTCCGCGACCGGTTCGGACCTGCCCACATGACGGATACGGATGATGGAAAGGTTCATGCCCTCGCGGCCTGAACGTCCAAGCTATTGCACGGCATATACTTGAAGCCCATCGCCCCTCGGCGGGCCAGGGGGTCGGGGTGTCCGCTTCCGGGACGGGTCGTCCCGCGAACGGACGGCGGGGGGCCGCGGAGGACCGGGAGGCTCGAGACATCGGCGGCCGGGCGAGCCCCGTCGCGCGGGGTGCTCGTGACATCTTGCGCCGGCCGCGTCGGCGTGGGAGGCTGCGACTCCGGATCGTCTCCGTGCCCTGCTGCTCGACCACGCCCATGAACCTGGTCTCGCCCATGAACCCGGTCGCGCCCATGAACCCGGTCTCGCCCATGAACGCCGTCTCCGCCGTCGTCACGACCCCGCGCATCGTCCTCGCCCTCCTGGTCGGATCGATCCTGAGCGCGGCACCGATCCTCCCGCTGGCCGGTCAGGCGCGTCCCGCCGCGGCCGCCCGCACCGTGGACGCGCGCCTGCTCTCCGGGCTGGAGTGGCGCAACATCGGCCCCGCGGTCGCGTCCGGACGGATCGCCGATGTCGCCATCGACCCCACGGACCGGTCGGTCTGGTACGTGGCGGCCTCCTCCGGTGGCGTCTGGAAGACCACGAACGCCGGTACCACCTGGTCGCCGATCTTCGACGACTACGGATCCTATTCGATCGGCGCGATCGCGCTCGATCCCCGGCGACACCTGACGTTGTGGGTCGGCACCGGAGAGAACAACGCGCAACGCTCGGTGGGCTACGGCGACGGCGTGTACAAGTCGATCGACGGCGGGCGGAGCTTCACGAGGGTCGGCCTGGAGACCTCCGAGCACATCGGCATGATCGCCATCCACCCCGAAGACACCGACGTGGTGTACGTCGCGGCCCAGGGTCCGCTCTGGTCGTCGGGTGGAGAGCGGGGTCTCTACCGCACCATGGACGGTGGGGACAGCTGGGAGCGCGTTCTCGATGTCGACGAGGATACGGGCATCCACGAGGTCTACTTCGATCCGCGCGATCCCGAGGTCCTGTACGCGGTGGCGTGGCAGCGGCGTCGTCACCAATGGACGATGATCGACGGCGGACCGGGCTCGGGCATCTACAAGTCCACGGACGGCGGAGACACCTGGCGCGCCATCAACCGCGGCCTGCCGTCCGGCGACAAGGGCCGGATCGGGATGGCCGTCTCGCCCCAGAACCCCGACGTGCTCTACGCCATCGTGGAGGCGAGCGGGGAGGACGGGGGCACATTCCGGTCCGAGGACATGGGGGAGCACTGGCAGCGGACGTCCCGCTACCAGTCGGGCGCTGCCATGTACTACCACGAGCTGTATGCCGACCCCCACCGGTTCGACCGCATCTACGCGCTCGACACCTTCGTGGAGATGTCGGATGACGGCGGCCGGACCTGGGAGCGACTCCCGACAGAGGACGTGCACGTCGACTTCCACTCACTGAATTTCGACCCGGACGATGCCGAGCACCTGATCATCGGCAACGATGGCGGTCTGTACGAGACGTTCGACGGCGGTGCGAACTGGCGCTTCTTCGACAACCTGCCGATCACGCAGTTCTACAAGGTCGCCACCTCCAACGACGAGCCTTTCTACTACGTCTACGGTGGCACGCAGGACAACAACACGCTGGGGGGCCCCTCCCGCACCACCGTGGCCGGGGGGATCCGCAACTCGGACTGGTACGTGACGCTCGGGGGCGACGGGTTCGATCCCGTGGTGGATCCGGAGAACCCCGACATCATCTATTCCCAGCTGCAGCACGGTACGCTGTCCCGCCTGGACCGACGCTCCAAGGAGCGTCTGGACATCCAACCCCAGGAGAGCGCGGACGGACCGCCATTGCGGTGGTACTGGGACGCACCGATCCTGATCTCGCCCCACGACAATGAACGCCTGTACTTCGGCGCGCAGATCCTCTTCCGCTCGGACGACATGGGGTCGACGTGGCGTCCCATCAGTGAGGACCTCACGCGGGACCTCGACCGCAACCAGCTCGAGGTCATGGGACGCGTCTGGAGCGTGGACGCGGTCGGGAAGAACCGGTCCACGTCGGTCTTCGGACACCTGGTGTCCCTGTCGGAGTCACCACTGGTCGAAGGCCTCCTCTACGCCGGCACCGATGACGGCCTCGTGCAGGTGACCGAGGACGGCGGGCAGACATGGCGTGCGGTGATGTCCTTCCCCGGCGTCCCCGACACGAGCTTCGTACACGATGTCGAGGCGTCGCTGCACGATCCCAATACCGTCTTCGCCGTCCTCAACAACTTCAAGCGCGGGGACTTCCGCCCGTACGTCCTGCGCTCGACCGACCGAGGCCGCACCTGGCGGTCCATCGTTGCGGATCTGCCGGAGAACGGTCCGGCGTTCTCGATCGTGCAGGATCCCATCGAGCCCGACCTGCTCTTCCTCGGCACGGAGTTCGGCGCCTTCACATCCGTGGACGGCGGTGCGTCCTGGGTGGAGCTGGACGCGGGACTCCCCACCATCCCCGTGCGCGAGCTGGAGATCCAACGGCGCGAGGGCGATCTCGTGGCCGCGACGTTCGGGCGCGGCTTCTACGTGCTCGACGACTACACCCCGCTCAGACAGTTGGCAGGCGGGGGCGCGGCCGACGTGCTGGCCGACCCCGCCCACATCTTCCCGGTCCGTACGGGCGACATGTACCTGGAGTGGAGCCCGGGCGGCGACTCGGGAGCCGACTTCTACCAGGCCGACAACCCGCCGTTCGGCGTCACCTTCACCTACTTCGTGCGCGACGCCCTGCGCACTCGGTCGGCGGTCCGACGCGCCGAGGAGCAGGCGGCGCAGCGGCGCGGCGAGGATACGCCGTACCCGACCTGGGAAGCGCTCGAGGCGGAGGATCGGGAGCCGGACCCGCAGGTGTTCCTGACCATCCGGGACGCGGAGGGCGCCATCGTGAACACCGTGCGTGGAAGCACCGCCTCGGGGATGCATCGCGCGACGTGGGACTACCGCTATCCCTCCTATGCCCCGGTCACCGCGGGCGGAGGAGGCGGAGGGTTCGGGGGCGGCTCCGCGGGCCCGATGGCCCTGCCGGGCCGGTATACGGTCTCGCTCTCCAGCCGGGTGGACGGAACGGTGCAGGAGCTGACCGCTCCTGTCCCCTTCGAGATCGCACCGATCGGTGAGGCGGCGATCCCGCTCCAGGACCGCGCGGCGGTCCTCGCGTTCCAGCAGGAGACCGGGGCCCTGCTGCGGGCCGTCACCGGCACCCAGCGCGCGACCGCCGACGCCCTCGATCGGGTGCGGACGCTGCAACGGGCACTCGATCGGGCCGCGGCCGCGCCGGAAGCGCTCCGTCAGGACGCGCGCGCCCTCGAGTTGCGCCTGCTCGACGTACAGGAGGCGCTCAACGGGGATCGGACCCGCGGCGCGCGCAGCGAGCCCACGATGCCGGGGATCGTGGGGCGGGTCAATCAGGTCGTGAGCGGCCACTGGCGGGGGCAGTGGGGACCCACGGCGACCCATCGGCAGCAGGTTCGTATCGCCGCGGATGCGTTCACGGATGTGCACAGGGAGGCGCAGCAGATCATCGAGACCGACCTGCCCGCGCTCGAGGCCCGCCTCGAGGCCGCAGGCGTCCCCTGGACCTCGGGGCGAGCGCTGCCGCGCTGGCCGCCGGGCTCGCCCTGAGCATCCGGAGATCGACGTCCGTGACCTCTTGCTGGAGGAGATCCACCTGCTCGCGGGACCGCGCAGGAGCGGGCAACCTCTTTCCCTCCCGTACGGTCCAAGCCACACCGTCCGCCATCCCTGGAGGTGTACCATGATCCGTCCCCGCACCGCGCTCCTCGCGCTCTCGATCCTCGGCCTCTCCTGGCTGCCCTTCGCGACGCGCGGGGTGAGCGCGCAGAGTGCTGCGGCCGACCCGGTGGACGTCGGCTCGCTCGACGCGATCATCGGCGCCCTGTACGACGTCATCTCGGGCCCCGCCGGTCAGACGCGCGATTGGGACCGGTTCCACTCGCTCTTCATCCCGGAGGGCGCGCGCTTGATTCCCACCGGCCGCGGTCCGAACGGCGTCGGACACCGCGTCTGGTCGCCGCAGGAATACGCGCAGGCGGCAGGTGCCAGCCTGGAGGAGCGCGGTTTCTACGAGGACGAGATCGGACGCACCACGGAGGCGTTCGGCAACATCGTCCATGTGTTCAGCGCGTATCAGTCGAAGAACCGACCCGACGACGCGGAGCCCTTCCAGCGTGGAATCAACTCCATCCAGCTGTTGAACGACGGGGCGCGTTACTGGATCGTCTCGATCTTCTGGGACGCCGAGCGTCCCGAGAACCGGATCCCCGATCGATATCTGACGCCGCCCGGTCGCTGACCGGCGGCGTCTCGTTCGGCCCGCCGGACGCCCTACATCTCCGACGCCGCACCGGCCAGGGTGATCCTTCCTGGCCGGTGCGCGGCTTCACGGCACGGATCCCCGTCCGCGTTCGGGAAGCCGGTCCGGCCGAAGCGCGCACCGCGCGGTGGCGACCCTCCCCGCGACGGACGGACCATCTCTCGTCGGCACCCTTCCCCCCCGCCCCTCGACGTCTCCACCCATCGCCTCCGACCCCCACGCCGCGCGATCCAGGCCCGCGACGTGTGACGTGCCCGCACCGGGCGGACGGACGGCGGCGGGGGTGGGAGCGTCCATGGATCGCCATCGGCGTGCGCGGCCGATTGATCCATGGCAACAGATCAATCGCCCGCACATCGTTTTCTACATATAGGCGTCGACCCGCCAGGAGCGGCGTGGGGGACGGTGCACCCCAGGCGCCGATTCGCGCGGGAGGGAGATGCGCCCGCGCGAGGGGGGAGGTGCGCCCGCGCGAGGGCGGAAAGATGCGCAAACGCGAGGGAGGGGATGCGCGTGACGGAAGGAAGCGTGGTACCCGGTGACGTGCGGTCTGCGTTGGACCTGTTCCAGGAGCCCGACCCGAGACCGGACGACGCCGGGGACGAGGAGGCGCGTCGGCTCCACGCGGCGCTGGAGTTCCAGCGGGCGCTGGAGCCGTCCTCGACCCCACGACGGGGGCGCCCATCGGCGGTCCAACGTCCCTCCCTCCGTTCCCCGCCGTGCGCGCGGGCGACGTCCCGGCGAGTGGCCGAGCGCGTGGCCGAGGGGCTCGATCCATCACTCCCCATGCATCTCCATGCCCAGGTCAGGGAGCTGGTGCGTCGCGAGATCGCGATCGGGACGTGTCGGCCGGGCGCGCCCCTCCCGCCGATCCGTCTCCTGGCTTCGGTGGCCTGTGTCCACTTCCACACGGTCCGGCGGGCGTACCTCGACCTCGAGGCCGAGGGCCTGGTCCGGCTTCGGCGGAGGGTGGGCACCGTCGTGCTGGAGCGGCCTCGGATCCCGTCCCCGCTCCACCCGGCGCTGCTCCTCACCGGACGTCGTTCCCCGGACGTGGCCGCGCAGGCGCCCCTCTTCGTCCTGACCGGAGGCGACGCGGATGGGCCTCACCTCGTCGAACAGGTGGGGATCCAGATGGGTCGGGTGGCCGTGGGGTGGCCCTGGGGCGTCGCGGGGGAGCCGCCGCCGGGGACGCTGGTGGTCAGTCGACGCCTCAGCTCCGCGGTCCGGCGCGCATGGCCGTGGCGCTCCCACGATCTGTGGTGCGTCGACATCGTCGTCGATGACGCGACGCTGGATGACGTCAGGTCGGCGCTCCGGCAGACCGGCGCGGACAGCGTGCGGATCCTCGCCGCGGAGTGGGCCGCCGGAGCCCGGTGGGCGCTGGAGCTCGTTTCGCAGGGGATCGTGGCAGCCGATGCGTGTCGGGTCGAAGTGCGCGCACGGTCCGCCAGATCGAGGGGTCCTCTTGCGACCCAGCCCGGCGAGATCCTTCTCGTCGCACCGGAGCATCGGCCTTTGGAGCCGCCCGCCGGCATGCAGGGTCCCGGAGTCGTGCTGGCACGGAGGCGCGTGATCTGCGGCCGGGGAACGCCACCCCCGTGCGGCCCGTGAGGTGAGACGGGGCCCCCGTGATCCACGGGGGCGTGACCGTCGGCGGTCGAGAGGTGGCCCCGATCGCTATGAACGCGTGGTCCCGATCAGCGTCTGGCCACGTTCGGCTCCTGGCCACGTTCGTCTCCTGGCCACGTTCGGCTCCTGGCCACGTTCGGCTCCTGGCCACGTTCGGCTCCTGGTCCCGCTCGGCAATGGGTCCCGCTCGGCTTCTGGTCCCGCTCGGCTACTGCGGGGTGGCCGGGGTGGACGCGGGTCCTGCCCAGGGGATCTGGAGCCCGATCCCCCATCCTCCGTCCGCCAGCGAGCGCAGGATCGGAGTGCCCCGCACGAACGGGTCGTGGTCGTCCAACACGGAGCGGGCGGACAGATACCCGACCACGGACCCGAGCAGCACGTCCGACGTCCAGTGCCGGTCGTCGTAGATGCGCGACAGGCCGGTCAACGCGGCGGAGGAGAAGAGGAGCGGGCGCCACACCTCCGCGCCCCAGACGTGGTGGCGCTGGAGCTCGGAGGAGAGCGCCGTGGCGATCGCGAAAGCCTGCGCGGTGTGGCCGGATGGGAAGGCGCGATAGTGCGGATCGGACAGGCCTCGCCCCAGCCCGTAGCTCCACTGGCCGTCTTCCCGTTCCGTCGGACGCTCGCGCCCGGCCAACGTCTTGCCGAGGTAGGTCACGGCCGCTGCGGTCACGACGGCCTTCATCGTGTGGTGGGTCACGTCGGTCAGGGTCTCCTGTCCGAGCACCCGACCGGCCGCATAGACGCCCGCGCCGACGATCGGGACGGCGACGCTACCGAAGCGCTCGAACGTTCCTGCCGTGCCCTGGAGCAACTCGCTCTGCCGCCCCGCCCCCTGGACCCACTCGCGGATCTCCTCATCCGCGGGCATGACCACGAATGCCGCCAGCGCGACCAGTCCGGCCCCACCCAGGGCCGGGACGCCCAGCCGCGAGGGGAGGATCAGGGTGTCGGCGGGCGAGCTGAACTGGGCTCCCAGCGGGGCAGCGACGGCCATCGAGCACACGAGGCCCACCAGAGCCGGGCGCAGGAGCGCGCTGGCCGGGCGCGAGAATCGTCCGGTCGCGACGATCGGCAACCTGTGCGTCCTTTCGATCAGGGGGACCACCACCCCGAGAGGCGGCGGGAGCCGGCGCACCGGCGCGGACCGGGGGGACGGCGGACGCCACAGCGATGGCGATCCGGATCGACGCCCCATCCTCGAGCGGCGGCAATAGTGGGGCCACGGCCCGACGCGACGCCAGTGTTTCGCGGACACCCCAACGGCGCCGGCGGATACCCGGCTCGATATCACGCGATCGACGCCGCCCCGTTCGGGCGTCCGGTCGGCCCGACCGGACGCCGGTGTTCTCGGACACCCCAACGCGACCGACAGCGCTCCGTCCGTGCCGGCCGGTCGGCCCGGCGAGCCGGCAGGGTCGACCCGAGCGGAGAGGCCGGTGGCCGTTCCGGTCCTGCGATCGCGCCATGGACCTGGACTGGACGTCGCGGGTCCAATCCCGCATGATTATTGCACCAAGACAGTAACGTAATTGTAACGAAACCCGTCTTGGCCCTTCCGTCCGAGGGGGAGGTGGTGTATGGCGCGCAACCGATGGCTCTCCCTGCTGGCCCTGCTGGTCCTTCCTTCGTGCGCCTACCGCCCGAGCAGTCCATTCGACGCTGGGGCGCCGGGCCCCGAGGACGGTCGCCTCGCGGTGATGGTCAAGAACTGGGACTTCGCCGACGTCGGCCTCGAGATCGGCAGCCCGGCGCCCGACGCACCCGATGTCGTGGAGGGGCTCAGCACGGCGCTCCTCTCCACCCAGCGGCCGTCCGGCGGAAGCTTGCGCCTCCGGATCCTCTTCGCCAATGCCGACGGCCCGAGGACCCTCACCGAGTTCGTGGCCGTCTCGCCGGGGGAGCGGCTGGAGCTGACGATCCACGACTCCTCGGACCGGTTCGAGCCGGGCTTCCGGCCTTACTCCATCCGGACCTGGTAGGGGCATCGGTGTAGTCATCCGCGCGCGCGGCCCCCGGCCACGTGCGCCACCCTCGATGGAGAAGAGGGCATGAGGGCCCCTGTGACAGCCGTCCGGATCGCGCTGCTGACGGCCGCAACCGCGACCGCGGCGGCCGCGCAAGCCGTCCCGGCTCTCCCCGACGTGGCCGAGGTCGTCCGTCACCTGGACGACCTCTACCAGGCCACCTCGAGCCACGCGGTGATGCGGATGACGGTCGTGCGCGAGCGCGGCACCCGCGAGCTCACCCTGGAAGCCTGGTCCCGCGGCGACGACGAGGCCCTCATCGTGATCCGTGAGCCCGCACGGGAGGCGGGCACCGCGACGTTGCGCACGGAGGAAGGGCTCTGGAACTACGCTCCGCGCGCGGACCGGCTCATCCGCATCCCGTCCGGGCTGCTCTCCGAGAGCTGGATGGGAAGCCACTTCACCAACGACGACCTCCTCCGCGAGACCAGCTACCTGGACGACCACCGGGCCTCGCTGTCGTGGGCGGAGGAGCCCGGTCGTCGCCTGATCCGCCTCGATCTGGTTCCCGATCCCGACCTGCCGGTCGTCTACACCCGCCTGGTGTTCTTCCTCGACCCGTCCGGCTGGATCCCCGTCCGCGGTGAGTATCACGACGGCGACGAGCTCGTTCGCACGATGATCTTCACGGATGTCGCCCGCATCGCAGGGCGGCCCATCCCGCTCCGCCTGGTGCTCCAGCCCGCGGACCGGCCCGAGGAACGCACGGAAGTGCTGTATGAGGTCCTCGAGCTCGACGTGGACGTCGAACAGGACCTCTTCACCCGACGCGGCCTGCGCCGGATCGCGAGCGATTGACGTGATCGCCGCGAAGCTCGGCATCCGCAACCTGGCCCGGAACCGCTGGCGGAGCGGGCTGACGCTGGCGGCGATCGCCGTTGCGGTGGCGTTGATGGTGTGGACCCTCGCCTTCTATGAAGGGTGGCTCCAGCAGATGGTGCAGGGCGCCACCGCGGTCGAGGCAGCCCAGATCCAGATCCATACCGCGGCCTACGCCGACCGGCCCCGGGTCTACCGCACCTTTCCGGTCGACTCCGAGCTCCTGAGGCGACTCGAGGGGGTGGCCGACGTGGTCGCCGTCTCCCCGCGCATCGAGGCCAACGGGCTCGTCGGAAACGAGCACCGCTCGCAGGTGGCGCAGGTGCATGGCGTGGATCCGGAACGCGAGGCCCGGACCACACCCATCCGCCGGGCGGTGACGGCCGGGCACTGGCTGAGCATCGCGCCCGCACCGGATCCCGGACCGCGGGAGGCCGTGCTGGGCGAGGCGCTCGCCCGTCAGCTCGGGGTCGGCGTGGGTGCCGAGCTCGTGCTCTTCCTGGAGGCGGCCGACGGTTCGCTGGGGAACGAGCTCCTGCGCGTGACGGGCATCGTCCGGACGGGCAACACGAAGGTCGACCGATCGAGCGTGTACCTGCACCGCTCCGACGCGGAGCGCTTGACGGCCCTGTCCGGCGAGGTCCACGAGATCGCCGTCCGCACGCGCGACCTCTCCCAGGCCCGTTCCACCGCTCAGACCGTAGCGGCCGCCATCGGCGCGCTCGATCGCCTCCCGGCCGACGCAGCCGCCGCCCGCGACGACCGCCTGGTCGCCCGGCCGTGGCAGGAGATCCTGCCGGCGGTCGACCAGATGGTGGTGTTGTTCCGCCGCTCCTACTGGTTCATGTACCTCCTGATCTATCTCGTGGCCGGTGTCGGGATCCTGAACACGCAACGCATGAGCGCCCTGGAGCGCCGACGCGAGTTCGGCGTCATGATGGCGATCGGCATGCGGCCGCGCCGCATGTTCCGCACGCTGCAGATCGAGACGGCTGTGCTCGGATCCACAGGTGCGCTGATCGGCGCCGCGGCGGGTGGCGGGCTGGCGTGGTACCATGCCCGCGCCGGCCTGAACATGGCGCTGTTCACCGACCAGACCGCGTTCTCCTTCATGGGCGTGTCCTTCTCGGACCGGCTCTACTTCGTGCTCGAGCCGATGGCGTTGGTCGAGCCCGTCGCCGTCATGATGATCTTCGCGTTCCTGTGCGGCCTGTGGCCGGCCTGGCGCGCCGCGCGCATCGACCCCGTGCCCACCCTGTCGGGGCGCGCATGATCTGGCGCATGGCCTGGCGCAATCTGTGGCGCCACCGCGGGCGCACCTTCATCATGGGCTCCGCGATCGCGCTCACGTACGCGTTGATGCTCGTGGGCATGAGCATCAACGACGACGGGCATCGCCGCATGCTGGAGGAAGCGGCGCAGGCGGCAGGAGGGCAGGTCCTCGTCCATGCACAGGGCTACTGGGATACCCGCGCCAGCGACGTCGCGCTGCGCGACGCCCCTTCCCTGCAGGAGCGGATCCGTGCCGTTGGGGGCGTACGCACCGTCCTTCCACGCATCCTCCTGACGGGGCTCGCCTCGACGTCCTCCGGCACGCTTCCTGTGCAGCTGTCGGGGGTGGATCCTGCCGCCGAGGCCGCGTTGTCCGATCCGGCCGCAGACCTGGTGGATGGAACGTTCCTGACCGGCGGCGAACGCGACCCGATCGTGCTCGGGGCCGCAGCCGTCGCCGAGCTGGAGCTCGAGCTCGGTGACCGCGTCGTGCTGACGACGACCGACGTCGAGGGCGAGGTGACCCGTGCGCTCTTCCATCTCAGCGGGATCGTCGAGACCGGGGTACGCGAGATCGACGAAGGCGTCGCGTGGACCAACCTGCAGGCCGCGCGCGACGTGGCGGTCATGGACGCGATGCTCACGCAGATCGGCGTGCTCGGCGCGCCGGACGCCGATGCGTCCGCCCTGGCCGCTGCCGTGCGCACGGCCCTCGCCGATCGCGCTCCGGACATCGAGGTGCTCTCCTGGCAGGAGGCCGTCCCCGAGATGGTGGGGTTCACCGAGCTGGACGACGCGTTCGGATACGTGTACCTGGGCGTCATCCTGCTGGTGGTCCTCTTCTCGATCGCCAACACCTTCCTGATGGCCGTGTTGGAGCGCGTGCGCGAGCTGGGCCTGCTCTCCGCGCTGGGCCTGCGCGGGCCCCGCGTGGCCGGCCTCCTGCTGGCCGAGACCGTCCTGCTGACCGTGCTCGGCGTCGGGGTGGGCTTCGCACTCGGCTTCGGCGCGCACCTGGCCGCAGCCCGGTGGGGCATCCCGCTCTCCGCCTGGGGGATCGAGGAGATCGAGATCTCCGGCATCAACCTGGAGGACATGGTGATGTACAGCGAGATCCGGCCGCGGAAGTGGGCGGCCGGCACGGCGCTGGTGATCCTGGCCACGCTGGGCAGCGCCCTCTATCCCGCCTGGAAGGCCACGCGGCTCGCCCCCGCCGAAGCGATGCGGTTCTTCGAATGACAGCGTCTGCGCCCCAGATCCAGGTGAGCGGAGTCACCCGTGTCTTCCGGCAGGGTGACGTCGAGGTCCACGCGCTGCGGGGCGTCGATCTCACCATCCAACCGGGGGAGTTCTGCGGGCTGGCGGGTCCTTCGGGCTCGGGCAAGACCACGCTCCTCAACCTGATCGGGGCGCTCGATCGCCCCACGTCGGGATGGGTATCCGTCTCCGGCCACCGGGTGACGGACATGGACCGGGGCACGGCCGCGGACTTCCGCCTCGATCACATCGGGTTCGTGTTCCAGGCCTACAATCTCGTCCCCGTGCTCACCGCCTACGAGAACGCGGAGTTCACCCTGCTCCTTCGCGGTGTGACGCCCGAAGCGCGCCGCGCGCGCGTGCTCCCGCTTCTCGAACGCGTGGGACTGGCCGCCGAGGCGGATCGGAAGCCGCATGAGCTCTCCGGCGGGCAACAACAGCGCGTGGCCGTGGTGCGGGCGCTGGCGACGCAGCCCGACGTCGTGCTGGCCGACGAGCCCACGGCCAACCTGGACTCGGAGACGTCGTCGGCGCTGCTCGACCTGATGGACGAGCTCAATCGCGAGCTCGGGACCACGTTCCTCTTCTCCAGTCACGATCCGGTGGTCATCGAGCGCGTGCGCCGGCTCGTGCGGCTCCGCGATGGTCGGGTGGACGCCGATGAAGCCCGGGTGACCCCGGCGCACGCCGGCGGCCGGTGACATGACGCGGGCCGGAGCCGTGGCTGCCTGCACGCTCGCGCTGCTCGCCACGTCCATCGCGGACACCTCCCCGCTCCCGGCCCAGACCGGCCGGGGGAGCGGCCCGGTGTGGAGCGGATACGTCCGTTCCCTGTCGGCGATCCAGGACCTCGGCTACACGCCTCCAGGCGCCGATCGACGCTCGGCCTTCAACGCCGAAGTGGTACGGCTGCGCTGGCAGCTCGCGTTCGGCGAGCACGTCGGGGTTGACGTCCACGACCGCCTGCAGCTCCAGATGTCGACCACGCCGGAGGCGTTCGGGAGCGGCGTCACGGGCTTCGGCGTGAGCGCCGTTCCCGGCCGAACCGTGGACCTCGAGACCACCTTCGTGGACGAGCCCGGCTTCCGGGTCTGGCACGACCTCGACCGCCTGGCCCTCCGCGTCCGCGCCGACGCCGTCGATCTCACGCTCGGCCGGCAGGCCATCACGTGGGGGATCTCCACGCTCTTTCCCATCGCCGACCTGTGGGCGCAGTTCAGCCCGTTCGAGCTCGACACGGAGGAGAAGCGCGGCGTCGACGCGGTCCGTGCGCTCCTGTATCCGAGGCCGGGCCTGGAGCTGGACGCCGTGGTGGCCGACCGGGGGTCGGTCGACGATCTCTCAGGTGGGATGCGCGCCACGCTCGAGCTGCCTACGGCCGACGTCTATGTCGCCGCAGGCAAGTTCTGGCGCGAGCTCATCGCGCTCGCGGGCGTCTCCTGGGTGCTCGACACGTGGAAGATCCGGGCCGAGGTGGCCACTCCGTACGCGCTGGACCGCGGGGGCTGGCGCGACCTGCGCGCCACCGTCGGCGCGGACCGCCTGGGTTCCACCTGGATCGCGTCCGTGGAGCTGCATCGAAACGGGCTGGGTACGTCGGAGACGGCGCGCTACGTGGAGCATCTGACCGCGCCGGAGTTTGCCCGCGGCGAGACGTATCTCCTGGGGCGGACGTACCTCGGTGGGACCGTGTCATGGCAGTCGGGGGACCGCGTCACGCTCGCCGCCGCGGGCCGCGCCAATCTCGACGACGCGAGCGTCTCCATCACTCCGTTCGCGAGCTACGACCTGGGTCAGAGCGCCCGCCTCTCGCTGGGTGCGCTGCTGACCCGGGGTCGTTCGCCGCGCTTCGCGGACTCCGCTCCCCCGCTGCTGCGCAGCGAATTCGGCACCTATGGTCAGCTCGTCTACACGGCGGTTGCGCTGTACTACTGAGCGGGCGGACCGGTCCACGCTGCCATTCGCCATCAGCGCAGCGCCGGCAGCTTCCAATCCCGCACCACCGCAGCGAGCCGCAGGATGACCGTGACGGCGATCCCGGCCACGACCGGTCCGGGCTCGGGCATCCCCACCGTGTGCAACAGCAGGAAGGTCCACGACCCCAGGAAGGCACACGTGGCGTAGAGCGTGGTGCCCGACCGGAAGAGGCTCGGGATCTCGTTCGAGACGATGTCGCCCAGCACCCCTCCGAACGTCCCGGTGATCACGCCGAGCAGGGAGGCCACGAACAGCGACGTGCCCTCGGCCAGCGCGAACCCCGCCCCCAGCGCGCTGAACAGACCCAATCCCAGCGCATCGGGCACGTAGAGCAGACGGAGCACCCGTCCCTCTTCGGGGAAGCGCACGATGGAGGCCACGACGGAGATGAGGAAGATCAGCACGGGATAGTGTGGATTCGCGATCCAGAAGAGCGGCGTGCGGTCCAGGAACAGGTCGCGGAGCGTGCCGCCTCCGAACGCGATGATGCACGACACGGAAAAGACGCCGACGAGGTCCATCCCCTTCTTGCGGGCCAACAGCACCCCATACAGGCCGGCCGAGAGCACGGCGAAGAGCTCGATCAGATCGAACATGGAGATGGAGGTCGTCAGCCCAGGGGGACCGCCGTACCGTCGCACGCGACGTGTGCACCCGGACGCACGCGGTAGATGTCACCCGGCGGACGCGTGCCGTCGGGTTGGGTGCCTACGACCCCCGGCCGCTCCGACGTGAAATACAACGTACCGTCGGGATGGAAGGCGGGTGCGAACTCCGCGAACGGCGAGTTGATCGCGGCGGGGAGCGCGAACGGCTCGCCCCACATTCCCTCCGCCGTACGGCAGCTCGCGTAGAGGTCGGGCTCTCCTCCCGGCCCCGGCAGCGAGAGGACGATCCAGGTACCGCTCGGGTGCAGCATGGGATTGGACGCCTCCTCCACCGTTCCGAAGCGCAGCGCCACCGGGGTCTCCCACCCTTCCGTTCCGCGGCGCGTGGCGTAGACCCGTCGGCGGCCGTCCCGCTCCGAGCGGAACACCACAGTGCCATCCCGGGCCTCCGAGACGAAGATGTCCGCCGAATCCGAGTTGAACGGTGCACCCGGGTCGATCGGATCGCTCCACCCCGTGGCGGTCCGCTCCACGTACCAGCTCGAGATCGATCCCGCGGGCGCGCCCGCGCGCGGCCGGTCCGACGAGAACCAGATCCGGTTGCCGTCGGGGCTCACGAACGGATCCACGTCCATGCCTGCGCTCGCGAACGGCACCGCCTCGGCCGACCCCCAGGTCGTATCGCTCCGCAACGATGCGAGCATCCGGTAGGCGCTCCGGTCTTCCGTCCCGCGGTTGAAGAACGCGGTGCGCCCGTCCGGCGTGAACGTGATCGCGAACTCAGGTGCCGCCGAGGAGACGACCCCCGGTGCGAAGAGCTCGACGGCCGCGAGATCGGTGCTGTCGGCCGGTGCCCCTGTGGGGAGCGTGTCTCCGGGACCGGAGGTCGCACCCGCGGGCGCGGGTTCGGCGAGGCCTGCGATCCCCAGCGCGACGGTCCCGCTGCGCACGTCGATCGCGACGGGGGTGCGTACGACCGCCCGATCGGACAGGCGGCGGATATCGGGGGCGAGCCCGGCGGGTCGCCGGAAGACGTCCGGACCCACCAGCTCGGAGGGACGGAACGTGGTCTCCACCAGGTCGAAACGCACGGTGTCGCCGGCGTTGGCGGGATCCAGATCGAGGACCACGGCCCCTCCCTCGGGCTCGCCCCAATGCTCCACGATCTGGAGCTCGGGACGCGCGCCGAGAGGGCGACCGTTGATGGCGACCGGGCGCGCACCCCCGTCGGGGAACGTGAAGCGCAGCGCCTCCGCGCCGAACGCGGACGCGACGCGCACGCGGAGCGGAGCGCCCGCCAGTGCCGAGGCACTGTCCGTCGCGACCGACAACCGTGGCGGCGCGGCCGCCACGCGCGGCGCGGGAGCGACCGCGAACGACATGCCGGCCGCCAGCGCCGCCACGGTCCGAACGGTATCGGGGGTCCCCGCCCGCTCCCGAGCCCAGGCCAGATCCGCCCGGTCGGCGGCGTCCGCCTCCAGCACGGCGGGATCGAGCGCCCACACGGCCGAGCCGTCCTCCCGGTCGAGCGCGTAGACCAGCGTGGACGGCAGCGGCCGTGTCTCGCCCGGGCGCGCGAGCGCGAGCCCGATACCCACGAAGACCGCCGTGACGATCAGACCGAGGACGCTCGCGCCCCACCCGTTGGGCTCGCGCGCGACATCGACGAGCGGGAGGAGCAACACGACGATGAGGGCCGCCAGACCGCCGACCAGGGCGGCCTGGCCCAGGCTGAGGGACAACCAGAGCAGCTCGGTCAGCGGCACCAGGAAGACGAGGACCGGCACCGCCAGGAGGAGCCAGAGCACCCAGCGTACGTGGCCGGGGCGCTGCGTGGGCTCGACCCCCAACGCCACCGCGGCCGCCAGCAGACCGCCCAGGGCCGGCCCCTGCAGGTTGGCCGCGCCCAGCGGCACCAGGAAGCCCATCACGGCGGCCGCGAGCAGCGGAAGGGTGAGCGCCCCCAGCGCGAGCGCGCCCAGCCGGAACCAGCGACGCGTGAGCAGCAGGGCGACGGTCGCCGAGGTGAAGGCGGCCGCGACCAGAGCGAGCACGTAGGGCCACTCCGCGTGCAGGAGGCTGCCGTGCAGCCGACCCGCTTCGGGATGCAGCCCGGTCACGGTGCGCAGCAGCAGCACCCCGGCGCCGGCGGACCCGGCCACGAGGCCGACCCCGACGAGGAGACCCACCACCATGCCGCCCACCCGCAGCCCGGCCGCCCGGCCCCGGACGATCAGCAGGATCCACCCCAACACCAGCACGACGCTCAGCACCCAGGACACCCATCCCGGATAGGTGAACACGCCGACGTACGGGATCGAAAAGTACGCGCGGTCCGGGGCCGTCACCGCGTCCAGGTCCGCATCCCCGAAATGGCGGAGCAGCGCGAGGGCCTGCACGCCGTGGTTCTGCACGGTGGCGCGGGAGAGGTTGGCGGGTGTGTCGTAGGCCTGATGATAGACGTGGGCGCGACCGATCGCCGCGAAGTTGAGCCCCTGGCGCCCGGCCTCCCGGAACGGCGTGAAATCGGTGTCGTTGGGGAGACGCCGATAGATCTCGACGCTCAAGGAGTTGGCGTGCGGATAGGGCGCGACCTCCGCGAACTGCTGCACCACCCAGCCGTTCTGCGCGCCCGTCTCGAACATGAGCGACGGCCCCCCGCCGCCGCGCATCTCGAAGGAGAGCACGAGCCGCACGTCGTCCATCCAGGAGTGCTGGTCCACGAAGGCCCGTGCGCCCACGAGTCCCAGCTCCTCCGCATCGGTGAGGAGCACGATCACGTCGTGACGGAGCTGGGGTCCGGTCCGCAGCGCGCGGATCGCCTCCAGGAGGGTCACCACTCCCGCACCGTCGTCCCCGGCCGCGAGCGCGACTTCGCGACCGTCGTAGTGCGCCGTGATCAACACGGCGCCACGTCCGGGCTCGCTCCCCGGGATCCGCGCCAGCACGTTGCGCACGGTCACCGCTCGGGCCACGGACCCGCGCCCGATCACCTGCGTGGTGGTCTGCACCTGCGGATCGAGCCCGTATCCCGCGAGCGTCGCGAGCAGGTGTTCGCGCACGCGGGCGTGCTCGGGGCTGCCGGGCGGATGGGGCGCGCGCGCGATGCGCTCCAGGTGGACCCAGGCGCGTTCGGCCGAGAAGAGCGAATCGGGCGCGTCGGCGGGGACGGGACGCGGGATGCCGCGCCACGAGCTGGAGAGCCAGGCCACCAGCAGCAGGAGGACCACCGTGAGCGGGCCCCGCCACCGGGTCGCCGGCGGCAGGGGCGGGCGCGCCGGGGGCACCGGTGCCGCCGCGGCCGGAGGCGCGGACGTCTTGGATCCGCCGGGAGTCGAGCCTCTACCCGTCGAGCCAGGGCTCGCCCGGTCCTTCTTCCGGCGACGGAAGAACCCGAACCGCCGCTTCGCGCCCGCATCCGGCGGCGCGGCCGCGCCGGAGGAAGGCCGGCCGGCGCCCGCCGCCGCATCCCGGGACGGGGGAGCGCTGCCCGGCGGCGGCGTGCCCGCGGGAGGAGCGCTGGACGACGGGGTCTTCCCCGGGCTCCGCGCAGGCGGTGCGGCCGGACCCGGTTCCTCGATCCGCGCGGGTGTGCCGGTCCGGGTGGGCGCAGCGTCCTCCGGCGGCTCACCCCGCTCCTCGCGCGCCAGCTCCTCCTCGAGCTCCTTCAGCTCCTCCGGGGAGATGCCCAGCTCCTCCCAGGAGGGGATATCCGGGATCCCGTCGTCCTTGCTCACGCGGGGAGCGCTCCTTCTCTCGCGGGCGCGCCCCCGGCGTGGATGCCGGGGGTCTTCGCACTCCCCCTACGCGGGACCCCCCGGTCCGGGTTCCTTCGGAGGGGACCGGTCCGCGTCGGCCCGCGGACGCGGGCGGCCTCCCTCAATCGGCCGCCGGGACCACCGGAAGGACCACGTGGGAAGGATGCGCTGCGTCCAGCCAGATGGTGTTGCGCGCGATCTCGGAGCGGGTGGCCTGCCCCTCCGGTTCGCCCGTGTTGAAGTTGAGGTCGAAGTGCGGGAAGTTCGAGCTGGAGATGTCCAACCGGATGCGGTGGCCGCGTGCGAACAGGTTGCTGGTCGGGAACGGCTGGATCACCAGCTCGTAGACGGTGCCCGGCTCCATCAGCGTCGGCTCCTCCCACGAGTCGCGGTATCGCGCCCGCAGGATGCCGTCGGTGATGTTCATCTCGAAGCCCTCCGGGTAGTCCGCGTTCGGTGGGTAGACGTCCACCAGCTTCATGGTGAAGTCGGTGTCGGACGCATCCGACGAGATCCACAGCCGCACCTCCACCGGGCCGGTGATCTCCACGTCCTCCGCCAGGGGCTCGGTCTGGAAGACGAGCACGTCCGGTCGGTCCGCCAGGCGCGTGAAGGGCGCGCGCGCTCCATACAGCGTCTCGGTCTCGCGCTGATCGAAGGCGCCTCCGTACATGACGGGCGCTCCCGACGTGATCGTCCCGCCGATGGAGGGGACCGGATCGCGCGGATCGTAGTCGTAGGTCCGCGACGCGGGGCCGGCCTCCGGGGCATCGGTGGTCAGGCGCCCATCCGCGTGGAGGTGGTAGCGCGTGAAGGCGGTGCCGGGGAGCGGCCAGTCGTCCGCGGTCCGCCAGGAGCCGCCATGCTGCATTCGCCCGGCCTCGTTGCGGCGTCCGCTGCCGCCACCCATGCGGAAGTAGCGCACCGTGGGCTCGGCACCCACGCCGTTGTCCAGGCCTCGCAGCCAATGGTCGAACCAGCGGCGCCGCAGCTCCCAGAAGTCCGCCGCGAGGTTCCCGTCCACCGTGGCGGCCGGACCGAAGTCCACGTCACCGGCGAAGGTCTCGGAGCGGTCCCCGTGCGTCCACGGACCCATGATGAGGCGGATCGGCGCCCGCTTGCGCGCCTTGAGGCCCACGAAGTTGTCGGTGGCGGTGCGGGAATACGCATCGTACCAGCTGCTCATATGCATCTGCGGACAGTCCGGCCACTCGTCCCAGAACCCCTCGGCCCAGATGCCCGGCTGCTTCCAGTACTCGTCGAAGTCGCCCTTCGTCCACTGCTCGAAGAGATAGGCCTCGTACTCCGGGATCCGCGCCACCGGCGAGTCGCCCGGGGCCCACGGCATGCGCTGGAACCACGCGCGGATGTCCTCCGCCTCCACGGCCGCCTTGAGTGCGGGGTCGGCCTGCACGGCGGGATCGCGCAGGCCGTTCGTGTAGGCCCAGGTGGCCTGCTTCAGCTCGAACGCGCCCCCCTGGCGGATGCCGCCCTGGTAGGAGTTGGAGAACGCGCCGGAGTCCACGAACATGGCCGCCACACCCGGAGCGCCGGCGCTGGCCAGCGCGCCCTGCGTGTGCGCGGCGTACGACAGCCCCTTGGTCCCGATCTGTCCGTCGCACCACGGCTGCTCCAGGATCCAGGCACACGTGTCGTAGCCGTCGGCCGCATCATCGAGGTACTTCACGTACGCGCCCTCGGAGCCGTAGCGACCCCGCACGTCCTGGTAGACCACCACGTAGCCCAGGCGCACGAAGTAGTCGGCGACCTGCGCCCGTGACCAGGGGGTGTCGACATCGCCGGCTCGGACCTCGGAGCGGCTGGGCAGGTGCTTCCCGTAGGGCGTGCGTTCGAGCAGCACGGGGAACGGGCCCTCCAACGGCACCCCCTCACGGGACGGACGATGGACGTCCGTGGCCAGGCGTACGCCGTCGCGCATGGACACCATGACGTCGAGCTCGCGGAAGGCGTCGTAGCCCGGATCGTCCACGGGCGTGTCGGCTCCCGCGCGCGCGCAGGCCGCGGGGCCGAGCAGCCACAACCCGGCGCCGGCCAGACCCAGGCGTCGATGGAATTCGCGTCGGGAAAGGAGCTCGTCGATCGACACGCGCATCTGGAATCCGTATCCGATGGGCCCGTGACCGGGCACGTGGACGTCGCCGCGCGGGGTGCCGGCGTCGTGCAACTTGCACGTCGGGCCCGCGGTTGGCACCCCCGGGCCCCGCCTGCCCTCGTGCCCGGCGGCGCACCCCGCGTATAGTGCGGCTCCGCCAGATCCCGGACCCGGAGGTCGACCCCATGAGCCGAAGCGCTGCCCCTCTCCTCGCCGGCGTGCCGAGCGCACGGGTCCGCGCCCGCCCGGACGAGCGGCCCGCTCCGGCGGCGTCGCGGGGACCGGCCCGCGAGATGGGCGCCGGCGTATGGGCGCTGGCCCTCGCCCTTACGCTCCTGACCACCGGGGCGCTCCCGCTCCGGGCGCAGAGCACCGGTGGGCTCGCGGCCGCATCCATCGCCGACCTCAACCAGGCCTTCGACGCCGGCACGCTCACGTCCGAGCGTCTGGTGCGGATGTCGCTGGCGCGGATCGAGGCGTACGACGCCGCCGGTCCCGGGCTGGGTGCCGTGCTCTGGCTGAACCCGGATGCGCTGGCCACCGCTCGGGCGCTGGACCGGGAGCGTCGGGAACGAGGGCCGCGCTCGGCGCTGCACGGCATCCCCGTCGTGCTCAAGGACAACATCGACACCGCCGACCTGCCCACCACGGCGGGATCTTCCCTGCTCCTCGGCTCGATCCCGCCCGACGATGCGTTCCTGGTCCAGCGCCTGCGCGCCGCAGGGGCCATCGTGCTCGCCAAGGTGAACCTCAGCGAGCTCGCCTCCGGGGTGACGCTCAGCTCGGTCGCTGGACCGATGAAGAACCCGCACGATCCCGCGCGCTCGCCGTCGGGCTCGTCGGGCGGAACCGGCGTGGCGATCGCCGCGGCCTACGCCCCGATCGGGTTCGGAACCGATACCGGGGGCTCGGTGCGGGGCCCCTCGACCGCGAACGGCATCGTGGGTCTGAAGCCCACGATGGGCCTGCTCAGCCGGGACGGGATCGTGCCGCTCGCGCTCTCGTTCGACGTGCCGGGTCCCATGGCACGCACCGTGGCCGACATCGCGGCCGTGCTGGACGTGGTCACGGCGGTCGATCCGGCCGATCCCATCACGCAGACGGGCGCCTCCTTGAGCGGGGTGGGGTTCACCTCCTTCCTCGACGCGGATGCGCTGCGCGGCGCGCGCATCGGGGTGGCCCGCGACTTCGTCGGCCAGGATGGTGAAGTGGACTGGATCTTGGACGCGTCCCTCCAGGCGATGCGCGACGCGGGGGCCACCGTCGTCGACGTGCGGCTCCCGCGGTGGGTCCTGGACGCCAAGGAGGAGTGGTACACGACCGTCCGGTGGCGGGAGTTCCGGGCGCAGATCCCCGCGTACCTGGCGACGCTGGACGAACGCTATCCGCGCACGCTGGCCGAGATGATCGAGCGCTCGCAACGTCTGACTTCGCCCACGGCCGACGGGCAGCAGCCCAACCCCACGCGCTGGGGCCTTTTCCTGCAGGAAGAGCGCAGCGGGACACTCGAGGACGCCGAATACCTCGCGGTGCGCGATCACGCGCTGCCGCTCCTGCGCGCCCTGCTCGAAGGCCGTATGGACGAGGAGCGCCTCGACGCGATCGTCTATCCGACGTCCCCCACCCGGCCCGGGCTGGTCGGCGTCGGCGGAGGAGGTGGGGGTCCGTCCGCCACCAACCTCGCCAATCTGACCGGTTTCCCGGACCTCATCGTCCCCGCCGGGTTCACCAGCGACCGCCTGCCCGTGGGGCTCTCCTTCCTGGGGCGTCCCTTCAGCGAGCCGCGGCTGCTGGCCCTGGGCTACGCGTTCGAGCAGCGCACGCAGGCGCGGCGCGATCCGGTGCTCACGCCTCCGCTCCCGGGCGAGCGGATCCACTGACGGACCCACCACGGCGGTCGGGAGACGGGCACGGGCGGCACGGCCGCGCCCCTCCCGCGGAAGGCGATCCCATCAGGCGGTCGGGGCGTCCGGCCCGACCGGCCCGCTACGCTCCTCTACCTGCGCCATCCAGGCGTCCATGTCGTACTTCCGATCCAGCCCGCCCCGCGTCATGGTGCGCACGGTGCCCAGGACGTCCCGCTCCTGCCAGGGCCGGTCGTGCAGACCGAACAACCAGGCGATGTTCGTGAACGAGTTGGGGTCACGCCCATCCAGGAAGTAGCGGTTGTTCAGGTACAGGGCGGTGTCGAACGCGTATCCGGGCGTGTTGGTCCACTGGATGATCTGCTTGCCCCAGTACATCCGCAGCGTGTTGTGCAGGTATCCGGTCTCGCGCATCTCGGCCATGGCCGCATTCCAGTAGCGGTCGTGGGTCCTCCCCGCCTCCAGCTCGTCGCGGGTGTAGCGCGCGGGGCGGGCATCCTCCTTGTGCTTCTCCAGCGTCTTGCGCGCCCATTCCGGGAGAGCGCCATAGCGATCGTAGTCCTCGGCGAAGTAGACGTAGTTGGCCGAGAGCTCGCGCCGCACGACCAGCTCCTCGAGGAATGTGGCCAGATCCTCGCGCCCGGCCGACTTCGACGCGCGCGCCTTGAGGGCCACCTCCACGGGAGAGATCTGACCGAAGTGCAGGTAGGGGCTGAGCCCCGATACCTGCTCGGCGGCGGGCTCGCTCCGGTTCTCCGCGTAGCCGCCGATCCCGCTGCGCAGGAAGCGGGTCAGCCGGCGACGCGCCTCGTCCGTGCCGCCGACGAACGACTCGACCGGCGCCACCTCCCGGTCGACCTCCAGCGCGCGCAGGAGACGCTCCGGATCGGAGGGATCGACGTCTCCCGTCACCCGCAGCCTCAGCGACGATTTCGTCGGGTGTGCCTCCGTGAGCGACGTGAGGAAGCCGTCCCGCACCCGTTCGATCTTCGGGCGCAGCGTCCGGGCCGCGTACTCCCGTTTCTGCGAGGCCACCTCGATCGGCACCACCACGTCCCCTTCCACCTGGACCACGGCGCGGCCCGCCTCCTCCGCCACGCGTCGGCGCCACGCGCGCTGGTGTCGCAGGTAGCCCCGATCGCACACCACCAGGGAGGCATCCGCGGCAAGCTCGAGCGCCACCTGATCCGGAGACCCGCGCCGCACGACGAGCTTGATGCCGCGGTCCCGCAGGCGGTCCTGCACGTGTGCGAGCCCTTGCAGCAGGAAGGCGTAGTGGCGGGCGTTGGCGTCCGGGTAGTCCGCCGTCAGGCCGAAGCCCACCACCACGGGCTGATTGCGCTCCTCCGCCTCCCGGACGGCGTGCTCGAGCGCGGGGTTCGAGTCCGCGCGCTGTGACTGCTGCATCCAGTAGAGCACGTAGCGCCCCGCGGAGTCCGCCGGGTGTTCGTTCAGGCGCTGGATCCGCGCGTCGTCGATGCCCGCCATGCCGTCTCCCGAAGAGGGGTTGCTCCGTTCCCATCCACCGCCCGGCCGGTCCGGTTCCCCCCGGGGCCCGTTGCCCGTCCCGGTCCGGCCTCGCAGAATGCCCACGTTCGCCCGCCCGGCCGGGCGCTTCCATGTCCGGACCGGCCTTCGCCTCCGCCGCCGTCCCTCGCTCCAGGATCGCTGTCCCGTGATCGCTTCGTGCTCCTCCCCGCGCCTCCGGCGCGCCCCGCTGCTCGTCGCGACCGGTCTGCTCGCCGGTGGCGCCGTCCTCCCCGCTCCCGCCCTGGCCCAGCGCCCCCGGAACGCGGCGCCCCAGGTCGACACGGCCCTCTACGCCACGCTGGACTGGCGTCTCGTGGGCCCCTTCCGCGGCGGGCGCTCGGTGGCCGTCGCCGGGGTGGCCGGTCAGCCGCGGACCTACTTCTTCGGGGGCGTCGGCGGCGGGGTGTGGAAGACCACGGACGCCGGCCAGGCCTGGACCAACGTGAGCGACGGTCAGATCCAGACCGCCAGCGTGGGGGCGATCGCGGTCGCGCCCTCCGATCCCAACGTGGTCTACGTGGGCATGGGTGAGCACGCGCCGCGGGGGGTGACGACCAGCCACGGCGACGGCGTCTACCGCTCCACGGACGCGGGCCGCACGTGGACGCATCTGGGTCTGGACGACACGCGTGCCATCAGCCGCATCGTGGTCCACCCGACGAACCCGGACGTCGTGTATGTGGCCGCGCAGGGCGCGCCCTACGGGGCGAGCGAGGAGCGCGGCATCTACCGCTCCCGCGACGGCGGGGCCACCTGGCAGAAGGTGCACTACGTCAGCGAGACCAGCGGAGCCAGCGAGCTCAGCATGGATCCCACCAACCCGCGCATCCTCTACGCGGCGTTCTGGGACCACGTGCGCGAGCCCTGGGAGGTCCGTTCGGGCGGTCCGGGCAGCGGCCTCTGGAAGAGCACGGACGCCGGGGAGACGTGGACGAAGCTGGAGAACGGGCTCCCGGATCTGATGGGCAAGATCGGCGTGAGCGTCTCCGGTGCGAACCCGGATGTCGTGTACGCGATCATCGAGGCCGAACCCGACGGCGGGGTCTTCCGTTCGGATGATGCCGGGCAGTCCTGGCGTCGGGTGAACAGCGTGCGCGGCCTGCGCTCGCGGCCCTGGTACTACATGGAGATCTTCGCCGACCCCAGCGACGAGAACACGGTCTACGCGTTGAACGCGCCGTTCTGGAAGTCGATCGATGGCGGCCGGACGTTCCAGTCCATCTCCGTCGGGCACGGGGACACGCACGACCTGTGGATCAACCCGGACGACCCGGACAACCTGATCCTGGCGGACGACGGCGGCGCCGAGGTCACGTTCAACGGCGGCACGAGCTGGTCCAGCATCTACAACCAACCCACCGCGCAGTTCTACCGGGTCAACGCGGACAACCGCGTGCCGTACTGGATCTACGGCGGCCAGCAGGACAACAGCAGCGTGGCCATCAAGAGCCGTGACTTCGACGGCAGCATCGGACCGGAGGACTACCGCTCCTCCGCGGGCTGCGAGAGCGCCTGGGTGGCGTTCGATCCGGACAATCCGCGCTTCCAATACGGCGGCTGCTATCTGGGGCAGATCAACGAGGTGGACGATCTGCTGCAGACCAGCCGCAACGTGCAGGTGCGCCCGGGCATGCCCGCCTCCATCCAGCCCAAGGACATGCTGTATCGCTTCAACTGGAACGCGCCGATCGTCGTGAGCCCGTTCGACGGGAACGTGCTCTACCACGGCGGCAACCACCTGCTGATGTCCAGCGACCGTGGCAACTCCTGGGAGGAGATCAGCCCCGACCTGACGCGCGACGAGGAATCCAAGCAGGGGCCGGGCGGGACGCCGATCACGAATGAAGGCGCGGGTGGCGAGGTCTACGGCACCATCTACACCATCTCTCCCTCCCCCGTGGACCGGGACGTCATCTGGACGGGCTCCGACGACGGTCTGGTCCAGGTCACGCGGGACGGCGGCGCCACGTGGACCAACGTCACACCCGCGCTGCCCGAGGCGATGATCAACGCCGTGGAGGCCAGCCCGCACGAAGCCGGCGCCGCCTACATCGCGGTGACGCGCTACAAGTTCAACGACTTCACGCCGATGGCGTACAAGACCACGGACTTCGGACGCACCTGGACGGCCATCGCCGACGGCATCCCGGCCGATCACTGGGTCCGGGTGATCCGCGAGGACACGGAGCGGCGCGGCCTGCTCTACCTGGGCACGGAGCTCGGGATGTTCGTGTCCTTCGACGACGGCGCCCATTGGCAGAGCCTGCAGCTCGATCTGCCGCTCACGCCGATCACCGACCTCAAGGTCCACCAGGGCGACCTGCTGGCGGCGACGCAGGGCCGTGCCTTCTGGGTCCTGGACGACCTGGGGCCGCTGCGGCAACTGCATGCCGAGCGGCAGGCCGTGGCAGCCGCGCCGGTGTGGCTGTTCGCGCCCTCCGCGGTCTACCGGCAGTTCGGAGGCGGAGGCGGGTTCGGGGGTGGTGCCGCCGACGCGGCCTCGAATCCCCCGGGCGGCGCCCAGGTGCACTTCAAGGTGGCCGAGTTCGCGCTGTCGGCGGAGGAGGCGGCGGCACCGGTGGTCACGCTGGAATTCCTGGACGCCCAGGGCGCGGTGATCCGGACGTACAGCAGCCGTCCGGGCGAGGGGCCCGGCGCCCCGACGCGGTTGCAGGTCGAGCCCGGTATGAACCGGATGGGGTGGAACCTGCGCCATGAGTCGGTTCCGAACGTGGAGGGGCTGTACACGTTCGGCTCGCTCGCCGGCCGCATGGTCCCGCCCGGTGAGTACCGTGTGCGCCTCACCGTCGAAGGCCAGGAGACCATCGAACGCGCCTTCCAGGTGCGCGACGTCCCGCAGGTCGCCGCCGAGATCACGGCCGCCGACCACCAGGCGCGCGATCGCCTCACCGCCCAGGTCCGCACGGAGCTGGAAGCGCTGCACGGTAGCGTGAGCACGTTGCAGTCCGTGAGCGGTCAGCTCGACGACGCGGTGGAGCGGACGGGAGAGCATCCCCGCCACGACACCATCCAGGCCGCGGCCCGCATGCTGGAGGACAGCATCCAGGCGGTGGACTCGATGCTGGTCAATCGCAACTGGACCACGGGCCAGGACCCCACCGTCTTCCCCACCCGCCTCAACCAGTTCTTCATCTACCTGCGCAGCGCGATCGACGGGATGCCCGGAGCGCCCACGCAGGGGATGCTCGACCAGTTCCGCGAGCTCACGGAGGAATGGCGGACCTACCGCTCCCGGATCGACTGGATCCTGGGACCAGGGGTCGGCGCCTTCAACCAGCTTCTGGAGAGCCTGGGCGTGCAGGCGGTGGAGGTGGGGGGAAGACGCCCGGTGAGCTGAGCCGGCACCGGCCGGGCCCCGGCGTCCGGGCTCCGGTCGGCAGGGTGCAGTCCCGGCTCGGCTCCACGGCTTCCGGGCTCCGGTCGGCAGGGTGCAGTCCCGGCTCGGCTCCACGGCTTCCGGGCTCCGGTCGGCAGGGTGCAGCCCCGGCTCGGCTCCACGGCTCCGGGTCCCGGAGCGGCGCACCGTCAGCGCCGCCGCTTCTCCACCCGGGCCGGCTGCACCGCGTGCAAGGTGATGCGCTCCTCGGCGGGATCGACCCGACCGAGCGCGTATTCGTTCTGGAAGAGCAGCATGGGGTGGCCGTCCGCGTCCTCGACCAGACGGCGCCCGTACAGGCCCGCCGCACGCTTGAGATCCGCCGGCTCCCCCGTCACCCAGCGCGCGCTCTGGAAGGGGAGCGGCTGCAGCGAGATGTCCACGCCGTATTCGCGCGCCAGCCGGTCCACGAGCACCTCGAACTGCAGCCGCCCCACCGCACCCACCAGCGGGATCGGGCCCGTGAGCGAGTCCGAGTAGAGCAGCAGGATCGCGCCCTCTTCGGCCAGGTGGCGCAGGCCGGTGTCCAGCTGCTTGCGGCGGCCCGGCTCCTCCAGGCGCACCTGCGCGAACTCCTCGGGGGAGAAGCGCGGGACGCCGGTGTACTCGACGTCGAAGGTGGCCAGCGTGTCCCCGACGCGCAGGCTGCCGCGGTCGTGCAGGCCCACGACGTCCCCCGCGACCGCCGTGGCGACGTGCGTGCGTTGCCGGGCCTGGAACTCCTGGGGTTCGCTCAGGCGGATCTTCTGACCGCTCCGTGTCACGGTGGCGTCCACGCCCGCCTCGAACACGCCGGAGCACACCCGCAGGAACGCCACCCGATCCCGGTGCTTGGGGTCCATGTTCGCCTGGATCTTGAACACGAATCCGGAGAACGGTGCGTCGACCGGATCGACGGGCTCGCCGTGGCTCGTGCGCGGCACCGGAGGCGGCGCCTGCGCCAGGAAGCGGGAGAGCAGGAGTTCCACGCCGACGTTCGTCAGCGCGCTCCCGAAGTAGACCGGCGTGGCCTCTCCCGCCGCGACCTCCGCCGGGTCGGCCGCCTCGCCGGCGGCCTCGAGCAGCTCCAACTCCTCCTGCAGCGGACCCAGCACGGCGGGACCCAGCAGCTCCTCGAGCCGGGCGTCGTCCCAGGCGTACCGGTGCTCCTCCAGGCGCGTGCCGCCGTGGTCCTCGTTGCGGTCGTAGAGGTGGACGAGCCGCTCACGACGGTCGGCGATCCCCACCAGACGACCGCCCTGCCGCACCGGCCACGTGGCCGCGAAGCAACGGATGCCCAGATCCGACTGCACGTCGTCGATCAGCTTGAACGGGTCCTCGCCCTCGCGGTCGGACTTGTTCACGAAGGTGAAGATCGGAAGTCGACGTCGGCGGCAGACGTCGAACAGCTTGCGGGTCTGTGTCTCCACGCCCCGGCGGTTGTCCAGCAGCATGATGGCGCTGTCGGCCGCCGTGAGCGCGCGGTACGTGTCTTCCGAGAAGTCCTGGTGGCCGGGTGTGTCCAGCAGGTTGATGCGGAAGCCCTCGTAGTCGAAGTGCAGCACGGAGGACGTGATCGAGATCCCGCGCTCCTTCTCCATCTCCATCCAGTCCGACGTGGCGTGCCGCGCCGCGCGCCGCGCCTTGACCGACCCCGCCAGGTGGAGCGCGCCGCCGTAGAGCAGGAGCTTCTCGGTGAGCGTGGTCTTGCCCGCGTCCGGATGGCTGATGATCGCGAACGTGCGGCGGCGCGCCACCTCGCGCGCGAGCTCGGCACGGGAGCGGCGCGCCTCGCCCCCCGGGTCGGAGGCAGGCGAGGTGGAGACCGGGGAAGGCTCGTTCATGGATGCGGCGGGACGGAGTGGAGGAGGCAGGCCCCTCCACCCCGCTCGCCAGTGTTGGATCCCTCACGCCCTATCGGTCTGCGCCCGGCAGCAGATCCGGCAGGTCCACCTTGGTGCCGGACGGCAGCTGGGTCGCCCAGGGGCCCGGCGTCCAGCAGCGACCCCCCACCACGGGGCCGGCCGGAGCATAGAGCGGGTTGAAGCTCGGCACGGGGCCCTCGCCCAGGACGTTCATCACGTGCGCGGTGGCCAGGAACAGCGTGAAACTGGCGGAGAAATCCGTGGCGAACGCGGCGATGGACGCCTGCGCCTGTGGCCACTGCGTGCCGGGGAGCAAGGCGACCAGCCGCTGGGCGAGCGCCGCCGGGAGCAGCGCCTCGCTGCCGGTGGACACGAGCGCACCCAGCGGCGTGGGCACGTTCGTCATGGCGGGCGCCTCGGCGGCCGGGAAGGACGCGAAGCCGGGGAACCAGGGGAGGCCCGGGATGGTGACGTTGTCCGCCCACTCCCGGAAGGCGCCGTCGAAGGCGCCCTGCCAGGCATCGGCGAGCGCCGAGGGCATCCCCGCCTCCAGTAGCTTCGTCCGCACGTGGCCGGCGAGCGGCAGGGGGTTCCAGAGCACGCCCGGCGTTCCGATCGCGGAGACCGCCTGCACCGTGCAATGCGAATCGCGGAGACGGGACGCGGCGATCCAGGCGTCCGCGTCCGCCAGCGCACCGGCGAGGGCGGCCGCCGCGGCGCCCGTCCAATCCTGATGCATCCACGGATCGGCCACGGGTCCGGAGAGGACGCTGAAGCTCTCCTCGATCACGCCCACCACCCCATCGGAGCTGCGCCGGAAGGCCAGCACGCCTTCCATCGGATGGCTCGGCAGGACCGCACGCACGCGGGTGGGCGTCCACTCGGTCTCGAGCTGCAGGGTTCCCAGGAGGACGGTCAGGGGCGGGATGTCCGTGGCCTCGAACACGACCATGCTGCCTGTGGCCCCGCTCCCCTGCGGGGTCCACGTGACCTGGCCCATCGGGGGCGTGCCCGAGCCGTTCCCGAAGTTGCCGCAGGGCACGGGAAATCCCTGGGGATCGATGCAGCCCAGCTCCACCGCCATGCCCAGCTCCGTCACCGCGCCGTGCAGCTCGCCGCTGGTGTAGCCCGCGGCACGCAGCAGCTCCCAGGCGCGCCCGGGAGAGAGCCGCGCCACGTCCAGGACGGCCCGACCCGCCTCGGTGGCGGAATAGGCCGCCTCCCGGAGACCACGCACCAACGCCTCGCTGGCCACCCTGCCCTGCACGAAGCCGGTGGCCACGTCGCGGGCCCCGATCCGCGCCGCGCGCAGCCCCATCGCCGCCTTCGGCGCGTCCATCCGGAGCGTGGTCACGGAGGCCAGGGCCACCTCGGGGTGGGGCCATCCGGCCGCGGCGAGGAGCTGGATCACGGCTTCCCCGCTCTGGCGATAGGTCGTGGAGAGCGTGCTGGCGGCCTCGGTCGCCGGGACGCGCGCGGCCCGCAGTTCGCGGGCCGCGGTCTCGGGATCCGCTGGGGAGCCCTTCTGGGCCAGCAGCGGAGGCGTGAGGGGCGGCAGGCCGAGCAGCAGCGCGGCCAGGAGCAGCCGCGTCGCCCGCGGGAGGATGGGCAGGGACCTGGGCATGAGGAGTCTCCGGTGGAGGTAGGGTATGCGTCCCTAGCCCGCGGCCCGCCCGGGCGGGATCACCGTCCTCCTTCCGCCCCGGGCTTGATCTATCATGCGTCATCTATTTAATATTGAATCATAATCGATCCCGCCTCTGCCCCGCCGCAGAGGGATGATCCCGCCTCGCCCAAGGAGCCGTTTCCACATGAGCAAGACCCTGTGGGCGCTCGATCCGGCGCATACCCAGATCGAGTTCGCCGTGAAGCACATGATGTTCACGACCGTTCGTGGCCGCTTCTCATCCTTCGAGGGGCAGGTGCGGTTGGACCAGGCGCGACCCGAAGACTCGTCCGTCGAGGTGACCATCGACGTGGAGAGCATCGACACGGGCGTCGCGCAGCGCGACCAGCACCTGCGCTCCGGGGACTTCTTCGACGTGGAGACCTTCCCGCAGATGCGCTTCCGCTCCACGGGCGTGAGCGGATCCCTGGAGGCCGACAGCGCGCTCACGTTGACCGGCGAGCTCACGATCCGCGACGTGACCCGCGAGGTCGTGCTGGAGGGCACCTATGACGGCAGCGGCACGGATCCGTGGGGCGGTACGCGCAGTGGGTTCACCGCGCATGCGGTGATCGACCGGCGTGACTTCGGTCTCACCTGGAACCAGACCCTCGAGGCCGGTGGTGTGCTGGTGGGCACCGACGTGAAGATCTCGCTGCAGGTGCAGGCCGTCCTTCAGGTGGAGGAGACGGCCACCACGTCGTGAACCGGCGCGAGCGGCCCGGTGGGTAACGCGAGCCCCGTCCGCTGCTGCGGGCGGGGCTCGCTGCATCGCCCCACGCAGTTCGCCTGGAATGTGCCACTTCCACGCGGCTCGCACAGTGTGCGCGGTCGCTGGCTCACCCTCCTTGCGGTCGCCCGCGCACACCCGCGACCCGATTCGATCCGACCGCACGGCCCGGACACGCGCACACTGCGTGCTCACCGCCGATTCGCAGCGGGCACGCACGTTGCGGCGTCACGTGCGCGATCCTCCGTGATCCTTCCGTTCTTCCGGAGCAGCTCGGTTCCCCGGCTCCGATGCCCGCGCGGTCCGACGGCCGCGCGTCCACCGATGCCGAGGTCCGTATCATGCACGTCTTGCGCAAGCTCTCCTGGCGCGCGCGCTTCCTCCGCGATCCCGCCGGCTTCCTCGCAGACCGCTGGGATCACATCCAGCGACCCGGCCTGCGCTCCGCGTTGCTCGAAGAGGCGGCGGCCACTCCCCTACGCGAGCGGTGGGCCATGCTCGGCCGCGGCAGCGACGTGGCGGAGTTGCGCGCCTGGATGCTGCGTCGGCTCCGGCAAGACGGGCAGGCACCCTTCTTCGACCTGGGCGACGTCCGCCTGTACTTCCACCCGGAGCACGTGCCGCGGGAGAACGAAGGTCCCTTGGAGGGTGCATTGTGGATGATCGACGAGGCGCTCGTGGATACGCCGGAGTTCATGGAGGACGCCACGACCGCCCGCCCGGGCGATGTCGTGCTCGATCTCGGCGGGAATCTGGGCACGTCGGCGTTGCTGCTGGCCGAGCGCATGGCGGGCCGCGGTCGCATCGTATCGTTCGAGCCCGTGTTCCACGCGCTGCTACGCCGGAACCTGGAAGCGAACGCCGTCGACAGGGTCGAGGTGGTGCCCGCAGCCGTCGGGGCTGCGCGAGGCACTGCCACCTTCGCCGTCACCGACTTCGGGCTCGACTCGCGGCAGATCGCCCACCGGCACATCCACGCACACGCCGAGGGCGAGGTCCGGACCGATGGGGAGGCGACGGCGCGCCCGAGGGACCAAGCGCCTCGCACACGGGCATCGTGGCCCGAGGCGGGCCGCCGCCTGCTCGATGCGCTGGCGCTGCTGCTGGTCGAGGACTGGTGCGCGCTGCTGATGCCTGCGTTGTCGGTGTAGCGCGGGTCCGAAGAAAGGCCGTGCTCTACGCGCCGCCGCGGGCCGCCAGGATCCGGGGCAACGCCGGGTCGAGCTGCACGAGGATGCGGCGGATCGTCTCCACGGCGGGGCCGAAGAAGCCGGGAACGATGCTGTCGTAGGTGTCGCCCGGCTGATGGTAGACGGGATGGTCTTCCACGCCGAAGTACAGGAAGGGGATCCCCGCGGCGTGGAACGGCCCGTGGTCGGAGGCATCCGTCCAATCGTCGGATCCGGTGCCCGGCAGGTCGTGCCCCAGACGCAGCACCACGGGAGGAACGGGCGCGACCTCCTCCACGTACGGTGCCAGGAAGGGATAGTGGTGCGTCCCAGCCGCGAACAGCAGGCTGTCGCTGTGGCTGACCATGTCGAGGTTGACGTTGAGCGCAATCCGCTCGATCGGCACGGGCGGCTCCTCCACGAAGTGGCGGGCCCCGCGCAGCCCGCCCTCCTCTCCGTCCAGCGCCGCGAAGATCATGGTGTGCGTGGGCGGGTGCTCGGCGAACCATGCGGCGAGGACGAGGAGCGCCGCCGTCCCGGAGGCGTTGTCGTCCGCGCCGGGGAAGATCCGTCCGTCGCGCACCCCGAGGTGATCGTAATGGGCGGTCAGCACGAGGACGGGCCCTGCACCGGACGAACCCTCCACGCGGCCGACGAGGTTGACCCCGGTCGCGGACCCACCCGACCCCTCGACGGGAAACGACTGCTCGAAGGAGCCGCCGAAGGGCTCGAGCCCGATGGAACGGAACTGCTCCAGGAGGTAACGCCGGGCCCGCGCGTTTCCGGGGGTGCCGAGCGCCCGGCCCTCCATCGAGTCGGCCGCCAGCACCTGCACGTGGTGCAGCAGCGCGTCCCGATCGATGGCGAGTGCCGCGGACGCGCGCGCGGGCGGAGCGGGCGCCGTGCGGGCCGGGGCCTCTTCGGACGCCGGGGCCGCGGGGGCGCACCCGAGCAGAACGGTGACGGCGAGGAGGCGGAAGCGGAGCGGAGGGGTTCGCATGGATCTAGGTCGGGGCTGTGGGACGAGGGAGGGTAGGTACTCCGGGACACGGGCAGACGTTTCGGGAGCGTCCGGGGCCCGGCCGGGGACCCGGCGCCGGTCCGAGCGGGTACCCCGTGCGTCCGCGCCGATCCGATCCCGGATCCGCGCATCGCTCCTGGTCTCCCTATTCCCGGACTCCGACACCATGACCGCTTCCCGGACCGCCGCGCTGCTGCTCCTCGTCGCAGGGGCCGCCGCACCGACCGCCCTCGAGGCGCAGAACACCGATGCCTGCTGGCTGAGTGGGGACGCCACTCCTGCCGCCGCCGCCGAACGCCCGAGCCCGCTGGGCGTCGTGGCCATCCCCATGGGGGACGCCGAAGCGACCCTCTGCTACAGCCGGCCCTCCATGCGCGACCGCGTGATCATGGGCGAGCTCGTCCCCTTCGATACCCCCTGGCGCCTGGGCGCCAACGAGGCCACGGCCATCCATCTGCCCTTCGCCGCCACCATCGGCAGCGTCGCCGTGGAGCCCGGCACCTACGCGCTCTACGCGATCCCGGGGCGCGAGCAGTGGGAGTTCGTGGTCAATCGCGCGTGGCAGCGCAACGGCGCGCCGATCGACGACGCCGTGCGCGCCGAGGACGTGGGCAGCTTCACCCGCAACGCCACCCGCACCGAGTCGCCCGTGGAGACGTTCACCATCGCCTGGGCGGCCCACGGAGCCGGGATGGGACACCTGGTGCTCGAGTGGGAGAACACGCGCGTGGAGGTGCCCATCCACAAGGCCGGCATGGGGCACTGATCCGCGGGACGCCCGCTCGTGTGCGGGCGGTTCCGGCGAGCGGTGCGTGACGCTCGGCGGGCCCCCAGGACAACGGCGGCCGGTTCCGCTCGGGAACCGGCCGCCGTGCGTCTACGGACCGACGTCTCAGTCGCGGGCTTCGTACTTCGTGAAGGCGCCACCGGCCCACGAGAGCGAGTTGGGTCCCTCCGCGGCGTAGACGTTGCCGTCCGCGTCGACGGCCACACCCTCGCCGGCCGTTCCCTGGTAGAGACGGCTCTCGCGCTCGAAGGGCGGGATGAAGGCCACGATGCGGTCTTCGTCCACGTGGCCGACGCGCACCCCGTTCACCCAGTTGGGATGGTTCTGCGGACTCGACTCGGAGTCGATCGCGTACAGCATGTCGTCCTCGGTAATGAAGATGCCGGAGATGCGGCCATACATGTAGCGCGAATCGAGGTAGTTGCCCTCTTGATCGAAGATCTCGATCCGATGGTTCCCGCGGTCGGCCACGAACAGACGGCCCTGTGAATCGAACGCGAGCGCGTGCGGCGTGCGGAACTCCCCGTGCCGCGCACCGATCTGGCCCCATTCCTTCAGGAACGTTCCGTCCGCGGCGTACTTGAGGATGCGGGCGGTCGAGCCCTCGGGCGGATTGGCGTTCTGACCGTTGTGTCCGTCCGCCACGAAGATGCTGCCGTCCGGCGCGGTGATGACGTCGTTGGGTTGGTTGAGCTGGTTGGGGCCGCTCCCGGGCTGCCCGGCGGTCCCCAGCGTCAGCAGCACCTCGCCGGTGGGACTGAACTTGAAGACCTGGTGGCCGCGCGTGCCGGCCTCGTTCCCGGCGAAGTCCGTCACCCACACGTTGCCCACGCTGTCCACGTGGATCCCGTGCGGCGTCACCATCAGATCCGCGCCGAAGTTGGCCAGCACCTCCCCGGTGTTGCGGTCGAACTTGAAGATCGGCGCGACGGGATTGCTCTCGCAGTCCACCGCCGCACCCTCTCCGAAGCTCCCGGCACCGCAGCGCTCGTAGGCCCAGATGTGCCCGTCCAGCGGATCGATGTCGATACCGGCGGTCGAGCCCCAGGTGCGGCCTTCCGGGAGCTGTCCCCAGTTGGCGACCACGGTCGGTGCGGGGTTGGGCAGCCCCTCACCGGTGATCGGGTTGCCGAGATGGGGAGGAGCGCCCTCCTGGGTCGTGTCACGGGCGGCGGCCGACGTGCAGCCGGCCAGCACGGCGGCAGCGCAGGCGACCCGCAGGGATCGAGGCAGGCGAGAGCGGGACATCGGAGGCCCTCCCGAAGGACAGGTGGACAGGGACCGACGGCGCGGGCGGACGACCGGGCCGGGACAGCAAGGGGGTCCGGGCAACGTCGGGGGCGGCGGAGGCGCGGTCAAGCGGTGGGGGGGGCGAGGCGGGTCGCCCTCGCGCGCCGCCGCCCCGCGCCTCTAGCGCCGCTCCGCCATCTCCACGAAACGCACGAAGGCGTTGACCATGCGCATCTGTGAGGGTCGGCGGCATTCCGCCCGGAACAGCGCCGGAGAGGCCACCACCACCGTGAGGCAGCGCGCCCGGGATGTGGCCACATTGAGCCGGTCCAGCGCGTACAGGAAGTCCATCCCGCGCGGCGCGTCCTCCGCGCTCGAGCTGGCGAGGGAATAGAAGGCCACCGGGGCCTCCTGCCCCTGGAACTTGTCCACCGTGCCCACCCGCGCCTCCGGGAATCCGGCCGCGGCCAGCCGCTCCCGGATGCGCGCCACCTGCGCGTTGTACGGCGCGACCACCAGCACGTCCTCCTGCGTCAGCGCCCGCTGCGTGCCCTGCCGGTCGATGAACACGCCCGCCGGTCGCAGCAGCCGCTCGAACCGGGCTGCGATCACCTCCGCCTCCTCGGCGGATTCGCGGCTGTTTCCGGTGTGCGGGGTCTCGACCACTTCCAGCCCGCCCCATTCGCTTCCGTCCGCTAGCACGACGCGCTGCTCCTGGAGATCGGCTCGTGCGCGCAGCTTGCTCTCGTAGAACAGCTCGGACGTGAACGCCGTGATCTCCGGCCGCATGCGCCAGGTCTCCCCCAGGAAAAGCCCCTGCTGCTCGGCGACGATGCCGTCGACGCCGGCCAGGTGCTCGAGGACGGAGACCTCCGTACCGGGAGGGTGGATGCCCTTCTGGGGCTGGTTGAGCTGCTGGGGATCGCCGAGCAGGACGAGCCGCGTGGCCGCCGGTGCCACGGCGAGCGCGTTGGCCAGGGAGAACTGCCCGGCCTCGTCGATGAACAGGACATCGACGGCGCGTTCGAATCCGCTCGCGGACCAGAGCCAGGCGGTCCCCGCGACGAGGTTGAACGGCGGCTCGCCGGCTTCCGCGCGGGCGGCGATGGCCTTGCGGGCGTCGCCCGCTCCCCCCACGGCCGCCAGCCGCGGGTCCGTGCACGCCTCCTTGCTCACCTGGAGTCCCTCGATCGGCGTCGCGGCGTCGTCCGCGTCCGCCTTGCACACCTCGTCCAGCAGGTTCGTGATCACCTTGTGGCTCGGGCCCGTCACTCCCACGCGCCGACCCGCACGCAGCAGCGCGCGGATCATCCGCGCGCCGGTGTAGGTCTTCCCCGTGCCGGGGGGGCCCTGCACCGGCAGCACACCAGGCTCCAGCGCCAGCACTGCGGCGCGTGCCCGATCCAGGGTGTTGGCACCCGGGAGGATCTCCGGCAGGGAGCGTCCGCCCTCGAACCTCGGCGGCTGCGCCTGCAGGAGCGGAAGCGAGGCCGGGCTCCACGCCTCCAGCGCGGGTGGACCCGAGCGCAGGTGCGCGGCGGTGGCGAGGAGGCGGTCGCGCTGCGCGTCCGCCGGGACGATGTCGTTGGGAAGCAGGGCCCGTATGGCCTGGACATCCACGGACCGGCTCTTCGTCGGCTTGCCGATCCGCAGATCGATCGTGCGGCTTATCTCGTCGACCGCGACGACCGTGCGCATGGTCCGCGTCTCGGTGTGCGCGTCGACCGCCGGCTTGTGCTCCTCGATCCGGTGCTCCTGCTCGGGAAACGAGTACCGATGGATCAGCGAGCGGTCCACCTCTGCCATCACCCCCACGTACTCCAGCCCGGCCAGCGGCCGGCTCTCCTCGATGAGCTCCTCATCCGAGAGCGTGCGCAGGTGGAAGTACTCCCACCAGGCGCTCTTGTCCTCGCGACGGTGCCACTCCAGCACGTGCGCCAGCAGCCAGCGCACGCGCTGGTCGGGCGTCTGCGCGTCCGGGTCGTCGGGCACGCCTGCGAGCAGCGCCTCCATGTGCTCGCGTACCTGCTGCGCGCGGTCGTCTGGCTTGTCCTCCTTCTCCTGCACGACCGGGCGGGGCAGCGCGGCGCCGTGTCTGCTCTCCCACTCCGTCCGCAGGCCCTCCAACCAGTCACGCAGCGCGCGCGTGGAGACACAATCGTCCCGGTTGTAGCCCTCGACGATCGGGCGGTCCGCTGCGATCGGCTCGCCGCTCTCCCCCAGGGCCAACCCGTACTCCAGACGCATCCGGGCGGGATTGGCCTCGGCGAGCGGCACGCTGCGCTCGAACCCGTAGAACGCCTCCAGCGGCTTCAGGGAGTAGCGCTCCACGGAGGCCCGCACGGACTGCCGCACGATCCGGTGCAGGTCCACGAACGCCTCCCTCCGGAGGAGCGCATCCAGCGCGTCGGTGCCCACGCCGTAGCGGCCCACCAGGCGCTTCAGCGCCGTGGGCTCGTAGTGGCCGAAGTGGTAGATGTGCGCATCGGGGTGGGCCTCGACGTGGGCCAGCGCGCGCTCGAGGAAGTGGAGCAATGCAGCCTTCTCCGCCTCCGGCGTGAGCGCCCACTCCCCCTTGTAGCGATCGTCCGTGTCGGAGACACCGAACAGGTACTCGATTCCGTGGGTGAACGCGTAGTCGGCCCCCTCCAGATCGAAGAACCAGTCGTGGGGAGAGGGAGCGGGCAACGCGGCGAGTCCCACGGACCTCCCCTCCCCGGTCTCCTCCGGCGGAAGGATCTCGTGGACGGGCTGGTTCCGCTGCCGGCCCTGCAGCTGGACCCGCGCCTGCGCCCGGATGCGCTCGAAGCCGGTCCCGCGCAGCCCTTCCGGCACCGGTTCCGCGGGCAGCTCCGCGAGCGCGGCCAGCGTGGTCACACCGTTCTCGACCAGGGCTCGACGATGATCGCGCCGGATCCCCGCCACGAGCGCCAGATGGTCGACCTCCCTGCGCTCCGCCTGACAGCGCGCACGCCAGTCGCAGATCCGACAGAGCTCCACCGGCTCCGGCGCCACGGGCGGCACGGCGGGCGCGGCCTCGAGGTGCAGCAGGAAGCGCTCGTCGAGGCTGCGCGTGTAGGCGGCGTAGTGGGCCAGGCGGAACGACTCCCGCCGCGGATCCGGACCGCCCAGGAAGAGGTGGATCTGCTCGGGCCGTGTGCCCTGCACGCGTTCGAGCAACCGCGAGTAGACGCACACCTGCAGCACGGCGGTCGCCTTGGCCTCGCGGGCCAGCTTCGCGTCCGCCACTTCGTAGGACCAGTCTCCCAGCGCGCCGGGCGTCTCCACGCGCAGGAGGAAGTCCACGAACCCGAGCCAGGGGCCTTCGTGCAGCGTGGCCTGGTAGATGACGTCGTAGCCGTCCTGCATCGCACGAAGCGTCTCGGCCGCGCGCCGCCGGTAGCCGTCGGGGGTCCGCTCCTCGCGGGTCAGCCCCTCGAAGCGCTGCACCCGCTTCCCCTCGGCCGCCAGGGCCTGCAGCACCACGTCTTCGTGCTCCAACCCCTTCTGCTTGAGGAGGTCGAGACGGGGATCCTCGTAGCGCACGCGCTCCACCTCGCCCCGGGCCGCGAGCCGGTCCAGGAGCGTGCGCTGCGGGCAGGCGGCGAAGGCGGCGAGGTCGGTGGGGGAGAAGCCGAGCCGGTCGTCGTCGAGTCGCATGCGGAGGGGGTTGGGGGAGCGAGACCCGCCGCAGGCCGCAAGACAGGCGGGCGGGTTCGAGAGGAGGAAGCTGGCCCGGGGGTGTGACACTCCGCAGGCGCCGCGCGGGGGCATCCTAGCGGCTGCGGGCAACCGGCGCGACGCGGCGTGCCGTTTCGCCTCCGCCGTGCGCGGTTGCGGGCCGCAGGCTCCCCACCCCATCGTGCGGCGTCCGTCGCGGTGGCGGCGGGTCCTGCACGCATATGCCACTTCCTGGAGCTTCGAATCGATGCCCGGCCTGCTCCCGAATGTCGACCCCGACGGCCTGCTCGAGTATTCCGTCGTCTACACGGACCGCTCGCTCAACCACATGTCGCGCGCCTTCCAGGAGGTGATGACCGACATCTCGGGCACGCTCCAGCGGGTCTACGGCGCCGCGGCCGTGGCGGTGGTCCCCGGCAGCGGCACCTTCGGGATGGAAGCCGTGGCGCGGCAGCTCGCGACCGGGCAACGCTGCCTGGTCGTACGCAACGGGTGGTTCAGCTTCCGCTGGACGCAGATCCTGGAGGCCGGAGGCATCGCGTCGGCGCACACGGTGCTGAAGGCGCGGCGCGTGAGCGGGGATCCACAGGCGCCCTTCACGCCGGCTCCCATCGAGGAGGTCGTGGCGGCCATCGAGGCGGAGCGCCCCGCCGTGGTGTTCGCGCCGCATGTGGAGACGTCGGCCGGGATGATCCTCCCGGATGGGTATCTCCAACGGATCGGGGAGGCCGTGCACGCCGTGGGCGGGCTGTTCGTGCTCGACTGTATCGCGTCCGGTGCCCTCTGGGTGGACATGGCCGCCTGCGGTGTGGACGTCCTGATCAGCGCGCCGCAGAAGGGGTGGACGGGCACCCCGTGCTGCGCGCTGGTGATGCTGTCCGAGCGGGCGCGCGGACGGGTGGCCGAGACCACGAGCACCAGCTTCGCCTGCAACCTCGGCACGTGGCTCCAGATCATGGAGGCCTACGAGAAGGGCGGACACGCCTACCATGCGACCATGCCCACGGACGGGCTCCGGGTCTTCCGCGACGTGATGCTCGAGACCGAAGCCTTCGGCCTGGAGCGCGCGCGGGAGCGTCAGCTCGAGCTGGGCCGGCGCGTGCGCGACGCCCTGGTGCGGGCGGGCTTCCCCAGCGTGTCGGCCGAGGGCTACCAGGCGCCAGGCGTGGTGGTGAGCTACACGGACGACGACGCGGTCCGCACCGGCCGGGCGTTCGCCGAGCAGGGCCTGCAGATCGCCGCGGGGGTTCCGCTCCGTTGCGATGAGGGGGACCACTTCAAGACGTTCCGCATCGGCCTGTTCGGACTGGACAAGCTCAAGGACGTGGACCGCACCGTGGCCACGTTCGAGGCGGCCCTGGAGCGGGTCGCAGCGAGCCGCTCGGGCGTCTGACCGGCAGCGGGGCCCCTCCGCGGGTTGGCGGAAGGGCGCTCCGCAGGGGGCGCACCGCCGCTCAGCCGTCCGGAAGGGCCCAGATGTCCACGCGGTCGAGGCCGATGAACGGCACCGCCAGCCGGTTCCGTCGCGTGTCGACGCCCAGATCGGCAGGCGCCCCCGCGACGCGCATCAGCACCGTACGCCGGCCGTCGGCGCCGAGGATCTGCACGGTCGAATCGGTCTGACTGGCGAAGAGCAGACCCACGCCCGTGCGCTCCACCCCGTCCAGCCTCCCCGGCGTCGGCTCCCCGAGCGCGACGGGTGCCGCCTCGCCGGGCGCCCAGAGGTGGACGGGGGTCCCGGGCTCCCAGGGGGCGAGCACGAAGGTCCGGCGCTCGCCGTCCCACGTGATCCCGTTCGGTGCCCCGGCGGCCGGATCCTGCCAGACCTCCACCGCCCTCCCCCCGTCCACGCGGTAGAGCGCCGAGCGCCCGGTGTCGGTGACGTACAGCGTGCCGTCCGGTGTCACCGCGATGTCGTTCAGGAAGCCCGGGGCGTGTGACGTGAAGTCCACGAACGCCAGGTGGGCCCCGCTCTGGCGGTCGAATCCGTGGATGCCGTCGACGTCCGCCACCCACAGCGTATCGGCCTTCAGCGCCATGCCCCGGGGCATGTGCAGCGGGTGCTCGGCGGTACCCATCGCGAACCGCAACGCCACCATGGCCCCGCTGCCGGCATCCACGCGACTCAGGAACCCGTCGGCGTCCCGATCCTCGCTGCCGGGCCCGAAGTTGGAGACGAACCAGACGTCCTGGTCCGCGTCGTAGCGGACCGCCTCGGGGCCGGAGAGGCCTTCGATGCTGTAGACCCGAGCCGGCGCCTGCTCCGCCGCTGGCGGATCACCCGCCTCTCCTGCCCCGGTACCGTGTTGCTCCCCCTCCCCTCCGCACGCCACGAGGAGCACGAGAACGCCGAGGAGGGCAGGCTGTGGACGCATGAGGCGCATCTCCATACCGGTGAGGTCGGGCGCGGGTCGCCCGCGGCGGGTGGCGGAACCGACGCCATCGGCCGGGAAGACGTGGCTCCGTGTCCGTCCTTCCTACGGGCGAGCGACGCGGGGATTTCGGCGTCCCGCGTCGGCCGACGCGCGAATCCGGGGGGGTTCCCTGCGCGTTGACGCCTGCTTGACGCCGTGCGCCTACCCTTTCCGTCCGCATTGACACCTACCATCCTGACCGCAGTCCCCCCACCCACCCGCAGCATAGGCCGAACTTGACCGTTCACGTTCGAACGCTCGGCATCGCGGAAGTCGCCGGACCGGCGGCTTCCGCACCGCTGCCGGCGGGTAAGCCGTTGGCCCTCATGGTCTTCCTGACCGTGGAGCGACGGCCGGTGACACGGGACGAGCTTGCGGATCTGCTGTGGCCGACCCGCGATCGGGCCCGCGCCCGACAATCGGTCCGGCAGGCGTTGTACAGCCTCCGGTCCCGCCTCGGCGCCGACGTCCTGATGGGGGATGACCCCGTCCAGGTCCACCCGGAGGGCGTCACCAGCGACCTCCAGGCGCTCGAGGCCTGTTTGACGGGCGCGCGGCCCTCGGAATGCCTGGACCTGTACGCGGGTCCCTTCCTGGAGGGGCTGTCCTTGACGGATGCCCCGCCGTTCACGGATTGGGTCGAAGAGCGCCGCCTGGACCTGGCCCGGCGGGTTGCCCGCTCGCTCCACGACGAAGCCCTCGCCGCCCGCGCGGCGGGCGACTTCGAGGACTCGGGCCGCCTCCTGCGCAGCGCCAGCCGCGTGCATCCGGAGTCGCAGCCGGTGCGGTTGGCGCTGGTGGAGCATCTCCTCGATGGGGGCCGCATCGCCGAGGCGCGCCAGGCGCTGGGCGACCTCTTCCGCGACCTGGAGCCCACAGGCGCCACACGCGAGGCCGCGCGGGCGCTGGAGCAGCGGATCGCCCGGTCGACGGCGGCCGGGGCCGTGGAGGCGCGCGCCCCGCTGGAGCCGGCGTTCGTGGGCCGTGGAACCGACCTGGCCCAACTGCTCGCGTTGTTTCGCGAGGTGGAGCGCGGGGCCAGCCGCATCGCGGTCGTCCAGGGACCGTCGGGCATCGGAAAGAGCCGGTTGCTCGCCGAGGTGCGCCGCTCCCTTGGGGCCGGCGCCACCTGGGTGGACCTGCGTGCACACCGTGGGGCGCAATCGCACCGCTTCGGTGTGCTGGCGGATCTCGTGGAGACGTTGACGGGGCTGCCGGGCGCGGCGGGCATCCACGCGTCCTCCGATCAGTTGTTGAAGCTGCTCCTTACCGGCTCTCCCGGTGGAGGGGCGACGCTTGCGAGCCTGGAGATCGTCCCGCTCGCCGGCGCGCTCCGCGACCTGATCGAGGCGGTAACCGCGGAGCACCCCGTGGTGCTGGCGGTCGACGACGTCCAATGGGCGGATGCGCCCTCTCTGGCCGTGTTGGTGCGAGCCCTGCTGCGACTGGCGGACGCTCGCTGTCTCGCGCTGGTGGCGCAGATGGAGGAAGGCGCGACCGCCCAGGTGGGGCTCCCGCTACTGGAGAGCGCGGAGACCACGGTGATCCGGCTGAGGCCGCTGACGGCCGATGCCGTCCGGGAGGTCCTGGAGTCGACGGTGGAGGTGGTGCCCCCCGAGGCGACACCAGAGGTGGCGCGTCAACTGCACCACCTCTCTGCTGGCCTCCCCCTGCATCTGGCCGCGGCCGTTCGTGCGCTGCGGGATCGAGGCTGGATCGATCGCGGGCCCTCCGGCTGGCGGATGCAGGCGCAGCGGATTGCCGGCGACGACGCGGCCCTGGGATCGCTCGAACGCATGCTCCGTGAGGAGTTCGGGCGTCTCCCGGAGGAGGGGCGCCGTCTGGCCGCCGATCTGGCGAGCGGCACCGGAGGTGAAGCAGAAGCGCTGCGCCTGGCGCTGGGCTTCGCTCCCGCCGAGTTCGAGGCTGTGGTCGCGGATCTCGTGGAACGCGGCTGGATCCAGCGCGCGGACGACGGTCGGCTGCTGTTGGCACACGATCGCTTTCGGGAGGCGGTGCTCAAGGCGGAGTCGCTGCACGCCCCGACGCGCTTCTCGTCCGTTCACGGCAGAAGAGCCGCTCTGGCCGCCGTGGCGGGGGCGGTGCTCCTCGCCTGGGCGGGATCCCATGGAGGACCCGAGCCCGCGGCTGACTTCCCCTACGGCGAAGGGCTCCTCCTCCTCTATGGAGACGGCGACGCCGCGCTCCTGCGCCCGCCGGAGCGAGAAGGTGGGACGTGGCGGACACTGCCCGCGGAGCCGGCCCTGGGATGGGTGCCCCAGCCGAACCCGCTGCTGCGGCATATCAAGGCGGCGCGCGATTCCCAGGGACGGATCCGCTGGTTCGCAACCCGTCAGTTCGAGAAGACGGGCCCCGGTGTGGTGGAGTTGTCGCCGCTGGCAGAGCGCCTCATTGCGGACGCAGACGCAGATGAGACGCTCCAGTCGGTGGGACCGGGCAGCACGCTCCTCATTGCCACCCAGCGTGGGACGCACGCGGATCCCTATCAGGTCGACCAGCTCCTCTGGAACGTCGAGGCGGACGAATTCCGGCGCGTCCTGGCGGCCCCGGAGAAGAGCTTCGGGGCGCTCGCTCCGGATGGTGAACGGATCCTCGCGGTCCTGACCGCTCCCACGGACTCGCTGACGCTGCTGAGTCCCTCGGGCCGGCGACTCTGGACACGCGCCGTGGATCCGTTCCAGACCCTGTACCAGATCGTCTGGTGCACGGATGCGCGTCACTTCGTGGCACGGGCGATCCGACTCGAGGATCATGCGCTGTTGATGGGAGACGCGGAGTCGGGCGAGTGGGAGATCTTGCGCGGCGATTGGACGCCCGTGGGCTGCTTCGGTCCTGCCGCAGCGCTGGCGCTGCTCGAAGCCGACGCGAGGGGACAGACGCACCTCGTCGTCCGGGATCTCCGGTCGGCCGAGCACCCCGTCCTGTTCCGCAGTCCGCTTCCCTTCCTGCCCAGCACCTCGTGGATCCCCGATCGCAGCCCGCCCACGCCCCGGGAGCTGCTGCTCGGCGTGGATTCGATCCGCCTGGATTGGGGTGGCAGCGCAGTGGTCGAGGCGAGCCTCCTCGATGCGCGAGGAAGGGTCGATCCGGCGGCGACGATCGAGTGGCGCACGGCGGATCCCGACATCGCGTCCGTGGACCCACAGGGTCGCCTCTCCGGAAATACGCCTGGCCACACGCTCCTGGTTGCGGAGTACGCAGGCTGGCTCGCCGATACGGCGTTCGTGGAGGTCGGGGGCGGCCCGGGTGCGGACGTGCTGTTGGTGGACCGGTTCTTCGATCCGGATCTGACGCTCTGGGTGATGGAAAGCGATCCGGCCCACGAGACGCAGAGGCTGCCGGACGGGCCCGCGTTGGCAATGTTGGGAGACGGACGCTACACGGACGGCATGCGGAGCCGCTCATCCTTCCGCAGCGCGCGGGGCCTCACGCTGGAAGCGCGTGTCCGTCTGCCCCTCACCCGGCGGGACCGCCAGCGTTGGGAGCTATGCCTGCTGCCGGATTACGCCCCGGCGCCGACGGATGCCCAGGTCTGCCTCACGTACCCGACGGATGAGCTCAGCAAGTTCGACGACCTGCATGCCACGGTCCGCCATCAGTCCGGGCAGCCCAGGTTCGTTCCCGCCCCTGAGCTCGCCGACGGCGACTGGCACCACGTCGCCCTCCAGGTGCGCGCCGACGGCGAGATCAGCGCCGTCGTGGATCGCCGGGTCCGCCGGACCGCACGCTACCGCTTCCCGGTGGGGAGCGAACACGACTGGCGGGTCCTGATCGCTGGCCATTCCGTGGACACGGAGCTGCACGTGCGGGATCTGGTGCTCTGGCAGGGTATCCGCTACGGCGTCGACGGCGTGATCCCCCGCGAGGTCGGTGAGCCATGAGACGACTGCCACGCCGGACGGCGCCCCCGGCGGAGGGGGGGCGGTGACGCCGCCCAGGGTGCACATCCGCACGCTCGGGGGCGCGGAGGCCCGAGCCCCGGGCGCCGACCAGACGCTGGCCGGGAAGCCGCTCGCGCTCTTCCTGTACCTCGCCGTCGAGCGCCGTGATGTCGCGCGCGACGAGATGGCCGAGCTCCTGTGGCCGGCGAGCGAGCGGTCCCGCGCGCGCCAGTCGGTCCGGCAGGCGCTGTATCACCTGCGGAGTCGCTTCGGCCCGGACGTGGTCCTCGGCGACGATCCGGTGCGCGTGGCGCTCACTCCTGAGGACGTGGACCTCGAGGCCCTGGAACACTGCCTCTCGCATGGGCGTCCCTCCGCGTGCCTGGACCTCTACGGCGGTCCCTTTCTCGCGGGGTTCTCGCTCCCCGATGCCGCTCCCTTCATGGACTGGGTGGAGGAGCGCCGCCTGGACCTGGCCCGCCGCCTGGCCCGCGCACTGCACGACGAGGCGCTCGGCGCGCGGGCGGCCGGCGACGTGGAAGGCGCGAGTCTCCTGCTGGGGCATGCCGCCCGGATCCATCCCGAGTCGCAACCGGTGCGATTGTCGCTGATCGAAGCGCTTCTGGATCAGGGTCGGGTGGAGGAGGCGCGCCAGGCCCTCTCCGACCTCTTCCGCGACCTCGAGCCGACGGGAGAGGCGCGCGAGCAGGCGCGCGAGTTTGAGCGGCGCATCTCCCTGTCGACGCAGGCCCGCGCGAGCGTATCCAACGGCGCGCCGGAGCTGCCTCTGGTGGGCCGGAACACGGACCTGGCGCAGCTCCTGGCGCTGTCCCGCGATGCGGGGCGAGGCATCACCCGCGTCGGCCTGCTGGCCGGCCCGCCCGGGATCGGACGGAGTCGCCTGCTCGCCGAGGCGCGCCGCTCCCTCGCCGGGTCCGCGACCTGGCTGGGCCTGCGTCTCCACGCGGGCGATGAGCGTCACCGCTTCGGCGCGGTCGCGGACCTGGCCGAGGCGCTCCTGGCCCTGCCCGGCGCAGCCGGCATCCACGCCGCGTCGGATGAGCTGCTCCGCATCCTGCTGCCGGGGTCGCCGCGATCCTCGGAGCTGGCCGCCCTGGAGAGCGTGCCCCTCTCGGGTGCGTTGCGCGACCTCATCGATGCGGTCTCCGGCGAGAACGCGCTGGTCGTCGCGATCGACGACGTGCACTGGATGGATCCCGACTCGCAGGCGGTCTTCGGACGCACCTTCCTACGTCTCACGCACGCGCGCTGCCTGCTGCTCCTGTCGGCCGCCGATCCGCTCGAACGCCGCGGTCTGGACGCGTTGCGCGGGCTCCTGGACGGCGAGGAGGTGGCCCGTGTCCGGTTGCGGCCTCTGACCCTGGACCAGGTCGCCGAGGCGGTGGACAGCGCAATGGACGTCGATCCTCCCGACACCCACCCGCGGGTGGCGCAGGAGCTGCACCGGCTGACCGCGGGCCTGCCGCTCCACCTGGCAGCCGCTCTTCGGGCGCTGCGCGAGCGCGGCTGGATCGCGCGCCGGGAAGATCGGTGGGTGTTGGACGCGCGGCAGATCGAACGCGCGGGCGTGGAGCTGGGCTCCCTGGCGGACCTCCTGACCGAACGATTCGGACGGCTCTCCGCGGAGGCCCGACAGGTGGCGACCACGCTCGCCAGCGGAGGCTCAGCGGCCGCCGATGATCCTCCGGCGTCGTTCGGAGTCGCGCCCGCGGAGTTCGAACGGGTGGTGCAGGACCTGCTCGAGCGGGGGCTCGTCGAACGCACGGAGGGAGGCCGCCTCGTGTTCGTCCACGAGAGCCTGCGCGAGGTGGCCTTGCGCGCCCAGGACGCGGGGCGCCCCGCCGGCTCCGAGGCTTCCGCCTTGCGCCGTCTGGCCGGGATCGTGGTCCTGGCCACACTGGTGTTCGGGTGGCTGGGCTTCGTGCGCTGGCAGAACGCGCAACCCCCCTTCCCGTTCGGCGAGGGGCATCTCATCGCCTACGGACCGGACGGCGTCCTGGCCATCCGCGCGCCCGAGCGGGACGGGGGTCCGTGGGTCGTGCAGCCCGCGGAGGAGGTGCTGGGGTGGGCACCGGCGTTCGATCCCCTGCTCCGGCACGTGCGGGCGGTGCGGACGCCGGAGGACGGTGTGCGGTGGTATGCGACGTGGGATCGACAGGAGCTGCAGCCCGCGGCGGTGGAGCTCACACCTCGGGGCACGGCGGTGCGCTACGACTCGGAGGGCGACGACGCGGCCCTGGGCGCATCCGCGGACGGACACACGCTGCTGGTGGCGAGCGAGAACGGCGTCCGCGATCCGTACGCGTTGGACCTCCAGCTCGTACGCGAGGACGGCGCCGTCCGTCCGCTGGTGACGGGGACGGACAAGATCGCTGGGGCATGGTCGCCGGACGGGACACGGATCCTCGCGGTACTCACGGCTGCGGTCGATTCGCTTGTGCTGCTCAGTCCATCCGGGACGCGGCTCTGGAGCCGCGCCGTGGAGCCGTTCACCACGTCGACAGCGCCGGCCTGGTGCGCCGATTCCCGCCATGCGGTGGTCGGTGTGTTCGACCATTGGAAGAGTGGGTGGATCGTTGTCGACACCGACACCGGCGAGTGGGAGGTGCTGTCCACGGAGCGGATGCCGGCACCGGTGGTATGCTTCGGCGACGGAGTGGCCGTCGCAGGAACCACACGCGGGACGACCGGGCTCCCCGAGATCGAGATCCGCGATCTGCGCCGCGGAGCGAATCTCGTCCTCGCGCGCATCTCGGGGACAGCCGCCAATTCCGGAAACCTCTCCTGGCTCCCGGTCCGCGCACCCCGGGCTCCTGCTTCTCTCGCCGTCCTTCCCGACTCGGTCGTGATCCCATGGGGCGACTCGGTCAACGCAACAGCGCGCCTCCGTTCGTGGGTCGGAGAGGAATGGGTCCCTGAGGAGGTGCAGTGGCGTTCGCTCGATGCCAACATCGCGTCCGTGGACAGCCTGGGACGCATCTCGGGCAACGGACCGGGGCGGACCGGGATCGTGGCGGACTATGCCTCCTGGCTGAACGACACTGTCGTCGTGGACGTGCGGGGCGAGCCTCGGGAGGACGTGCTGCTGCTGGACCGGTTCACGGATGCCTCTCTCGCACAGTGGCAGGAGCGCGGCGACCCGCAGCCCCGGGCCGTGTCTCTCGCCGACGGGCCGGCGCTCAGGTTGCTCGGGGACGGTCGGTACTCGGATGGGATCATCTCCCGGCAGCGTTTTCGCCTGGCCCGTGGGTTCACGTTGGAGATGCGCATCCGGTATCGCTCTACACGGCGCGACCGACAGCGCTGGGAACTCTGCCTCCTCTCCTCGGACGCGGACACGATCGTGCTCCAGGCCGAACGGTACAGCTGCCTCGTCTACCCCCTGGGCGAGCTTGCGAAATGGGACAGTACGCGAGCCGGGCTGAGCCGACAGGGCCTCCTGCCGCGCATCGCGGACACCGGCGACCTCGGCGACGACCAGTGGCACCACGTCGCCCTGCAGGTCCGCGCGGACGGCGAGACCAGCGTGGTCGTCGACCGCCAGGTGGTGCTCGTCACGCGGGACGCCTTCCCCATCCGGGCGGATCTCGACTGGCGGGTGGGGATCCACGGCCATGCCGTCGACACCGAGATGTACGTGCGTGACGTGACCCTCTGGGAGGGGATCCGCTACAGCACGGACGGAGTGCCGGACGGGCCGTCCTGACGCCCGGAGGGCGTGGCAAGCGCCCCTCCTCTTGCCCCTCCCCCGCCTCCCGTCCAATCTGCCGGGCGTCCACCCTTCCGGAGGCCCTACGATGTCCGCGCCGTTCCGCACGCGCCTGACGCCCCTCGTCCTTACCGCCGCCCTGGCCACTCCAGCCGCGGCACAGATCCCGGAGTCCGTCCTGGAGGCCTACACGCCTCGCGCGGTCGGGCCGGCCACCATGGGCGGCCGCACGGTGGACTTCGCGGTCTACGAGGCGGATCCGTCCATCTTCTACGCGGCCTCGGCATCCGGCGGGCTGCTCAAGACCGTCAACGGCGGCACGTCCTGGGAGAACGTCTTCGACCGACAGAACACGGTCTCGATCGGAGACGTCGCCATCAATCCGAACGACCCCGACATCGTCTGGGTGGGCACGGGCGAGGCCAACAACCGGCAAAGCTCCTCCTGGGGGGACGGCATCTACAAGTCCACGGACGGCGGCCGTACCTGGACGCACATGGGGCTGGCCGAGACGCACCACATCGGGCGGATCGTGGTCCATCCGCTCGACACCGACATCGTCTACGTCGCCGCCGTGGGCCGCCTGTGGGGCCCCAACCCCGAGCGCGGTGTCTTCCGCACCATGGATGGCGGTCGCACATGGGAGCATGTCCTGGCCATCGACGAGCACACCGGTGCCATCGATCTGGCCATGGACCCGCTCAATCCGAAGACGCTCTATGCCGCCGCCTACGCGCGGCAGCGCACCGGTTGGGGCTTCAACGGCGGCAACGAGGCCGGAGGGATCTTCAAGACCGTGGACGGCGGTCGCACCTGGACAGAGCTCACGAACGGGCTGCCGGACGGAGCCACCGGGCGGATCGGGCTCGACATCTACCGGAGCGACCCGAACGTCGTGTACGCGATCGTGGAGGCCGAGGAGGACGGCGGCGTCTATCGCTCCGAGGACAAGGGTGGGTCATGGACCCGCATGAGCCCGCTCAACCCGCGGCCGATGTACTTCTCGCAGATCCGGGTCGACCCCAACGACGACGACCGGATCTACGTGGGCGGCGTGCAGCTCCACATCTCGGACGATGGCGGCAGGACCTTCCGGGACGACGGCGCGCCGGGCGTGCACCTCGACCACCACGCGTTCTGGATCGATCCCTCCAACTCCCGACACCTCATCGACGGCAATGACGGGGGCATCTGGGTGAGCCGCGACAAGGCGGCGACCTGGGAGCACCTGAACAATTATCCCATCGGGCAGTTCTACCACGTCGCCGTGGACATGCAGGAGCCCTACCACATCTTCGGCGGCATGCAGGACAACGCCACCTGGGGCGGGCCCAGCGCGGTGCGCGACCGGCAGGGCATCGCCAACGAGCACTGGTACCAGATGCTGGCCTGCGACGGGATGTTCGTGGCGGTCGATCCGAGCGACGACGAGACCATGTACACGAACTGCCAGAACGGGCGCATCGTCCGCTACGATCGAAGGACGGGCGAACGCACGTCCATCATGCCGCAGGTCCCGCCCGAGGAGGGCGAGCTGCGCTGGAACTGGACGACGCCCATCGTCGTGTCGTCCCACAACTCCACGACGCTCTACACCGGCGGCAACCGGGTCTTCCGCTCCACCGATCGCGGGCACTCGTGGACGCCCATCTCCCCGGACCTGACCCGGGCGCTGGACCGCGACACGCTGCAGATCATGGGCGTGCGCGGGGAGGACATCGCGCTGTCCCGCCACGACGGCATGGCGTCCTTCGGCAACATCACGGCCTTGGCCGAGTCGCCGCTGGACGCCGACCTCCTGTACGTGGGCACCGATGACGGCACCGTGCACGTCACCCGCGACGGCGGTGCCACCTGGACCGACCTGACCGACCGGATCCGCGGCGTGGCGCCCCTGCTGTACGTGAGCCGTCTCACGCCTTCGCGCGCCTCCGAAGGGACCGTGTACGCCAGCTTCGACGGACACCGCAGCAACGACTTCCGTCCCTGGGTGTTCGTGAGCACGGACTACGGCCAGAGCTGGCGCTCGATCGCCTCCAACCTGGAGCGGGGACCGGTCTACGTGATCGAGGAGGATCCCTTCAACCCCGACCTCCTGCACCTGGGCACGGAGTTCGGGCTGTATTCCTCGCTGGACCGCGGCGCGCACTGGACAGCCTGGCCCACGATGCCCACCGTCGCGGTCTACGCCCTGGTGGTCCATCCGCGGGACCGGGACCTGGTGCTGGCCACCCATGGTCGGAGCTTCCTGGTGTACGACGACATCTCCTCGCTGCAGCAGATGTCGCCCACCGTGCTGGCCGCCGGCAGCCACCTGTTCGATCCGCGCCCGGCGCGGCAGTTCATCCCCAACGAGAACGGCTGGTTCCTCGGGGGCCGCGACTATCGGGCCGAGAACCCCGCGTTCGGCGCCTACCTGGACTACTGGCTGGGAGGCGCGACGGACGATTCGGTGACGCTGACCATCGCCGACCGCTCCGGCGCCACCGTGCGCGAGCTGAAGGGCTCCGCCGACGCGGGGCTGCACCGCGTGGTGTGGGATCTGCGCGCAGAACCGTTCGGGGAGCTGGGCGAGGGACTCGCCGGTGCGCTCAACCTCTCCGAGTTGGGACCGTTGGTGATCCCTGGCGAGTACCGGGTGACGCTGAATACCGGGAGTGCCGAGCACACCACGACCGTGCAGGTGCGTGGAGACGCGAGGGTGACGGTGGCGGACGCCGACCGGCGGCGCCGCTACGACATGCTGGTGTCGCTCACGGCCCTGCAGAAGACGGCGGCCGATGCCGCCGACGCCGTGAACGCCCTGCGTGACCGCGTGGACGCGGCCGCGCAGTGGGTCTCGGAGCGTGAGGACGCACCGGCCGCCGTGAAGGAGCGCACCGACGCCGTGAAGGCGGAGGTGGCGGAGCTCCGTCGGCGCCTGCTGGGTGGCCCCGGCGGGAACGACGACGAGGAGGAGGCGCCCTCCCTCCCGCCCGTGCGCAACCGGCTGAACGGCCTCAAGTCGCAGATGATCAATTCGCAGTCGCCCCCGACGGCACAGCAGCAGGAGACCTTCGAAGGCATCCGACCCGACCTGGACGCGGTCGTGGCCGATCTCAACACGGCCATCGAGACGACCCTGCCGGAGCTCTACGACCTGCTGGCCCGGAACGGCATCCACGGCCCGCCGGTCGAGCCGGTGCGGCCGGTGGGGGGGTGAGCGAGCGCACCTTCTCCCCATACGACGCGAGGGGGCGGCCACCGCGCCGCCCCCTCGTCGTATCCGGACGCTTCGGCCCGGCCACGAGGCCGGGCCTCGCGCCCGCTACACCCCCTCCAGCACCCCGTTCAGCGTCGGGCTGGGCCGCATGGCCGCGTCCGCCCGCGCGGGATCGGGCATGTAGTAGCCACCGAGATCCTCGGCGCGACCCTGTGCGGCGTTGAGCTCCTCGACGATCCGTGCCTCGTTGGCGGACAGCGCTTCGGCGACGGGCCGGAAGCGGTCCGCCAGCGCCGCGTCCTCCGTCTGGGCCGCGAGCGCCCGAGCCCAGTAGAGGGTCAGGTAGAACGTGCTTCCGCGATTGTCGAGCTGACCCACGTCGCGACCCGGCGAGCGATCGTGGCGGAGGTAGTCGGCGACGGCGGCATCCAGCGCGTCCGCCAGGACCCGGGCCCCCGGGGCCTGGAACCCATCCGCCAGATGCTCGAACGACGCGGCCAGCGCCATGTACTCGCCGAGCGAATCCCAGCGCAGGTGCCCTTCCTCCTGGAACTGCTGCACGTGCTTGGGTGCGGAGCCGCCCGCACCCGTCTCGAACAGGCCTCCGCCGTTGAGTAGCGGGACGACGGACAGCATGCGCGCGCTCGTTCCGATCTCCAGGATCGGGAAGAGGTCCGTCAGGTAGTCGCGCAGCACGTTGCCGGTGACGGAGATGGTGTCCTCTCCCCGGCGGATGCGCTCGAGCGAGTAGCGCATGGCGTCCACGGGCGCGAGGATCTCGAGCGTCAGGCCGTTCGTGTCGTGGTCCGCCAGGTAGCGCTCCACCTTGGTGATGAGCTCGGCGTCGTGTGCGCGCGCGCGGTCCAGCCAGAACACGGCGGGGGCGCCACTGGCCCGGGCGCGCGTCACCGCCAGCTTGACCCAGTCGCGGATGGCCGCGTCCTTGGTCTGACACGCGCGCCAGATGTCGCCGGGCTCCACGGCGTGCTCCAGCAGCGTGCGCCCCTCGGCGTCCACGATGCGCACCGTCCCCGCGGTCGCGATCTCGAAGGTCTTGTCGTGCGACCCGTACTCCTCGGCCTTCTGCGCCATCAGGCCCACGTTCGGGACACTGCCCATGGTGGACGGGTCGAACTGCCCATGCGCCTGGCAGTCCCGCACCACGGCGTCGTAGATGCCCGCGTAGCTGGAGTCCGGGATCACCGCCTTGGTGTCCTGGAGCGCGCCGGCCGCGTTCCACATCCGACCGGAGTCGCGGATCAGGGGCGGCATCGAGGCGTCGATGATCACGTCGCTCGGGACGTGCAGGTTGGTGATGCCCTTGTCGGAGTTGACCATCGCGAGCGCGGGCCCGTCCGCGTAGGCCTGCGCGATCGCACCCTCGATCGCCGACCGCTGGTCTTCGGGAAGCTGGCGGATCTTGCCCAGCACGTCGCCGAGGCCGTTGTTGGGGTCGGCACCGATCCGCTCCAGCGTCGCGCCGTGCGCACGGAAGACATCGGCGAAGAAGACCCGTACCGCATGACCGAACAGGATGGGGTCGGAGACCTTCATCATGGTGGCCTTGAGGTGCAGCGAGAACAGCACACCCCGGGCCTTGGCGTCCTGCACCTGCTCCGTCAGGAACGCGACCAGCGCCCGCTTGCTCATGAAGGTGGCGTCGAGCACCTCGCCGGCCTTCAGCGCCAGTCCGTCCTTGAGCACGGTCACGTTCCCGTCTTCGGCGACATGCTCGATGCGCGCCGTGGTGGCCGCCGTCAGCGTCACGGAGCGCTCGTTGCTCCGGAAGTCCCCGCTCCCCATCGTCGCGACGTGGGTGCCCGAGTCCTCCGGCCAGGCCCGCATGCGGGGCGGGTTGGCGCGCGCGTACTCCTTGACCGACCGGGGTGCGCGGCGGTCGGAGTTGCCCTGGCGCAGCACGGGGTTCACGGCGCTCCCCTTCACCTTGTCGTAGCGCGCACGGATGTCGCGCTCCTCGTCCGTCGAGGGCTCGTCCGGATAGTCGGGCAGCGCGTAGCCCCTCGCCTGCAGCTCCGCGATGCACGCCTTCATCTGCGGGATGGACGCGCTCACGTTCGGAAGCTTGATGACGTTGGCTTCCGGCGTCTCCACCAGGCGGCCCAGCTCCGCGAGGTCGTCGCGGACCCTGCGGGCCGGCTCGAGCCGGTCGGAGAACACCGCCAGGATGCGCCCGGCCAACGAGATGTCCCGCGTCTCCACCGGGACGCCGGCGGCACCGGCGAAGGCCCGGATGACGGGGAGGAAGGCGTACGTGGCCAGGGCCGGGGCCTCATCGGTCCAGGTGTACAGGATCGGCGGTGTCGTGCTCATGGCGTCCGGGTCCAGAGGGCGGGAGCGGTTCCGGCGCCCAACATGCCCCGGCGGGGCGGCGGGCGACAAGGCGATGCGCGGGTCTCGAGGATCCCGGGTGGAGGGATGTCGGTTGCGACGGCCCGTCCTCCCTCCCTACCCTCCCCCGCGTCCGGCCCGCGACGGGCCGCAGGCCCGGCCCCCACTTCGGACGCTGGAGCGATCATGAGCGAAGCGCGCGACGCGGAGGGGTTCGAGGTTCCGATCCGCCGACCCGACCAGGGCGACCCGGATCTCGCCTCGACGCTCGGGGGCGCGCTCGGCCTCTCGCGCGCCGAGCTCGAGGGCTGGCAGGAGCCCGCACCCGATGCGCCGACCGTCCTGTCGGCGGGGAGCCGGATGGCCGAGGCCGTCGCGGCCGCCGTCGCCCGCCCGCCCGGACAGCTCGTCGAGCTGCGGGGCCCGACCGGGATCGCCCTGGCCCGGGTCCCGGTCCGGCTGCTGCTGGGCAACCTGCGGCGCGCCGGAGTGGAGGACGTGATCGAGCGCGCCATCGTCGCCTGGGGTGAGCGGCACCGGCAGCACTGGTGCTCGGTCGTGGGTCACTTCACCGATGAGAACCCCTGCTCGCTGCACGAAGTCTGACCCGCGTGAACGCGATCCTGGAATCCGTCACCAGCGCCGTCGGCAAGCTCATCGACCGGAGCTTCCTCGCGGCCGGACTGGCGCCGGCGCTCATCCTCGCCGGGGGGATCCACCTCTATCGCACCGGGTTCGGAGGTCTGGACGGGCTGGGCGCCACCGTCACGGCGTTCACCGCCTCCTGGGCCGCCGCGACCTGGCCGGTCCTGCTCATCCTGGTGCTGGCCTTCCTGTTCCTGGCCGCCAAGGGCGGGCTCCAGTACCTGCTGGCCGAGGTCCCGCTCGGCCCGGTCCACGACGCGCTGCTCACCCGCTCGGTGGCCCGGGCCGAGGCGCTCGAAGCGGAACGTCAGCGGTGGTCCGACCGCCACACGGCGTTGAAGTGGAGCCCGGACGGCCGGTTCGTCGCGATCCCCGTCGAGGGCATGCCCGGGGCCGCGCCCGAGTGGAAGGCGTCCGCAGCCCGGGCGCGGTCGGCGGTGCTGGCCGCGCAGGCGGACGGACGCGACCTGGACCCGGACTGGGTGGCGGGGCTGGCCGACGCGCTCCTGCCCCTGCAACGGGCCTCGCTCGTGCCCGCGCCGGAGGACGACACCCCGGCGCAGGTGCACGATGCCGATCTGGAGGCGGAGCTGGTGTGGTGGCGGGAGTGGAGCGCCAGTCCGCGCACGGAGCGCATCCTGGATGTCGCGCAGGGCATCGCGGAGGGCCGCATGGCCCGCGCCCGCCGCGCACGCAGCGCCTATCCGCAGGAGCTGAGCTGGATGCAGCCGACCCGCTTCGGCAATCGTCTGGCGGCGCTCGACGACTACGCCGAGCGGCGCTTCGGGATGCCGACCGCAGCGCTCTGGACGCGTCTGTGGGGTGTGTTGTCCGACAAGGCCCGCACCGAGGTCGCCGAAGCGCGTCACGCCGTGGATGCCCTCGTCAACGTGCTGGCGGCGCTTGTCGGTGTGATGGTGTGGATCGTGGCCGCCGAGCTGCACGAAGCCCTGGGCGCGCTGGGGCCGGCCACGCTCGCCTTCGACCTGCGGCCCCTGCTGCTCCTGATCGCGGCAGCCCTCCTGGCACGGCTGGTCTACGCGTCCGTGCTGGTGGCGCTCGGCGGACTACGGGAGACCATGATCCGCTGGATCGACCTGGAGCGCTTCCGCCTGCTGCGCGAGCTGGGCTGGCCCGCCGTCGCGTATGAGAGCGACGTCCTCGACGCCTATTCGCGCCTCAACACCCACCTGGTGCTCGGCTGGACGCTCAAGCCCGACTTCCGGGTCGATCCCACCGACGCCACCAAGTAAGGAGGACGGGTCCACACGATGGAGATCACGCCGCTCTGCATCGCGTCCGCGCGCACCCTGCTCTACGTGAACCTCACGGGTGCCGCCGAGACCGTGATGGTCTGGTTGGCCGCGCACGGCGCCGACGGGCGCATGGCCATCGCGCGTCCGGAGGATCAACCGACGCGGTTCTATACGGTGGCGGCGGGCGCGCCCGCGATGGCCGTGAAGTGCTCGGTGCCCGCGAACGAGGCCGTCGTCCTGCTCCCGGGCGACGGAGGCACGCTGGCGGCGCGCCTGACCGACGGGAAGTAGGACCGGCCTCCAGCACCGGCAGATGCTGGTTGGACACCTCGAGCGGGACGCCCGGTCGCGCGGAGGCGACCGCACCACGCCGTCCGGGTCCGACCCCTTGCTCCGCAGCGCCGTCCGGTACGACCGGTCTTCAGCGAGCTCCCGCGCTCGGTGTGCCGCCGGGCTTGCGCAGCGGCACGCGCACGATGTACGGGACGTCCAAGGCGTCCGTGGTGCGCGCGAGCAGGTGCGCATCTCCGATCTCCAGGATGGTCCACGGCATCCCTGGCACGGTCACGTCCGTGATCCAGCGGCCCTCGGGCGAGAAGACGGACCAGTCCGCCAGGGAGTCGAACGGCATATCGACCGGGCGGGCCCAGACGTTGCCGCGCGCGTCGACGAGGAGGGTGCCCACGGACGGCTTGCGCTCCGGGAAGACGGCGTCCTCCATCCGGGCGCGGGTGCCTCGGAACCGGTCGGGATTGGCCTCCTCCAACCGGATCGCCCAGGCCTTGTAGGCCGCGATCATCTCGTCCGTGATGCGGAGGTCTCCCTCCGGGCGGCGGGTGATCCACTGCAGCGCACCGTTCCCGTCCAGCATCTGCACCTCGAACGATGCGGCCGGCGTGTAGAAGATCCGCGCGTCGTGGAGTGCCCACGTGGGCTGCGGGCTGAAGCGGGGAGACCCGATCGCGGGCGCGCCTTCGAAGCGCGTCACTTCCAGCACGTCCCCCGGCCTGCTCGCGATCGTACTCGGCGCGCGGCCTGCCCCGTCGAAGCGGGCGAGGGCGTCCTGCGTCTGGATCCGCGTACCGGGCGGTCGCGTCATGGCGCTTTCGAACGCGTCCTCCGCCGGGAATGTGCCCACCGGCGAACCATCCGGGAGAAGACCCAACAGGACCGGCGGGGTCGGGTCTCCGGGCAGCGCCCGCGAGGCGATGTGCCGGCCGGCGGCGTCGAAGCGCGTGAGCCGCGCCAAGGCGATGTCCCACACCACCAGGGTGTCTCCCGCGGTGACCCAGAGCCCGAACACGCTCCGGAACTCCCCGGGCCCTTCGCCATCGCGCCCGACCGACTGCAGGAAGCGGCCGTCGGGGGAGAAGAGCTTGAGCTGTCGGGTCCCCTGGTCGCCGACCACGACGCGGCCGTCGGACAGGCTGCGCGCGGCCATCGGAAACATCAGCCCCTCGTCGGGGTCGTCCCCGTAGCCGTACCGGCCCTCTTCGCCGAGGTCGACCACCCAGCGGTCGGCACCGGTGAGGAGCGGCCCCTCGTTCGAGACGATGGCCACGCCGGCGCTGTCCGTCACGCGCACCCCCGCGCCGGAATCGGCGGTCCCTTCCACGCCGCCACAGGCCGCCACCGCGCCGAGCAGCAGGGTCGCCGCACTACGTCGTAGCCCCTCCGACCTACCCGGCACCACCGCTCCTCCTTGGCGCAATCCCAGGACCGACACCCCGCGTGTCGCACCATACACAGAGATGCGGCTATGCTGCCATGCCTGGGAGCCAGGCGCAAGCACGGCGTGGACCGCCGCTCGCTCAGCCCAGGGTCGGGGCGAAGGTCGGGGCGCGACGGTGGTGGGTGGCCTGCTCGTAGGCGTAGGCGATGCGGAGCAGGACCGGTTCGCTCCAGGCCCTGCCGAAGAAGGAGATGCCGACGGGCAGGCCCTTCACGAAGCCCATGGGGACGCTGATGTCCGGATAGCCCGCGATCGCGGCCGGGCCCGCGGAGCTCCCTCCGTCGGAACGGTCGCCCTTGATGTGGTCCGTGGGCCAGGGGAGGTCGCGGGTAGGCGCCACGATCGCATCCAGACCGTGCTGATCCATCAGGCGGTCGATGCCGTCCTCGCGGTTCGCGCGCTGGATGATCCGCTTGGCGTCCAGATAGTCGCGGTCCGTGAGCGGGCCGCGCGCTTCGGCGGCGATCATGCGCTCCTGCCCGAAGTGGGGCATCTCGCGGTCCGCGTTGCGCTCGTTGAAGGCGATGATGTCGGCGAGGGTCCGGACCGGTGCCTCCGGGCCCAGCGTGGCCAGGTAGGCGTTCAGATCGGCCTTGAACTCGTACTCCAGCAGCAGCAACGGCAGATTGTCGTTCCAGTTGGACTGCTCGAGGTTCGCGGGATCGACGATCACCGCACCCTCGGCCCGCATCGCCTCGATCGCTTCGTCGAACAGGGTGACGATGCGTGGGTCGAAGCCCCCGAAGCTGCGCGCGACGCCGATGCGCGCCCCGCGCAGCCCGCCCGCGTCCAGGAACTGCGTGTAGTCCGCGTGGAAGCGCCCCTCACTGGCGAGGGTGGCCTCATCCCGAGGGTCGACACCCGTCAGCGGGCCGAGAAGCAGCGCTGCGTCCCGCACGCTGCGGCACATGGGACCCGCCGTGTCCTGCGAGTGCGAGATGGGGATGATCCCGGACCGACTCCACAAGCCCACCGTGGGCTTGATGCCCACCACCCCGTTGCTCGAGGACGGACACATGATCGACCCGCCCGTCTCCGTGCCGATGGTCAGCGCGGCCAGGTTCGCGGACGCAGCCGCGCCCGAGCCCGAGCTGGATCCGCAGGGATTGCGGTCCAGCGCGTACGGATTGCGGCATTGCCCTCCCCTGCCGCTCCAGCCCGAGGTGGCGCGCTCGCCGCGGAAGTACGCCCACTCGCTCATGTTCAGCTTGGCGAGCACGATGGCGCCGGCGGCGCGCAGCCGCTCCACGATGAAGGCATCGCGCGGCGCGATGGAGCCCTCGAGCGCGAGCGAGCCCGCGGTGGTGGTCATCCGGTCGTGTGTGTCGATGTTGTCCTTCAGCGCGACCGGAACGCCGTGCAGCGGACCGCGGGGACCGCGCTCCCGACGCTCCGCATCGAGGGCCTCGGCGATCTCCAGCGCTTCCGGGTTCACCTCGATGACCGACCCGAGCTCCGGGCCCTGGCGATCGAGCGCCTCGATCCGCTCGAGGTACAGCTGCGTGATGCTGCGCGCCGAGCGCTCGCCGCTGTCCATCGCGCGCTGGAGCTGGTCGACGGTGACCTCGTCCAGTTCGAACGGCGGAACCGTCTGCGCGGCGGGGGCACCCCCCCGAGCGGGGGTCGGGGCCGGTCCGCAGCCGGTGGTGGAGAGCGCCATCCCCACGCCTCCTGCGACGGTGGTGCCGAAGAAACGCCGACGTTCCATGGTCGATCCTCCTGGATGCGGGTCGAGATCAACGTAGTCCCGGTGGTCGGGCTCCGCAGCCATCCCACCGTGTTTCACTCCGGCCCGACCCGCGCGTCGGACCCGGAAGGTTCTTCCGGCCCCGGAGCGGGGGTCGAACCGCCGGATCTGGCGTCGCGGCGCCGATTCCGGCCGCTCCGGGGCCCCCGCGGGACGCAGCCGGGCCGTCGGGCACCGGCCCTGCCCCTGTCTTCCTCCGGCCGTCACGCCGCCCCCCGGGCTTCGGCCGATCGATCGCAGGCCCCTCAACGACGGGAGGACCCGACCATGACCAGAGCGATCCTGGCTCTGTGCTGCTCCGCGAGCGCGGCCGCCGGCCTCGCCACTCCCACCGCCGCCCAGATCGTCAACCCCTGGTCCATCGAAGGACGGGTAGGTGCGGCGATCCCCATCGGCGACATCTCGGACAACGACGAAACCGCCGGCCTGTCCGCCGGCGCGGACGTCATGTACGCGTTCGCACGCTCCGCCAGCGTCTACGCCGGTGGCTCCTGGTACCGGTTCAACTGCGACGGCGACGCGTGTGTCGGCGACCGCAGCGGTCGCGGAGTGGATGCGGGTGTGAAATTGGGCTTCGCGCAGGAAGGAAGCAGCGCCCTGCCCTGGATCCGCGGAGGTGTCATCCTGCACCAGACGGAGATCGAGGATTCCGATTCGGACTGGGCGCCGGGCTTCGAGGTAGGCGCCGGCGTCGACCTGGCGCTCTCGCCTCGCTTCTCGCTGGTCCCCGGCTTCCGCTTGTACGGCTACGAGGCGGACTTCGCCGACGAGGAGAATGACGCCACCATGCGCTTCTTCGTGGTGGATCTGGGCGGACACATCCACTTCTAGCGTCGGGTGTGGCGGCGGTTCGCCCATCTTCGGGCGGCCGCCCCCACTCCGATGCACAGTCCCTTGAAATCCGTTCCCGGAGCCGATAGCTCTTTCTCTGTGGGTTTGGCCAGGCTGAACCGATCCGCACCATCCGCCCCGCGGGGGTTCCGTACCCCCTCGGTGCTGGAGTCCACGTGGTGACCACCGATCCCCCGCGCCCTCGGGCTCGACGGCTCGAACCCCTGAGTCGGGCCCTGGGAGCCCTCGTCGCGCTGGGTGGCGGGCTCGTCCTGGTCGCCTGGTTCGCCGATCTTCCCGTCCTGCGCGCGCCCTTCCCCGGGGTCGCGTCCATGAAGGCGAACACCGCCCTCGGGTTCATCCTGTCGGGGTCGGCGCTCGTCGCGGTCGGAGCCCGCCCTCGCTTCCGGGCCGCGCTGGTGGCGACGCTCGCCGGCGCTGTCGTGCTCCTGGCGCTCCTCACCGTGAGCCAGGACGTGCTCGGGACCACGCTGGGCCTGGATGAGCTCCTGGTCCCGGACCGGGACGTCTTGATCTCCGGCACACCCGGCCGGATGTCTCCCCTCACGGCCACCTGCTTCCTCGCGTTCGGCATCGGCGTGTCGCTCCTGCTCGGCCGCAGGTCCCGCTTCTTCGTCTGGCCGTTCGCGACGGTCGCGCTCCTGCTGTCGGGCGTCACGCTGATCGCGTACCTCTACGACCTGGGCTCCCTCTACTCGATCGGCTCCCACTCGGCGATGGCCGTGCACACGGCGTTGCTGCACTTCCTGCTCGCGCTCGGCCTCCTCCTGGCGGACCGCAGCAACCTGGTCTCGGGCGTGCTGATGAGCGACGCCGCGGGCAACAAGGCGATCCGCGGCCTCCTGGTCGCGACCGTCCTCGTGCCGGTCGGCGTGGGATGGCTGCGGCTGTGGGGCCAGCGCCTGGGCTGGTGGAACACCGAGTTCGGCGTTGCGCTCATGGCGATCGCGACCATCGTGGTGCTGTCGACCGTGATCCTGATCAGCGCGCGTCGCCTGCAGCGGGCGGAGACGGCCCGGCGCCTCGCGGACGAGACGCTCCGCCAGCGCGAAGCACACATGCGCTCGATCCTGGACGGCGCCCTCGACGCCGTGGTGGGATTCGATGCACGAGGGGCCATCACCTACTGGAATCCTCGTGCGGAGAGCCTGTTCGGGTGGGCCGGATCGGAAGCGCTCGGCAGCACGCTGGGCCGGCTCCTGCTCCCCCAGGCTCCGACGGACCCCGAGACCGCTGCCGTTGTCGACGCGCTCCGTGACGACCCGACGCCGTTCCTGGATCGGCGGGTGCAGGTCCGGGCGCTGCACCGGGACCGGTCGGAGATCCCTGTCGAGCTGGTGCTGACCCGGGCCAGTCCCACGCACGGAGGCACCTACAGTGCCTTCCTGTCCGACCTGAGCGAGCGCGAACGGGCGGAGGAGCGGTTCCGCCTCCTCGTCGAGCAGGCTCCGAACGCGATCATCGCCACGTGGCGCGACGGCACCGTCGCCTCGCTCAACGCGGCGGCCGAGCGCATGTTCGGGTATCGGCAGGACGAGCTCGTCGGCCGGCCCATCGAGGTGCTGGTTCCGGACCGCTTCCGCGGCTACCACGAGGAGGACCGTCACGGCTACACGCGTCAGCCGCAACCCCGCATGATGGGGGCCGGTCGCGAGCTGTACGCGCGCAGACAGAACGGAACGGAGTTCCCCGTCGAGATCGGCTTGAGCCCCATCGACACGGACGAAGGTCTGCTGGTGCTCAGCTCGGTCTTCGACCTGTCCTTCCGCAAGCGGAGCGAACAGGAGATCCGGGACCTCAATGCTCGTCTGGAGCAGCGGGTCCAGGAGCGAACGAACGAGCTGGAGCTGGCCAACCGGGAGCTGGAGCGGTTCTCGTACTCCGTCTCCCACGACCTCCGTGCGCCGCTGCGCCACATCGACGGCTTCAGCGTGGCGCTCCTGGAGGATCACCTCCGCGACTTGCCCCCCGAGGCGCAGCAACACCTGCACCGCATCCGGGCCTCCACCCAGCGCATGGGTGAACTGATCGACGCGCTCCTTGCCCTCGCGCGCGTGACGCGGACGCCCCTGCACCGGCACGTCGTGGACATGAGTCGCCTGGCCATGGAGATCGCTGCAGCGTTCGCCCAGGACGAGCCCGCGCGGGAGGTCCTCGTGGACATCCAACCCGGGGTGGAGGCGCTCGGTGACCCGCCCCTGTTGCGCATCGCGCTCGAGAACCTGCTCGGCAACGCCTGGAAATTCTCCTCCGAGCGCTCCCCCGCACGGATCGCATTCGGCGTGGTCGAGACCACCGAGGGCGACCGTTACTTCGTACGCGACAACGGGGTCGGCTTCGACATGGCGTACGCCGATCGCGTCTTCGGCGCCTTCCAGCGCCTGCACCCCGATACCGAGTTTCCGGGCACCGGTGTAGGCCTGGCCACCGTCAGCCGCATCGTCGCCCGACACGGGGGGCGCATCTGGGTGGAAGCAGAACCGGACGTAGGCGCCACCTTCTTCTTCACGCTCCCGACCGGGGCGGGGAGCTCGGACGACGCGATGCGTCCTTCGACCGCGTTGGCTTCCAACGGAGCGTAGCCTTATCTTGCGAGCGTCCGATCCCCCCTCTTCGAGCGTTCCGGACGTCCCTCCAGGACCCGGGCATCCCCTCGCATTGCGGAGGGCGCGGATGAACGAAGTGCGCATCCTCCTCGTGGAGGATGAGCCCAACGACGTGGAGCTCACCATGAGGGCCCTGCGTCGCAACGCCATCACCGCCGAAGTCACGGTGGCCCGGGACGGGGCCGCTGCCCTGGCGTATCTGCTGGGGCCGGGTCGGGAGCCCGAAGAGGCGCTGCCCCCCCTGCCTTCCCTGGTCCTGCTCGACCTCAACCTGCCGAAGATCCGTGGCCTCGACGTGCTGCGGCGCCTGCGTCAGGACACCCGCACCCGCCTGCTCCCGGTCGTCATCCTGACCTCTTCCAGGGAAGAGGAGGATCGCCGTTCAGGCTATCTCGCCGGCGCCAACAGCTACATCCGCAAGCCCGTCGACTTCGACGAGTTCCTGGACGTGATCCGACAGCTCTCCGCCTACTGGCTGTCCCTCAACGAGCCTCCGCCGATCTAGACATCATGGCCCAACCGCTCCGTTTGTTGCTGGTCGAAGATTCCGAGAACGATGCGCTGCTCGTCATCCGGGAGCTGCGCAAGGGCGGGTTCGACGTGGATTGGGAACGCGTCTTCTCGGCCGACAGTCTCGTCCACGCCCTGGATCGCCGGGCCTGGGATCTCATCATCGCCGACTACTCGATGCCGGGATTCACGGGCACCGAGGCCCTGCGTCTGGTGACGGCTCGGGGGCTGGATCTGCCGTTCATCTTCGTGTCCGGCACCCTGGGGGAGGATACCGCGGTGGACGCCATGAAGAGCGGCGCGCATGACTACCTGATGAAGGGAAACCTGCGGCGCCTGGTGCCCGCCATCGAGCGCGAGCTGCGGGAGGCTTCGGTCCGCAAGCAGAGCCGGCACATGGAGCAGCGCATCCAGTACCTGGCCTACTACGACGAGCTGACCGACCTGCCCAACCGGGCCCTGTTCCGCAACCGACTCGAGCAGGCCCTCGCGCTCGCGCGGCGAGAGCAGCGCACGTTCGCGCTCATGGTGCTCGACCTGGACCACTTCAAGGAGATCAACGACACCCTCGGACACCACGCGGGGGATCTCGTGCTCAAGCAGGTGGCGACCCGCCTACGCGCCGTGCTCCGGGAATCGGACACCCTGGCCCGCCTGGGCGGAGACGAGTTCGCGCTTCTCCTCCCCTCTCTCGCGCAGGAGGGTCCGGACGTGGTCGCCCGGAAGCTGCTCGAGGCGTTGGAGCCTCCCATCGCCGTGGAAGGCCAGCGCCTGGAGGTGCGGGCCAGCCTCGGCGTGGTGCTCTATCCCCAGCACGGCGCCTCACCGGACACGCTGCTGCAACGCGCCGACGTCGCGATGTATCTGGCCAAGGAGCAACGGAGCGGAGCCTCGGTGTATGCGCCGCACCTGGATCGCCACAGCCCGCTCCGGCTCTCGATGGGGGCCGAGCTGGTGCAGGCGATCGCCTCCGACGATCTGCAACTCCACTACCAGCCGCTGGTCGACCTGCGCACGGGAGCGGTGCTGGGGGTCGAAGCGCTCGCCCGGTGGGCCCACCCGCAACATGGGCCGCTGGCGCCGGAGCGCTTCGTCCAGATCGCGGAACAGACCGGCTCGATCCGGCAGCTGACGAATTGGGTCTTGCGAACCGGCCTGCGCCAGTGCGCAGCCTGGCGGGCCGCAGGCTTGCCGCTGCGCCTGTCGGCCAACCTGTCCGCCCGTTCCCTGGAGGACGACCTGCCCGACCAGGTCGCACGGATCCTCGCCGATGCGGGTGCACGCCCGGACTGGCTGCAGTTCGAGATCACGGAGACGGTGCTGATGGCCGATGCCACCCGAGGCAGCGAGGTCCTCGCGCGCGTCCACGGCATGGGCGTCGGCATCGCGCTCGACGACTTCGGCACCGGATACTCCTCGCTCACCTACATGTCGCGCCTCCCCATCGACGTCCTCAAGATCGACCGCTCGTTCATCGTGGACGTCGAGCGCGGGACCGACGAGTTCATCGTGAAGGCCGTGATCGACCTGGCCCACAACTTCGGGCTGCGGGTCGTCGCGGAAGGCGTGGAGACGGCGCCGGTGCTGGACCGCCTGCGGGCGCTGGGGTGTGACGCGGTACAGGGCAATCTCATCGCGCCCCCGCAACCCCCGGGCGCCTTCTCTGCCTGGATGGCATCGTGGACCGGCCTTCCCGTACTGCTGGAGGAAGGGGAGCCGCCGGCCCCGAGCTGAACCCTCGCGACGCGCGGGCGCCGTCGCACGGAGGCGTTAGACTGAGGCAGGCCTTCTCGTCTGGCACTCCTCCGGCCCCGGACACGTCCATGCGCTCCAGATCCCTCCCCGCGGCGCTGATCGTCTCCACGCTGGGCGCATGCGACCGTGGAAGCACCGCCCCCGACACGGGGACGTTGCTCGTCCGCCTGGCCGCCGAGACCGGTGCGATCGCGCCCGACCGCGGGGAGCTGGTGCTGCGGGGGCCTTCCGACCGGACGCGACCGCTCGACGGCGCCACCGCCACGACGGTGCCGGGGCTGCGACCGGGACGCTACGCCGTGCACGCCGAGGCCTGGGACGCGGACGACGCCGTGTGGGCGCTGGGCAGCACCGACGTCGATGTCGGGGCGGGCATCCCCACCGACGTGACGCTCGTGCTGACGTCGTTCGTGCCGGCTGCACCGACCCCGTCCGACGTGCCCACGGAAGGGGGCTCGGCCTCGTTCACGGTGCCCCCGCTCCCCGGTGCCGGGACCTACGACTGGGTCTGGGGTCGGGACAGCCTCTTCGCCGACGGGCGGTCCTCCTCCGTGAGCGGACCCTCCGCGACGCTGGCCTTCGACTCGAGCGGCTCGTGGCGCGTACGGGTGCGAGGCCGCACGAGCGCAGGACGCCCGGGCCGATGGAGCGCCGCGACCGCAGTGGCGGTGCAGCCGCGCCCGGCACTCGTGCTGCACCCCGGAGCCATCACGTGGCAGACGGCCGACGGCTCCACGGACACCCTCGCCGCCGACGTGCTCGTCGCGACCCTTCCCGACGCGGTGGTCGAGGGGCTGGTGGTGGAGACGGTGGCTCCCGTCCCCTGGCTCGACGCGCGCCTCGAGGGATCGCGGACGCCGACCACCCTGGCGCTGCGGGCGCACACGTCGGGCCTCGCGTCGGGCCTGTACACGGCGGTCGTGCGCGTGGGCGCCCCGGACGCCGCGACCGGCCGTGATCTGCCCGTGCAGCTCGAGATCCTCGCGGCACCCCCTCCTCCCCCGCCCCCCGCGCCTCCCACGGTGCGGATCCTCCAGCCTGGCGTGAACGAGACCTTCGCGGTGGGCACGCCGATCCGGCTGCGCGCGGACGCGCTGGATCCGGAGACCGGACCTCTGGCCGGCGCGCAGATCGAATGGCGCTGGCGCGGCTATCCTCCGCTCGGCGGTGTCCTGGGCACGGGAACGGACGTGACCTGGACTCCGCAGGAGCACGAGGCGGGCTCGTATTCGATCGAGGTGGTGGCCACCGATCCGGGCGGGCTGGCGGATACGGCCTCCGTCGCCGTGACGGTGCTGGGCGGCACCTTCAGCGGCCGTACGTGGGGACCCCCCTCGAACAGCCCCATCACCGCGACCAGCTTCTTCGTGGAACTCCACGGAGACGAGGTCGGCGGCAACATCGGGATGTTCGATCTCCGTCTCGAGTACGGGCCCACGCCCGCGCTCGGCACGGTGTACCCCTTCGGAGCCGGCTACGGCGGGTTTGCCGGGGGCAGTCAGCCGGCGTTCCAGCACGAGCTCGGCGGCCTGGAACCCTCCAGCCGCTATTGGTTCGAATGGGTGCTGACCTACGCCCGTGGAACCGTCCGGACGGGCGTCGACTCCGCTACGACCGGCACGCCGATCACGATCCTCAACGACTCCCTCCCGAACGGGGTCGTGGGCGTGCCGTATCACGTGGCGTTGGACGCCGTGGGCGGGGACCCCCGTGTGGATCCGGTGCACGCCTTCACGCTGACGCCGTCGAGTGGCCCCCTGCCCCCGGGGCTGTCCCTCCAGGGCCTGCCCGTGGTGCTCGCGGGCACACCGGTCACTGCGGGAAGCTGGACGTTCGAGCTGGAGGCCTGGGACTTCGTGGGCTGCTGCGTGGCGCCGGCCCGGCGTACCTTCACGCTCGTGGTCCACTGACCCGCAGGCACGCAGGCGCCCGGCATGTACGATTGGCAGGACTGTCAGACCAAGAACGCGCACCGCAGCGCGCTCGCGCGCTTGCTCATCTGCCTCCCGGTCGCGATCGACCGCCGCTGGCGTCTCTCCGACTTCCGGCTGAACCGCACCTACGGCGGGCCGGCCGAGTCCGTCCTGGGTCCCAAAGGGCACCCGTTCGTCGTGCTCCTCCTCCCCGCCTTGCTCGGGCTGTTCGTCGTCTTCGGCCCCGGGCTGGGGGAACGGGGCGCGGGCGCATATGCCCTGTACGGCCTGGCGGTGGGGCTCCTCGTGCTCGGAAGCCGCCTCGCGTCCGAGCGGGGCCTCCTGGCGTGGCATCTCCTGTGGATGGCCCTCCTGTGCGCCGTCGTCTGGATCCTCGCCGGGCCCGAGGCCCGCGCGGTGGACGCGACGCTCTACCGGCACATCGTGGTGGGGCTCACGCCGCTCGCCCTGCTTCCCGCCATCGCGGTCGCGTTCGGCCTGACCCGGGTGCTGTTCCGTCCGCCGTCCGAACCCTCACCGTTCCGCGAAGCCCTGACGGACACGGAGCTGTTCGCGATGCCGGTCTACCCGGAGATCGGATGGCTGGAGGTCCTGCGGGGGCAGATCAACGCGGCGTTGCAGAAACCCCTCCTGCTGCTCTTCCTGCCCTCGCTGGCGCTGGTCGTGTTCCATCGCGGACAGGACCCGCGCACGGTGGGGCTCCTGGCGCTCCTGCTGTCCCAGCTCTTCCTGGCCCTCGCCACGGTCCATCCTCGCCTGGACGCGATGGTGTCGCTGCTGGACCGCGTCCTGTTCCGGGGCGGCCAGCTCGTGGTGACGCTCGCCCTGATCACGCTGGCGGTGGCACGCTTCGTAGGGGTGCACTACGTGGCGGACGTGTTGGAGTCCAGCCGCCGCTCCACGCTCGCGCTGTTCCTGCTGGCGGCCTACGCCTTCTTCTGGTTCTACGAGTACTGGCTGAACTGGCTGCTCTGCGCACGCCTGCTCCGGCTGCTGCGCGATCCCGACGTCCGCGGCCCCGTCGGACGGGTTCCCTACCCCTTCACCGGGCCCACGCCGACCCGCGTGCCGGACGGCGAGCGCGTGCTGCAGATCCACGGCGGCGCGCGCTACGTGGTCCTGGGCCCGGCACTCCCCTCCGGACGCACGCCCTTCCAGTTCTACGAGCGCGGTGACCTGTTCGACCGACTGGGTCGGGCCGCTCCCGATGCGCTCACCGCGCTGCGCTCCCGCATGCGCACGTACTTCACCGTCACCAACCTGCTGCTGATCGGCATGGCCGTGGTCGGCGCTCTGTGGCTCTCACGCGGCGTGCAGTCGTCGGTCGTGCAGGCGGACCGGACCGCGGAAGGTCCGGTCGATCTGCGGGAGCTGCTGTTCCGGGATCCCGCGCGCGGAGACGCGCCCCGTGTGCTCCTGGCCCTGTCGGGTGGGGGGACACGGGCGGCGCTCTACGCGACGTCCCTGCTGGAGGGCCTGCACCGGGAGGAGGCGCTGGACCAGGTGGTGCTGCTGTCCGGGGTCTCCGGGGGTGGTGCCGCGCTCGCGTACTACCTGGCGCATCGGGAGGCCCTGGACGCGGGCGTGGACTCCGCCTGGGCCCGATTCCGTTGCACGATGGATGACCCGTTCATCGAGGACGTGCTGGAGGGCGCGCCCGAATGGCGGATCCTGGCGGGGACCCGCCTGGGGCAGCTCCTGGCCGAGAGCTTCGGACGTCGGTTCCAGGGTCCGCGCCCGCGGGTGGCGGACCTGCCCACCGATCAGGCCTTCATCCTGAACACCGCGTTGGCGGGTAGCCTGCGCATCGCGGGAGAGGACACGGCCTCCGTGTGTACGTTCACGGATCCCGATGGCTTCCCGCCCTGCGCGGAGCTGCGTGAGCGGGAGACGACGTCCAGCCTGGCCGGCGGTCGCTTGATCTTCACGAACCTGACGCCCGCATCCGCGTTTCCCGGTCGGACGTCCGCCGTCCCCGGCCACGCGCTGGACTATGTCGTCTTCGCCGACGGCGCGGTGCCGCTCGCCGGCGCCGCCGGCCTGGCCGCCAACTTCCCGCCTTTCTTTCCCAACGCGCCCGTCGACTCCTGGACGACCCGGGAACGCTTCTGGGTGACCGACGGCGGTGCCACCGACAATCGCGGCGTGATCTCCCTGCTGTTGGCGTTGCGCGATGCGCTCACCCGCGAGCTGGCGGACCCCTCGCCGGTCGGCCGCACCCTGCCGCCGCTCGAGATCGTCGTGGCGGAGGCCTCCGCCGGGTCGCTCAACTACAACCAGGACCGCGGGCTGGGCAGCCGCTTCGGCGCTCCGGCGCAGTTCGCGAGTCAATTGATGCAGGAGCTGGTCACGGAGATCCGGCGCCTCTACGGCGCGTTGGGGGCGGAGGACCCGGAAGAGGCGGTGCGGCTGCACTACCTGGAGATGCCTCCGGTGCTCCGGGTGGAAGGCGGTCTGGGGACCCACTGGATGCTGCCCGAGCGGGTGACGCTGGCGCGCGCACCGCGCGGCGGGCCCGGAGCCGACGCGCGCACGGTGGTCGACGGGCTCGCCGTGCGCGACGTGATCTTCGCCCTGCATTCCGCGGAGACGACGCCGCTGCCGGTCTGCGCCGACGACGATGCCGCGCCGGAGGCGCTGTCCGGGGACGTGCGACGGACCTGGAACGCCATCGCGGGCGTGGAGCGCGAGACCGGCCCCGGCCGCCCCGCCGTGCGGACGGACCCGCACGCCGTCGTCTGGGACGCGCTGCGGGCCGCGCTCCGGTAGCCGTGCGCGGCCACGCGGTCGCGATCAGGCCGGCGCCGTGGCGTCCGGGACGCGGTTCCCGAGGCCGGGACCTACTCGGGGACCAGGACCAACGGCATGCGGGACTCCCGCCCGGGTCGGCGCGGCGTCACCCGTCCGTAGAGCTCCGCCAGCGTCCGGCGCAGCTGGAGGTGGGCGTGGACCAGCCCCACGCCCTTGCCCAGGGCGCCGCCGGCCAGGAAGGCCACGGACCCCATGCCCACGGTCGCCGCGGTGCCCAGGTCCGATCCGGACACGGCGCCGATGACGACCAGGGCGAGCGCGGCCAGCGATCCCACGGCTCCGGTCCGGCAGCCACAGGCACCGAACAGACGGTTGAGTCGCGTCTGGAAGGCCAGGTTCTCCTCGGGCGACAGCGCGGTGAGCGCCAACGCCACCGTGCCCTTGAAGCCCTTCCGCCACGGACGCACGTCCTCGGCGAGGATGCGAACCTGGATGGGGTGCTCGATCAGCATGGGCGCCTCGCGGGAAGTGGGGTCCCAGGAGAGGCGCAGGAGTCGGGCGCGTCCGGTCAGGACGGGGCGCGGGCACGGCTCCGCGACACCGTCCGCGCTGCCTCCGGGTGGAGGGGCGTCAGCGCGCCGACTCCTCGTCGAGCCGTCGCGCGCGTTCGGCCGCGGCGTCCTGCGCACGCAAGGCCGTTCCCACGCCGCGCGCGCCGGGGAGCGGGAGCGTGGAGACCAGCGAGTCCTTCTGCCGGCGCGTCAGGGTGCTGGCGGGCTCGTCGACGGCCGCCGTCTCCTCCGAACCGGGACACGCCGCACCGAGGAGGGCAGCGGTGAGGGCGAGAGCGAGCAGGATACGCATGGATCCTCCGGGGGAAGCGGGCGAAGGAGATCCAGAGCAGATTCCGTGCCCTGCGACGGTCCGTCGAGGGCGCGCAGCGCCTGCCCTGGCCGGGTCCGGGCCTTCCGCACGATGCGCTCCGCGACCTCCGTGCCCCGACCACGCATCCGCCGCGTCACCGTTGCGTGCGACCCGTCCCGCTCCCTACCCTGCCCCGTCCCCAGCGGAGAGCGCCATGGAGCGACGAGCCTTCCTCAGCCGGGCCACCGGTGCAGCCCTCGCCCTGCCCTGGGTGCCGGGGCGGCCCCATCCCGACGCGGAGCCCCGCGCCCTGATCATCGACGCCATGGGCGAGCTGCGCACGCTCTACGAGCCCGACCTGGTGCGGGAGATGCTCGCGAGCGGCCTCGACGCCATCACCGTCACACTCTGCGACCCCAAGCCGCTCGGAGCCGAAGCGCTGGAGCTGGCGCTCGACGGGCTGCTGGACTACGACCGGTACCTCGCGCGCCACCCCGACCTCTTCGTGAAGGCGACCCGCGTCGCCGATGTGGACGAGGCACGTCGCAGCGGCCGGCTCGCGGTCTTCTATCTCTATCAGAACTCCGAGCAGTTCGGTGACGACCTGGACCGCGTGGGAGCCTTCTACCGCCTGGGGCTGCGCAGCTGCCAACTGACCTACAACGAGCGCAACCGCGCCGGCGTGGGCTGCCGGGCCACCGACGATCCCGGAGGCCTGACCGACTTCGGGCGGGCCCTGATCGAGACCATGAACAGCACCGGCATGCTGATCGACCTGTCGCACGCGAACATGCGCACCATGGCGGACGCCATCGCGCATTCGCGCGTCCCGGTCCACGTCTCGCACACGGGCTGTGACGCCGTCTATCCCCACGAACGCAACACCACCGACGCCAACCTGCGCGCGCTCGCCGAGCGCGGGGGCGTCGTCGGCATCTGCCAGCTGCGTCCCTTCCTGACGTCCAAGAAGCGCGACAACCTGCACGCCTTCTTCGACCACATCGACCACGCGGTGGACGTGGCGGGCCTCGAGCACGTGTGCATCGGCTCCGACCGCGATCACCGCGTGATCGTCATGACACCGGAGTACGAGGCGGAGCTGCGCGCCGAAGAAGGCAGCCAGGTGCAGACCAGCGAGCTCCCGTACTTCATCGACGAGCTGAACGGGCCGCGCCGCATGGAGGTCGTCTGGGACGGGCTGGTCGACCGCGGGTACTCCGAGGATCAGGTGGAAGGCATCATGGGAGGCAACGTGTATCGGCTCTACCGGGACGTGATCGGGTAGGCGCGCGCGCAGCGGCTCCCGAGGCGGGTCCGCGCGGCGCTGGGTCCGGGCGGCGCTGGGTCCGCGTCCGCGCCGGTCCGTGACCCGCCCCGTCACCGTCACCGCCACGACCACCGTCACCGACCGCCGCTAGTTTGCTGCTCTCGCGTCCGTTCGCCAGGTTGCCGACATGCCCGACCGCATCTCCAAGCTCCAGCGCTGGCTGGACCTGATCTCCTTCCTCGCCGCCCGTCACTTCCCCGTCACGGTGGACCAGATCTGGCAGGCGGTGCCGGCCTACACCCGCGGCCTCGAGGCAGACCCGCGCACGCAGGAGTCGGTGCGCCGCGCCTTCGAGCGCGACAAGAGCGAGCTGCGCGCAGCGGGCATCCCCATCGACACGGTCTCCTATTCCGTCAACCAGGCCGAGCCGACCCAGGGCTACCGGCTGGCCACGCGCGACTTCCATCTCCCGTACCTGCGCCTCGTGGGCGAGATGGCGGGCGCGGCGGGGCCCGCAGCACCGGCGTCCACCGAGTTCACCGTGGAGGAGTCCGAGGTGGCGGCCGCGCTCGAGGGGCTGGGCGCCCTCGCCGAGCTTCCCGGCTTCCCGCTGGCCACCGAGGCACGGTCGGCGTACCGGAAGCTGGCGTTCGATCTCGATCCCCTGCCCGACGTCGAGGCACCGGTCCTCTACGCGCCCGACCCCGAGGCCGAGGGGATCGCCGACACGCTGCGCGCCCTTTCGGACGCGCTCCTGGAGCGCCGCCGTGTGACCTTCCGCTACCACGCCATGCACTCCGACGAGGAGTCACAGCGCAGCGCTCGTCCCTACGGTCTCGTCTTCCAGCACGGGCGCTGGTACCTGGTGGGGTGGGCGGAGGAGCGCGAGGCGTTGCGGATGTTCCGGGTCGGCCGGATGACCGAGGTCGTGGTGGAGGCGAAGGCAGAGGCCTACGACATCCCGGCCGACTTCGACCTCGGCACCTTCGCGGGACGCAGCGCCTGGGAGCTCGGCGACGATCCGGAGGGCTCGGTGAGCGCGACCGTCGCGTTCCGCTTCCCACGCTCGGTCTGGGCCGAACGCAACGGCCACGGCACGCGGGTGGACGGGCTGGAGGACGGGGGTGAGCTGCGCCGCTTCGACGTCCATCGCCGCGACCCGTTCCTGCGCTGGGTGCTGAGCCTGGCGGGGGACGCGCGGGTCGTGGACCCGCCCGATCTCCGGGACGCCTTCCGCGCGCTGGCGGGCGCCGCACGCGAGCGGTACGCCGTGGACCCGGAGCCGAGGCCGTGAGCGCGCCTCGTACGGCCCAGGCGCAACTCCTGCGGCTCCTGCACGTGCTGCCCGCCGCGCGACGTCCGGGCGGGGCTTCCCTCCGCGCGCTGGCCCGGGAGCTCGGCACGGACGAGCACACCATCCTGCGCGACCTGGACGAGGTGACCCAGCGCGCCTACTACCACCCGGGTGGCTGGCCCGACGATCTCCAGATCCTGGTGGACGCCGACCGCGTGAGCGTCCCCCACGCGCGCGGATTCGAACGGCCCCTGCGTCTCACGGCCGCGGAGACGCTGTGCCTCGCGATCGCCTTGCGCGGCGACCGCGCGGGCAGCCGTCTGCCCGAACCGCACCGGCGTACCGACCTCCTGGACCGGGCCGAGCGGTTCCTGGGCAGCACGCTGCCGCAGAATGGCGCGCACCCGATCCTCCCCGGGATGGAGCCGGACCCGGCCGGGATCCGCGACGTGCTCCTGGAGGCCGCACGGGGACGGCACGCGTGCGCGATCGAGTACGCCAAGGCGTCGGCGGCGGAACTCGACGCGCGGGTGATCCATCCCTACGCGCTGACCCATGCCGGCGGCTCGTGGTACGTCGTCGGCCACTGCACCATCCGGGCGCAGCCCCGCGTCTTCCGGCTCGACCGCATCGTCGCGGCGGCGCCCACGTCGGACTCCTTCGAGGTCCCGCCCGACTTCGACCCGCACGACTGGGTCGAGGAAGGCCGGGTCTTCCGCCCCGGCCAGGAGATCGAGGTGCCGGTGCGCTACAGCGCGCGGGTGGCGCGTTGGGTGCGCGAGTGGGCCGGTAGCCACGGTCATTCCTGGGAGGAGGACGGCGAGGCGCTCGTGCTGCGCCACCGGGTCGCCGATCCCCACTGGGCGGTACGGCACGCGCTCCTCTACGGTGCCGAGGCCGAGATCCTCGGACCGCCGGACGTGCGCGCGCTGGTGCTCGACACGCTGGAGCGGCTGGCGGACTGAGCGTCCGGCTGTCGCACCCCCTTTCTAGCTTGGCCCTCCTCGATCCCCGGACCGGAGGGAGCCTTGAAGACGTTGGTGCTGCTCGATCACGAGCCCGTGGCGGACGGGGGGTGGATGGTCCACGCCCTGCTGCGCCTGGAAGGCGAGGCACGTCTGCAGTCGGAGCGCCCGCCCCTCAACCTGTGCCTGGTCCTGGACCGCTCGGGGTCCATGGCGGGGGAGAAGCTGCACGCCGCGCGGCGCGCCGCGGCCGGCCTGGTGCGGCGGCTGGCGCCCACCGACCGGGTGAGCGTGGTGGCGTTCGATGAGCGCGCCGACGTGGTGGCCTGGCCCGGGACCGGAGCGGATCAGGAGGACCTGCCCCTGCTCCTGGAAGGGATCGAGCCCGGCGGCATCACCAACCTGAGCGCTGCGTGGTTGCGGGCGCGCGACCTGCTGGCCGCTGCACGCACGGACGACAGCGTAGACCGGATCCTGTTGCTCACCGATGGGCAGGCCAACGCCGGCCTGACGGACCCGGCGCAGCTGACCGGGCTCTGCCGCGTCGGCGCCGCCGCCGGCATCGGCACCAGCACGTTTGGATTCGGGGCGGACTTCGACGAGGAGCTGTTACGAGCGATGGCCGACGCCGGCGGCGGCAACACCTGGTACATCGAGCAGCCGGACCAGGCCCCGACCCTGTTCGCGGAGGAGGTCCAGGGGCTGCTGGAGCTGTGCGCGCAGAACGTCCGGGTGGGCGTCGCGGCGGGCCCCGACACGGAGGCGGTGAAGGTGTTGCACGACTACCCCTCCCAGGTGGAGGGCGATGTGCTGTGGCTGGAGGTGGGCGACCTGTACGCGCGCGAGCCCCGGCGCGTCTTGCTGGAGCTGCTGGTCGATCCCGTCGAGGACGGCGCGGCCCGCATCGCGCACCTCACCGTCACCGCGCATGTCGTCACCGCCGGGGGCGGGCTCGAGCGGCACGACATCGACATCCCGATCACGCTGCACCCGGTCGACGGCGGCCGGGCCATCCCGGAGGTCCGCAAGGAGGTCCTGCTGCTCGAGGCGGCCCGTCTGCGCGAGCAGGCGCTGCGCGCACGCGAGCACGGCGATGGCGGCTACACCGCGCGCCTGCTCCCCGACTGGCAGGACCGCGTGCGGGAGGCGGGGGCGTTCGACGCCGAGATGGAAGAGGAGATGGACGACCTGCAGCGCCTCTCCGTCCGCTTGCAGGAGAGCGCGCCCGATGCCACGGACGTCAAGTACGCCAAGCAACGGGCCCACCTGCGGCAACGCAGCCGCTCGGGATCGCTGCGCCATGTGCGGCGGGCCGATCCCCCCGCGGAGGGGGACGCGCACCCCTGAGGCGGACACGTCACCGGGGGCGGGATCACGCCCGGCCGCTCCCCGACCGGCCGGGCGTCCGGTGGCCTCAGCGCACCCGAATGCCGGCGCCGACCACGAATCCGGCGCTCCACCGCTCGCGGGCGTCGGCTCCGCCGCCTGGCGGCAACGGATCGGCGTCGGGCGTGAGGCCGTCCGCCAGGACCGCGACGCGTCCCACGTGCACGCCGGCGCTCAGGGTCGGCACGCCCCCGAACATCGCGGCGGTGGTCGGCAGAGGCGCGGCCGCCGGCGCGGGGGCCCCCGGGCACCCGTTTCCCCCTGTGGCGTATCCAAGGATCATGCCCTCGTCGCTTCTCGCCCGCGTGCCTCTGGGCGCTGCGCTCTTCGGAGCGCTGGCCCTGGCTCCGCCGCGCGCCACGCCCGTGCCAGCGCCCGGCGAGCCCGTGAGCGTGCAGGAATGGTTCGAAGCCGCCCCACCGGGCTTCGACTTCTACTTCACCCGCGCCGTCTACTCCAGTGGGCTGGGTCGGGGCTTCCGCCGGCGCGGCTCCTGGGCGACGGACTTCCCGAAGGCGGACGAGCAGTTCGTCATCGTGATCGACCGCACGCTGGAGCTGCTCGACGTCTATCAGGGCGTCAACCCGGTTCGCCTGGACGACCCCGACCTGCGGCGTTTCCCCTTCCTCTACATGCTGGAGGTGGGATACATGCAGATGACGGACTCGGAGGTCCAGGGCCTGCGCGACTACCTGCTGTCCGGCGGCTTCCTGGTGGTCGACGACTTCTGGGGCACGTACGAATGGGAGAACTTCGAGTACGAGATGCGTCGCGTCTTCCCCGAGTTCCCCATCGTGGAGCTGGACACCAGCCACCAGCTCTTCAACAGCTTCTACGATATCGACGCGCTGATGCAGGTCCCCGCGTACGGCAACATCTACCGACGCTACGAGCGCGACGGGTTCGACCCGCACATCCGCGGCATCCACGACGACACCGGCCGCCTGATGGTCGTCGTCAACTGGAACAGCGACCTGGGCGACGCCTGGGAGTGGTCCGAGCGCCCGGAGTATCCGTTCGAGATCTCCTCGTACGCCTACAAGCTCGCCGTCAACTTCATCATCTATTCCCTGACGCACTGACCACCGCGGCGCCGGCCACCGCAGCGCGGGTGTACGGGCCGGTCATTCCGCCCGGAGTGCCACGTTCGGATCCACGCGGGTGGCCCGCCAGGCCGGGATGGCTCCCGCGGCCAGCGCGACCGCACCGAGCACGAGCGCGACGCCGACCAGGACGAGCGGGTCGCGCGGGGAGACGCCGTACAGCAGCGGGGCGAGACGGGGCGCCGCCAGCAGCGCCCCGACCAGCCCGAGCGCCAGACCGATGCCGGCCACCCGACCCACGTCCGACAGGACGAGGCGCACGATCCACGTACGGGTGGCCCCGAGCGCGCTGCGGATCCCGATCTCCGGCGTGCGCCGCGCCACCTCGAAGGCGTATACGCTGTAGATGCCGACGGCGGCCACCAGCAGCGCCAGCAGCCCGAACAGCGTGAACATGGTGGCGCCGAGCGTCCAGGCCCGCGCCTGTGCCCCCAGGATGTCGTCGTAGGCGCGCACGGCCGCGTAGCGCACACGGCTGTCCAGGCCCTCGAGCTCGGAGCGCAGCGCAGCCCGCACGGCGGCCGGGTCTCCGTTGGCACGCACGAGCAGGAGTCGCGGGGGGAAGTCGTCGTCGTGCTGGGCGGACGGCAGGTAGTAGAGCGCTTCCGCATCCTCCTCCACCATGCGCTGCCGATGCGCATCCTCCACCACACCCACGACGGTCGTGCACGTCTCGCTCTTCCCGACCCAGGCACAGCGGCCCAGGGGGTCCTCGCCCGGCCAGAGCTGCGCCGCCAGGTACTCGCTGACGACCATCACCGGCATCGAGCCCGACCGATCGCCCGATTCGAGGCCGCGTCCGCGCCGAACCTCCAGGCCCATGGTGGCGAAGTACGTCGGGGAGACCGCGTTCAGGTAGGGACCCCCGGTGGGGAAGTCCGGCAGCGAATCGAGCCCCGGCACGCGGAACTCGGCCGCCCAACTGTCGCGGAAGGGCATGCTGAAGGCGGCCGCCGCGGACTGCACGCCGGGCAGCCGGACCGCCCGCTCGCGGGCGCTTTCGTACAGCGGACGCGTCGGCTCGTCGGGGCGATCGAGCGGGGCCGTCTGATCCGTCCGCTCCAGGATGACCGCGTACAGGTTGCGGGGGTCGAAGCCCAGATCGATCCCCTGGACGGCGCGCAAGCTGCGCACGAACAGCCCGCTGCCCACCAGGAGCACCACGCACAGGGCGGGTTGGAGCACCAGCAGACCCGTGCGCAGGCGCCCCCGCCGGCCACTGACCCGCAGCTCCGCACCCCGCAGGGCGTCCTGTACGTCCACCCGCGTGGCCGTCAGCGCCGGTACGAGACCCGCGGCCAGGCCCGCCGCGAGCGTCACGGCGAGCGTCACCAGCGCGATGCGGCCGTCCAGGCCCGACCCCCAATCCACGTCGGGCAGGAGGAGGCGGCGGACGGCAGCCCCACCCCAGACCGCCAACGCCGTGGCCATCACGGCCGCCAGCGAGGCCAGGAGGAGGCTCTCCACCAGCACCTGCGCCGCCAGGCGGAGTCGGGAGACGCCGAGGGACAGACGCACCGCGATCTCGCGCCGCCGCTGTGCTCCCCGGGCCAGGAACAGATTCGCGACGTTGGCGCACGCGATCAGCAGCACGATCAGCGACACGCCGACCAGCCAGGCGGACACCGTCGCAGGCGTGGAGCCCTCGGGACCGCGCGCGGCGATCACCGACGCCGCCACCACGCGGGCACTCGGATCGTACGACGGATTCGCCTGGAGGCGTCCGGCCCGGTGGAGGGCGGTCAGCTCCGTCTCCACCTGCTCGACGCTCACACCGTCCGCCATCCGCACGACCGCGTTCAACCACCAGTCGTTCCGGCTGTCCGTGGCGTTGCCGGCGATCTCGAAGCCGAACTTCTCCAAGGGCAGCCACAGATCCACCCGCGCGAGCTCCAGGCCCCCGAATCCGGGGGGCGCCACGCCGATGACGGTGAAGGGACGCCCACCCACGGCCAGCGTGCGGCCCACCGCCTCCGGATCGGCGCCGAAGGACTCCACCCAGAAGGCGTGCCCGAGCACGGCAACCTGGGGACCGCCGATGCGATCCTCGTCCGTGGCGAAGAACCGGCCCCGTTCGGGCCGCACGCCGAGCAGGGGAAAGAACTCCGCCTGGGCGAGCGCGGCCCGCGCCCGGGTGACGTCCTGGTCCCGCCCGATCGTGACATCGCCCCACGGCGTCCACGCGGCCAGGGCCTGGATGGTGCGGGCGGAGGTCCAGTCCTGGATGTCGGGCCAGGCGTGGGCATCGCCCAGACGCTCGTCGCCGTCCATCCAGTGCCGTCCCACGAGCACGCGCTTGACCTGGTCCGGCGCGTCCACGTGATCGGGCGCGCGGAGCAGGAGTCGATCGACGATGCCGAACATGGTGGCGTTGGCCCCGATGCCGAGCGCCAACGTGAGTGCGGCGGTGAGAGCGAAGGCGGGGGCGCGCCGGAGACCGCGCACGAGGACGCGTAGGCTCTGCAGCGTGTCGCCGAGGAAGCGACGGCCGGCTTGCGCCCGGACCGTGCCCCGGTCCGTGCGGCGCAGCCGCGACACGTAGCGGGCGCGGTCCCCGAAGCGCCGCGCCGCCTCGGCCCGGGCCTCCGCGGGAGCCCACCCCGCCTCGATCAGGGCGTCGATGGTCTGCTCGAAGTGGAAATCCAGCTCGGCATCCAGGTCGCGGTCCACGTCCCGCCGCAGATTGCGCAGGTCGAAGGCGCTGCGCCGCTCGGGCCCCTTCCCGCGCACGCTCACGCACCCTCCCGGGCGGGCGCGCGTCCCGACGCTCCCAGCACGGCGAAGACGGCCTCGGCGTACGCGACCCAACTGCGCGCATCCTGCTCGAGGCGCTTCCGTCCGACCGGCGTGAGCGCGTAGAACCGGGCGCGGCGATTGGTGTCGGTCCGTCCCCACTCCGCCTCGAGCCAGCCCCGCTTCTCCATCCGGTGGAGCGCCGTGTAGAGGGCGCCGTCTTCGATCTGGAGGCGCTCGTCCGTGGTCTGCCGGATCCAGCTCGCCACGGCGTATCCGTGCGAGGCGCCCGTCGCGAGCGCGTTGAGGACCAGCAGGTCCAGCGTTCCCTGCAGCAGCCGCATCCCCCCACCGTCCATGCCCCACCCCCAAACGCATGACCCCTGAATTGTTCAGGGATAAGATTCGGTCCGGGTCGAGCGTAGGTCAAGCCTCGAGGCGGCGACCCTGAGCCCCGCGCGCGGCGCGCCTCGCCATTCCTCAGGGGCACGAGGGACGCGGGACGAGGGTGGGATCTCCGCCGGGAGATCGAGGATGAGGAGCATGCAGACGCGATTCGAGGTCCGATCCCCGGAGGCCGCCGTGGCGGCGGTCGCGCGTGGGTGGCGCCGGCGCCTGGGGGCCGCCCTGCTGGCCTGGCTCGCCTGCGGGCCGGGCGCACCGGCCGCGGCCCTTCCCCGCCAGGACGGCGCCCATTGGCTGACCGCCCACCTGGACGCGGCGGCCCTGGGATCGGGCTCCCTGGCCGGCGGACGCATCTGGAGCGTCGAGGGTGCGTTGGGCGCCGGAGCATCCCGGACGCATCGGATCCCCCTCCCCCACGGGGGCCCCTGGACGCTGCTGGCGGTGTGCGACGACCGCTGCGACGACGTGGACCTGGAGGTGCGCACCCCGGACGGCTCGCGCCTGGGGCTGGACACCTCTGCGGACGCCCTGCCGCTGGTGCAGTTCGTCCACGAGCGGGAGGGGGTGGACGTGGTGGTGCGGATGCGCGGGTGCCTCACCTCCGCGTGCCGGTACGCCGTGGGGTTGTACGCACCCGCCGCGAGCCGTCCGCGCGTGGTTCCGGCACCCGGCGCCTCCACACGCCCCGCGAGCGCGCACCGACGCGCCCGGGGGCACCTGGGCGAGGAGCGATACTTCGAGATCGTCGAGCGGGAGCTGCCGCTCGGGGCACGCCTGGACGCGACGCTTCGAGCCCAGACCTTCGAGCCCTACCTGGTCGCCATCGCGCCGGACGGCGCGTGGCACGTGGCGCACGCCGCATCCTCCCAGGGCGCCCAGCTGCAGATCGATGTGCTCCACGGCGGGCTGTGGCGACTCGTGATCGCGTCGCGCCGCGCCGATGCCTCGGGACCCTGGACCCTGGACTTCGATCCGCCCCCGGAGGGCCATCCGCGCCCGCCGGGGCGCCGGGCCTGGCGGCCCGTTCGCGGGGTGGCGGTCGGCATCTCCGACTACCCGCCGGGAGTGCCCGACCTCCCGTATACGGCAGCCGATGCCGTGCGCATCCGACAGGCCCTGGGCGGCGCCGCGGGTCCGCAAGCCGACGGGTTGCGCGTCCTCGTGGACGGAGAGGCCACGCGGCGCAAGGTGCTGCGGGCGCTCCGCGAGGAAGGCCGGCGTGCGACGCCCGAGGAGACCCTCGTGTTCTTCTTCTCCGGGCACGGCGTGCAGCTCCCTGCCGATGCCGACGATCCCGCCGATCCCGACGGCCTGGACGAGGCCATCCAGCTCCACGACGGACCGCTCCGCGACGACGAGCTGGCCCACGCGCTCGCAGAGACGCGCGCGGGCGCCGTGCTGGTGATCCTGGACGCGTGCTACAGCGGCGGCTTCGCCAAGGACGTGATCGTGCGACCGGGGCGGATGGGGGTCTTCTCCAGCGAGGAGCACGTGACGTCGGCGGTCGCGGCCTCCTACCGGGCGGGCGGCTACCTGGCGGAGTTCGTCTACGACGCCGTGGGGAAGGCCGCAGCCGACACCGATGGGGACGGCGCCGTGACCGCGGACGAGCTGATCGCCTACCTGCATGCCCGCTATCGCGCCGAGCCACACCTCACCGCCCAACACCTGGTGGTGGATCGGGGCGGCGTCGCGGGCACGCGCGTCCTCTTCCGCTGAGGTCGCGCGCTACGCCCCTGGCGTCCCGGACGCGCGCGTCCACACGTCGTACTGATCCAGCTGGGAGTCCACGCGCGGGCCGGTGCCGGTCACGAACGCGTTCGTCTGTTCCGCGTCGACGATCCGCGCCCGAACGGTGTCGGCCCACTGCGACTCCAACCACTCGTGGACGTGGGCCGCCACCTCCGGATCGTAGACGGGGAAGGCGACCTCGACCCGCCGGTCCAGGTTGCGGGTCATCCAGTCCGCAGAGGCGACGAACAGGCGCGGCTCGCCTCCGTTCCCGAACAGGTAGACGCGCGCGTGCTCCAGGAAAGGTCCCACGATGCTGCGGGCCTGGATGGACTCGCTCAACCCCGGCACACCGGGCCGGAGGCAGCAGATCCCGCGCACGATGAGGCGCACGGGCACTCCCGCGGCCGCCGCATCGTAGAGCCGCTCCACCATCTCCGGATCTTCGAGGCTGTTGAGCTTCAGCGTGATGCCACTGGTCTGTCCGGCGCGTGCGGCCCGGATCTCCCGGTCCACATGCCGTTGCAGCTCGGTGCGCAGCCGGAACGGAGCCACCAGGAGGTGCTCGAAGTCCGGATCGGTCTCCTCGTCCGCCAGGAAGCGGAAGACGCGGTGCACCTCGTCCGCGAGACGCGGATCCGCCGTCCACAGCCCCAGATCCGTGTAGAAGCGGGCCGTGCCTTCGTTGAAGTTGCCGGTGGAGAGATAGGCGTAGCGCCGCAGACCGTCGTCCGTGCGACGCACGATCAGACAGAGCTTGGAGTGCACCTTGATGCCGGGCTTGCTGTAGAGCACGCGCACCCCGGCCTCCTCCATGCGCGCCGCCCACTCCAGGTTGGTCGATTCGTCGAAGCGGGCCTTGACCTCCACGAACGCCGTCACCCGCTTGCCCTGCCGCGCCGCCTCGATGAGCTGCAACGCGACCGGAGACCCGGCCGAGACCCGGTACAGGGCGATCCACACCTCCTCCACGTGCACATCCCCGGCGGCGGCCCCCAGGACGTCGACGACGGGCTGGAAGGCATGGTAGGGGAAATGGAGGAGGTGGTCGCGTGCCTCCAGCGTCGTCCAGGGGTCGTCGATCCGTTCGAGCAGCGTGGGGTGCGGCACCGGCGCGCGCGGCGGCGGGCGCAGGTCGGTCCGGCCGAAGTCCGGGAAGGCCGACAGATCGTTGAGGTTGTGGTAGCGCCCTCCGGCGACGAGGTCGTCCTCCTCGAGCCCCAACCGCTCCCGCAGCTCCTCGACGATGGCCCAGGGAGCCGATGCGTCGTAGAGGAAGCGGGCGGGCACACCCCGTCCCCGCTGCGCCAGGGCCTCGCGGATCTTCTCGACCAGGTCCCCGGCGAACTCGTCTTCCACGGCGAGATCGGCGTCGCGGGTGAGCTTCACGGACCAGGCCGCATCCACGTCGTGCTCGGGGAACAATCGCGGCAGACCCAGGCGCACGACATCGTCGAGGAAGATGGCGCCGGGGCCGTCCGCGTCGTGCAGCGGCAGGAAGCGTGGCAGCGCCCCGGCGGGGATCTCCACCAGCCGCCAGATCGGCTCGGCCAGCGCCGCGGCTCCGCGCTCCTTGAGCACGACCACCAGATACAGGGCGCGGTCCACGAGGAAGAAGGGGTGCCCGTCGCGTTCGAGCGGCTGGGGGTGCAGATGCGCGCGCACCTCGGCGTCGAACCATTCCTCCGCGTGCGCTCGCGCGCCCGGCGGGAGTGTCCGCTCATCCCAGAGCCGGATGCCGGCGCGCTCGAGCGCGGGAAGCACGTCGCTGCGCAGCGTGCGGCCGAACTCCTCCTGCTGCGCCACCACTGCATCCAGGATGCGACGAAGCCGGCGGCGCGCCTTCTGGAACCCCAGCTCCGCCCGCTTCTTCTTGCGCAGCCGCACCACGCCGCGCAGCGCCGCGACCCGCACCCGGAAGAACTCGTCGAGGTTGGACGAGACGATCGAGAGGAAGTGGAGCCGCTCGAACACCGGGCGGCCCGGATCCTGGGCCTCCTGGAGCACGCGGCCGTTGAACGCGAGCCAGGACAGCTCGCGGTCATGCAGCCGCTCGCTGTCGCTCATCGGGGGGCCAGCCCGGGTGGAACGGAGCCCCGCGCGCCGCAGGCGCTCATCGCGGGTCGGCTCCGGCTTCGCGCAGCCAGGCCGCCGCCTGCAGCGCGCCCCGTGATTGCGGACCGGCAGCCTCGCGGAGGCGCGCGTACCCGGAGCGCAGCAGCTCCACGCCCTCCTCACGCTGCCCGGTCCGGACCAGAGCCGCACCCAGCGCCGTACGTGCGTAGGCCACCTGCGTCGACGTGGGCGGCAATCCGGCCTCGTCGATGCGGAGAGCTTCGCGCAGGAGCGGGACCGCGACCTCGGGATCTCCCCGCCTCATCGCGTGGATCCCCTCCTCCACGAGCCGCAGCGCGCGGTCCGTGTTCATGGGCTCGAGCACGCGGTCCTGCAACGCAGCGGCACTGTCGAACTGCGCTTCGGCCTCGGACCAGACGCCGTGGGCCGACAGCGCGCTCGCGAGATTGACGCGATCGGTGGCCGTGAACGGGTGGTCCTCGCCGGAGGCCCGGCGGTCGATGTCGAGCGTGCGCCGGTAGTTCTCGATGGCGCCGTCGAGATCGCCGAGGTCGCGGAGCGCGGCGGCCAGGTTGTTGTAGGAGCCGGCCGTGCGGAAATGCACCTCCCCATACAGGGCGAGGTTGAGCGCCAGCGCACGGCGGTGCAGCGCGGCGGCGTCGCGCGTCTGGCCCAGGTCGTGGAGGATGTTGGCCAGGTTGTTGTACGCCATGGCCACGTAGGCGCTGCTGTCGCCGTGGCTCACGGTGTAGATGTCGAGTGCCTGTTCCTGCAGGGGCAGGGCCCGCTCCGGCTGACCCGCGCGCTTGAAGAAGGACGCCGCGTTGTTGAGGTACGTCGCGTGGGTGCCGCTCTCCGGTCCGTACAGACGCCCGGAACGGGCCAAGAGGGTGTCGTACGCCACGGCCGCCTCGGCGAAGCGGGTGGTCTGCTCCAGGGCGATGGCCAGGTTGTTCAGGCTCGTCAGGACGTTGGGATGCAGGGGATCCAGGGTGGCTTCGCGCCGGTTGAGGACGCGCTGGTGGATCTCCGCCGCCTCGGCCCAGTTCCCCGAATCCATCTCCAGCTGACCCACGTCGTTCGCGGCCGACAGCTCCAGGACGGTGTCCCCCTCCGCGCGCGCGCGCGCCAGGGCCTCCTCCAGTCGGACCCGGGCCTCCGCGTAGCGGCCGTTGCGGGTGAACGCGATCCCGAGCGCCCGCTCCGCGTTGATCCGCAGCCGGGGTGTCGCCTCCGGAAGGGCCTCGGCCCAGGCCACTGCCTGCTCGAAGGTCGGGATGGCGCGGTCGAAGTCGCCGAGCTGCATGAGCGAATACCCGAGATTCACAGCCGTCTCGACCTGTTCGACGTCGGGGTCGGGTCGGGTCGCCCTTTGCGTGGCCAAGGCCTCCTCGAACAGCGGCAGGGCCTGCTGCTCCAAGCCCATCCCTTGATAGACGTTGCCGATCACCGCCGACAGGGACGCCTTCAGCTCCGGGTCCATCCGCTCGTCGGCGCGGATGCGCTCCGCGCCCCGGTCGAGCAGCTCGCGCGCGGTCGGCTCGGTCCCGAGCGCGTTCTCCGGCGCCGACGCCCCGAACACCTCGGATAGGAAATCCGCCACGGCCTGGGCCCGGTCCCGCTCGCGACGGGCCACGTCGCGTTCCCGCTGGAGCTGGATGGCCTGCACCACGCTGCCCACCGTGAAGAAGGCGATGGTGAGCAGGAGCGACAGGCCCGACAGCACCATCCCCCGATTCCGGCGCACGAACTTGCCCGTCCGGTACGTCCAGGAGTCGGGACGGGCGCGCACGGGCAGCCCGTCGAGGTAGCGCGCGATGTCGTCCGCGAACGCCTCCGCCGACGTGTACCGGCGCGACGGATCCTTCTGGAGCGCCTGCAGGACGATGGTATCCAGATCCCCGCGCAGCGTGCGTGCCAGCCGTGCGGTGGTCAGCTCCGGGGCCGGAGGCTCGGCGGGCGCGGGGCCCCGCACCGTCACGGCATCGCTGGGGCGCCTGGGCTCGCGGTCCAGGATGGCGCGCTCCAGCTCCTGCGGCTGCGCGACGTCTCCGTCGTAGGGGAGCCGATCCGTCAGCAGCTCGTAGAGCAGGACACCGAGCGCATAGACGTCGGTGGCCACCGTGATCTCGCCGCCCCGCACCTGCTCGGGGCTGGCGTAGAGCGGCGTCATCATCCGTGAGCCCGTGCGCGTCACCGTCGGACCCAGCGCCTCGTCCACGTCGCCGAGCAGCTTCGCGATGCCGAAGTCGAGCAGCTTGGGCTCCCCGTCCGCATCGACGACGATGTTGGCGGGCTTCAGGTCCCGGTGCACCACCAGGCGGGCGTGGGCGAACTGGACGGCCCGGCAGACCTTCAGGAAGAGCCGCAATCGCGCGTCCAGGTCCAATCCGGTCTCGCGGGCATACGTGGTGATGGGCAGACCCTCCACGTACTCCATGACCAGATAGGGAGCCCCGGAATCGGTGGTGCCGCCGTCCAGGAGGCGCGCGATGCCGGGGTGCCCCAGGTGCGCGAGGATCTGGCGTTCGGTCAGGAAGCGCCGCTCCCCCTCCGAGCCGGGGAGGGAGAGGTGGAGCAGCTTGACCGCGACGTGGGCGCGGTAGGCGTCGTCCACCCGTTCGGCCAGGTAGACCGTGCCCATCCCACCGCTGCCGAGCTCGCGCACCACCTGGTAGGCACCGATCCGGAATCCGGCCGCCGCGGGATCCCCGGCGCCGGGCACGTCCGCGCGCACCTCGGCCACGGCGGCGGTGAGCCGCCCATCCGCGACGGCGTCCGCGCGCAGCAGGGCACGGACCTCCTCCGCCAGCCCCGTGTCGTCGGCGCACTCGACGGCGAGCACCGCCTCGCGCTCCGGCTCCGGCAGGCCCTGCAGTCGCTCGAACAGCGTCTCCAGCCGCGTCCAACGCGACGCGGCGTCCGACCGATCGTCGCCCGCAGCCCGGGGGGTGGGATCGTCCACGGGTCCGGGTGCTACGGCCGACGCGGGAGCGGCACGGGCTCCCCCGGATCCGGCCGCACGCCTTCACGGTCCAGTCGCGCGTTGAACGCCGGCATGCGGGTCTGCACCACGGTGTTCAGTCGCTCGATCGCGGACGTCCCGTCCGTCCAGGCCTGCTCGATCTGCCAGAGCTGGTCGGCGGTCGGTCGCGCGGACGCGCCCTCGAGGGCGCCTCGCAGGTTCAGCGCGCGTTGCACGTCGCGCAGGTCGTCCTGCAGGCCGTCGAGCGTCGCGGCGAGCGAATCGGCTTCCTGGGTCAGATCGGCGGGCACGTCCTCGCGGTCCTCCAGCAGGTCCTGGGCGTTGCCCACCTGCTCCAGCAGGTCCCGTACCCGTCGCCCGGCCTCGTAGATCGGACCCGCCAGCGCGTGCACCTGCAGCAACGCCTCCTGGCGTGCCTCCAGGTCGGCCCGTGCCACCTGGACGTGGGGGTCCAGGCGCACGTCGAAGCGCTGCTCCGAGGTGCGCTCGCCCACCGTGAGGCGCGCCGTGTAGGTCCCGGGCAGCACGCGCGGACCCTGCGGCGGACCCCCGAAGCCGCCCCCACCGCCGCCCCCGCTCTGGCCCCGCTCGGGCGCATAGGGGGGCTCGAGGCGCAGATCCCACACCACCTCGTGCAGGCCCGCGGTCGGCTCCGCCTCCAACGTGCGCACCACGTCGCCGGATGCGTCCAGGATCGTCAACTCGGCCTCCGCGCCGCTGTCCGGTGCCGCCGCCAGCCGGTAGCGCACCAGCGCGCCGTCCGGTGGATTGCCGCCCTGGAACTCGTCGCCCCAGAACGGCCAGCCCCCGCGTCGGTTCTGGATCGTCGCGGTGCGCACCGGGAACAGGTGGACCGGCTCGGACGTCGCCTGCGCCAGCGTCTCGAGCGGGCCCACGTCCTCCAGCACCCAGATGCTGCGTCCGTGCGTGCCCAGGAGCAGATCGTTCGTGCGCGGGTGGATGACGATGTCGTCCACCGGCACCGTGGGCAGCTCGCCGTCCAGGCGGTGCCAGCTCCCGCCCCGGTCCAGGCTGAACCACAGGCCGATCTCGTTGCCCACGAACAGCAGCTCCGGCGTGCGCGGATGCTCCCGCAGCCGGTTCACGGACTCGTCCGGCAGACCGCTCACGATGGAGCGCCAGGTCCGGCCGTGGTCCTCGCTGACGAACACGTAGGGGCTGAGGTCGTCATTGCGGTGGCCGTCGAACGTGACGTAGACGCGCCCTTCCACGGCCGCCGACGGCACGACGCTCGACACGTACGTCCGCGCCGGGACGCCACGCAGGTTGGACGTCAGATCCGTCCAGGTCGCCCCGCCGTCCCGCGTGCCCTGGACGTTTCCGTCGTCCGTCCCGACGTAGAGGACCTGCGCGTTGAGGGGAGATTCTCCGATGGTGGTGATGTTCCCGTAGGAGGAGATGCCGTCGTAGCGCGACAGCGTGCTCTCCGTCGTGGGGCGGCCCATGATGGGCAAGGTGTCGCGGTCGATCTGCTTCGTCAGGTCGGGGCTGGCCTCCTCCCAGGTGGTGCCGCGGTCGCGCGAGCGCAGCAGGTGGTTGGCGCCGATGTAGACCGTCCCACTGCCGTGCGTGGAGACGTGGATGGGCGCGTTCCAGTTGAAGCGGTAGGCGCGGTCCTCGTCTTCGGCCGTGGGACGCGCCACGGGTCGGATGCGCACGCTCTCCCCGGTGCGGCGGTCGAAGCGCGAGATGTTGCCGCCCTGCGACTCCGTGAAGATCAGGTTGGGGTCGGAGGGATCGATCTTGTTGTAGAAGCCGTCGCCGCCGGAGACGTCGATCCAGTCGCGGTTCTGGATGCCGTACTCGGTGCGGGTGTCGATGGGAGCGCACCAGGACGAATTGTCCTGCAGCCCGCCGCAGACGAGGTAGGGATCCTCGCCGCTCACCCCGATCTCGTAGAACTGCCCGATCGGGAGGTTGTCGATCTCGCGCCAGTGCTCGGCCCGATCGTACGTCACGCTGACGCCGCCATCGCTGCCCAGCAGGACGTGGTCGGAGTCCGATGGATCGATCCACAGCGCGTGGTGATCGACGTGGATGCCTTCGGCGCCGTCTCCCGGGCGGAAGGTCTTCCCGCCATCGTCGGAGATCCCGAGCTGCACGCCGCCGATGTAGATGCGCTCGGGGTCGTTGGGATCGATCCGGATCATGGAGAAGTACATCGGCCGCGGGTTGGTGCCGGAGACGCGCTCCCAGGTGTCGCCCCGGTCACGGCTGCGGTAGATGCCGCGGGCGCGTTCGTCCTTCCCCTCGACGATGGCGTAGACCAGGTTGCCGTCCCGCCGGTACACGTCCAGCCCGATCCGGCCCTTGTCGCCGTCGGGGAGACCCTCGGTCAGCTCCGTCCAGGTGTCCCCGCCGTCCAGGGTGCGGTGGATGCCGCTGCCGGGTCCATCGGCGCTGAATCCGAACCCGGTGCGCCGGCGCTGGTAGGTCGCCGCGAAGAGCGTGCGCGGATCGCCCGGATCCATCACCAGATCGATGGCGCCGGTGTCCTCGTCGACGTAGAGCACCTTCTCCCAGGTCTCTCCTCCGTCGGTGGTGCGGTAGACGCCGCGCTCCGGGTTCGGGCCCCAGAGGTGTCCGACCGCCGCCACGTAGACGACGTCCGGGTCACGCGGGTGCACGACGATGGCCCCGACGTGACGGGTCTCCACGAGGCCCTTCGCCTCCCACGTGCGTCCCCCGTCGAGCGAACGGAAGACGCCGGCCCCATACGGCGAGCTCTGGCGGTTCTGGGGCTCGCCGGTGCCCACCCAGACCACGTTGGGATTGGACGGCGCCAGCGCCACCGCCCCGATGGAGGACGTAGGCTGATCGTCGAAGACCGGCTCCCAGCTCATCCCGGCGCTCGTGGTCTTCCAGAGCCCGCCGGTGGCGGTCCCGACGTAGAAGCGGGCCGGGTTCGATTCGTCCACCGCGAGGTCCGAGATCCGACCGCCCGTGATGGCGGGACCGATCTCCCGCCACCCGAGCCCGGAGGCCAGGGCCGACAGATCGGCCTGCTGGGCCGCGAGAGGGGACGCGCCTGCGAACAGCGCCAGCGCGAGCAGGGGGGAGCGGCCGAACCGCAGCATGGTGACGCCTCCGGCGGGGTGTGGGAGCCGCGTCATGGTACCGATCCGGCGCGGGTTGGGAAACGGTTCTGCTGGCTCGCCCCGCACGTCCGGGCTATCGTGGACGGGTCGTCCCCGTCCTGCACGTCCCACCGGAGGCTCCCGATGACCCGTGCCCTGTCCCTGTTCGCCCTGCTCGCGCTGGCGGCGGCTCCGCTCTCCGCCCAGAGCGCCCGGATGAACTTCTTCCTGACCAGCGCGGGCCCGGGTGACGGCGCCGATCTGGGAGGGTTGGCGGGTGCCGACCAGCACTGCCAGGACCTGGCCTACGCGGCCGGCGCCGGCGACCTCACCTGGCGCGCCTACCTGAGCACCGTGGCCCGCGCCGGGCAGCCGGCTGTGAACGCCCGGGACCGCATCGGCTCCGGTCCGTTCTACAACTACAACGGCGTGCAGATCGCGGCGGACGTGGCCCAGCTCCACAGCGACGACAACAACCTGACCAAGGAGACCCAGCTCACCGAGAAAGGGAGCGTGGTCAACGGCCGCGGGGACACGCCCAACATGCACGACATCCTCACCGGGTCGGGCCTCGACGGCCGCGTGGTGAGCGACGCCGAAGGCGACACCACCTGCGACAACTGGACCAGCAGCGCCGAATCCGGCAGCGCGATGGTGGGCCACCACGACCGCCAGGGCGGTGGGGCCAATCCGACCTCGTGGAACTCGGCGCACGCGTCACGCGGGTGTGGGCAGTCCAACCTGCAGGCCACCGGCGGGAACGGCTTCTTCTACTGCTTCGGGGTCGCCTGAGGCATCTCGCCCCCTCCGGCCGCGCGCTGTCGCTCGTGACGCTCCTGCTGGCGTTCGGATGCGGCGGGGCGCGGCCGGAGACGTTGGGGCCGCGGGAGGGCGGCCTGGCTCCCTGCCCCGGCACGCCCAACTGCGTCGACACCAGCCGACCGGGGCCGCGCAGCGCGCCGCCGTTCCTGCTGGCGCGCCCGCTCCCGGAGGTGTGGTCCGCCCTCCCGGAGGTGCTGGAGTCGATGCCCCGCACGCAGGTCGTCCGACAGGACGAGCGCTACCTGCACGCCGAAGCCACGAGCCTGCTCTTCCGTTTCGTCGATGACGTGGAGATCTATGCGGCGGAGGCCGGAGACGAGCTGTACGTACGCTCGGCGTCGCGCGTGGGGCGGGGCGACCTGGGCGTGAACGGCCGTCGGGTGGAGCGGCTGCGCGCGCTGCTCACCGAGCGCGGGTACCTGCGCGCGCCCTGACGCGGCCGCGAGCCCGCGCGTTTTCCAGACCTTCCCGTGTCCGCCTTCGCGCGTGCGCTCCAGGCGCTCCAGCCGGTATCGGAAGCAGGGCGTACGTGGGTCTTCGTCCCGTACGATCAGCTCACGGACCGGATCGGTCCGTTGTCCCGACTCCCGCCCACCGAGGCCGGCATCATCCTGGTCGAGTGTCCGGACAAGGCCGCACGCCGACCGTACCATCGGCAGAAGCTGGCGCTCGTCCTCGCCAACCTGCGTCACTTCGCGCTGGAGCAGGCGCGCCGCGGTGTGGCGGTCCGACACGTGGTCTCGCACGGCGACTACGCGCACGCGTTGTCTCCGCTCGCGGCCGAGCTGGGACCGCTCCGGTCCATGCGACCCGCCGAGCGCGAGCTCCGGGAGGACCTGGCGCCGCTGGTGGAGCGCGGGCTCGTGCGCCTGGAGCCGCACGAGGGGTGGCTCACTTCGCCCGAGGACCTCCACGACAGCCAGCGGGGACCCCCGTGGCGGATGGACGCGTTCTACCGGCACGTGCGTCGGCGCACCGGGCTGTTGATGGAGGGTGACCGCCCGGTCGGCGGACGCTGGAGCTTCGACGCCGAGAACCGGAAGCCGTGGCGCGGTGAGCCGCCCGCGCCGGCGCCGCCCCGCTTCGAGGTGCATCCGATCACCGGCGAGGTGGGCGCGCTGATCGAGGCCCGCTACGCGGATCATCCGGGCACGCTCGACCTGGGCGCCTTGCCGGCCACGGCCGCGGACGCCGAGCGGCTGTGGTGCTGGGCGCTGGAGGAATGCCTGCCGCGCTTCGGGCCCTGGGAGGACGCGATGTCGGTCGCGTCGAGCGGGCTGTTCCATACCCGCACCTCCCCCCTGCTCAACCTTCACCGTCTGATCCCGGCGCGGGTGATCGCAGACGTCGCCGGGCTCGACATCCCCCTCGCCTCCAAGGAAGGCTTCATCCGTCAGGTCCTGGGATGGCGCGAGTTCATGCGCCACGTGCACGAGGCCACGGACGGCTTCCGGGATCTCCCGCCCGAGCGCCAGGACGTGTTGGGACCAGGAGCGCCGCTTCCCGCAGCGTGGTGGGGCACGCCCTCCGGGCTGCACTGCCTGGATCGGGTGGTCGCGGACGTCTGGGCGGAGGGGTGGTCGCACCACATCACCCGGCTCATGGTCCTGAGCAACCTGGCGCTGCTGCTGGACGCGTCGGCGCGCGAGCTGACCGACTGGTTCTGGATCGCCTATGTGGACGCGTACGACTGGGTCGTGGAGCCCAACGTGCTCGGGATGGGCACCTTCTCCTGCGGCGATCTGCTGACCACCAAGCCCTACGTGTCCGGGGCCGCCTACATCGACCGGATGAGCGACTACTGCGGATCCTGCGCCTTCGATCCCAAGCGGAATTGCCCGGTCACCCCGCTCTACTGGGCGTTCCTCGATCGACACCGGGAGACGCTGGCGGACAACCCGCGGCTCCGCATGCCGTTGGCCTCCCTGCGCAAGCGCAGCGCGGAGCAGCGACGGGGGGATGCGGAGACGTTCGCGCGCGTGCGGGAGGCGCTCGCGGCGGGCGGACGCCTGGAGCCGCCCGCGGACTGAGAGGGTCGCGCGATCGACGGAGCCCGGCGGGACGGACCTCTCGCAGGTCGCCTCAGCGCGCCACCCGCTCGAACTCCAGCCCCCAGACCCGGCTCTCGCTCCAGGTGAAGCCGTCCACGGCACCGCCCACGCCCCGGTGGAAGACGAACGTACGTCCCCCGCCGCCCGTGAACACGTCGGCGTAGGCCGGACGCAACGCGAGCGTGTCGCCCCACCGGCCGACGAGCGTGAGCGTCCCGTCCCGGACCTCGAGGCGCCAGCGCGCCTCGGCCTCCGCGCTCTCGTAGGTGCCTTCGTAGGCGCCGAGCGCGGCGGCGTCCGGCTGCACCGGTGTGACCGGCTCGATGCGCACGTCCGGGTGGTCGGGGCGGTCCATCACGGCCGCGGACGGACGGCCCGCGCCCGGGCGCTCGACGAAGGTCAGCGTCACGTCGCCACCGGCCGACACGAAGCGTGTCTCGCCGATCGGGAGGACCTCGCTCCCGTCCACACGCAACCCGCTGCCTTCGACCGCGATCTCCAGGGGCGCGCCGGTGCGCGTGTCGCGGTACAGGCCCGCGAAGGGCTGCAGCTGCTCCGCGCCCATCCGCCGCACGCCCGCCGGAGGCGCCGGCGGCTCGTCCCGCAGGACCGGCGCCAGGTACAGGTCCGCCACCTGGTAGAGGAGGCGCGTCGCGTTCCCCGACGCCGTGTTGCACATCACGGCCACGGCCAGTCCCTGATCCGGGAAGCGGGCCAGGTGCCCCCGGTAGCCGGCGGTCGAGCCGCTGTGCTGCACCTGGCGCACGCCCTTGTACGTGTCCACCACCACCCCGCTCGCGTAGGTGATGACCTGCCCGGAGGTCAGCACACCCTGGCGGTGCATCTCCTCCAGGTAGCGCGGCCCGCCCACGGCGCCCGTCTCCAGGTTCTGCGTGAAGGCCAGCAGGTCCTCCACGGTGGTGAGCAGGCCCCCGTTCCCGTGCACGTCCTCGAACGGCATCAACATGGACCAGCCGTCCCCGTCGGGCGCGTAGGCGATGGCGCGGTCCTTCACGATGCGGTTGAAGTCGTCCCGCCACTGCGTATGCGCCATCCCCAGGGGCTCGAAGATCCGCTGGCGGCTGAACTCCGCGAACGGCATGCCGCTCACGCGCTCCACCAGGATGGCCTGCAGGTTGTAGCCCGAGTTGGTGTAGGAGTAGTAGTCGCCGGCCGGATAGTTGAGGGAGCGCTGCCGCGACAGGATGTCGAGCACGTGCGTATGCGTGTGCGCCCGCCGCGTGCGCGGCCACCCCTCGATGCCCGCCACCGAGCCCCAGTCGCGCAGACCGCTGGTGTGGTTGAGCAGATGGCGGACCCGCACGGTCTCGGGGTACTCGGGCAGCTCCGGCAGATACGTCCGGATGTCGTCGTCCAGGGAGAGCTTCCCGTCCAGGGCCAGCAGGATGGTGGCCGTGGCCGTGATCTGCTTCGACACGGAGCCGGGCTCGAAGACCGTCTGTGGCCGATTGGGCACGTCGTGCTCGAGGTCCGCCATGCCGTACGCACGCTGGAGGACCGGCACCCCGGCCTGGCTGACCCCCACGGCGCAGCCCGGCGAGCGCGTGTTGTCGAAGGCCGCGAAAACGGCGTCGACCTCGGCCACGGAGGGCCGGGCCAGCGCCTGGGCCGCGACCGGTGCCGGGGCGAGCGCGAGCACCAGGAGCAGGGGGCGGAGGCGAACGGGATGCACGGTGGGCATGGCGGATCCGGAGCCGGGTGGACGATGGCTCCATAGTAGGGCGCGGAGCACGCCGTGGCATGCGCCGGGGTCGTCACCTCCGGGGGCGCGTCCGCGCCGCGCTGCACGGTGCCCATCTGGCCGATCCCACGGCCGCGGCTCGGAACCCCACCCGGTCGGCCACGTATCCATCCGGACATACCCCTGTCCCCCTGGAGCACCGACCGAGACGCATGAGATCCTGGACCTGGGCCGTGGCCGGCGTGGCTGCCGGCGTGCTCCTGCTGGCCGGCTTCCGCTTCCTGACCGTCCCTCCGCCGGCCGTCACGCACCACCATGCCAACTGGGCGGTGTTCGTGGATGGACAGCGCCTGGACCTGAGCGCGGAGCGCTTCATGGAGGACGTGGCCGCCTGCCGCACGTCCCCGGACGCCATCCAGCCCAAGGACCGCATCCACCTGCACGACGGCAACCCCGACGTGGTGCACGTCCACCATCCAGCCTCCACCTGGGGCCAGCTCCTGGCCAACCTCGGCATGGCGGCCGGGTCCGACTACCTGTTCACGCCCGACGGGGTCAAGCACTTCGCGGGCGAGGGGCGCACGGTCAAGTTCGTACGCAACGGCCGCCTGTTCGGCGACCTGTCGAACGAACCGGTGCGCTCGTTGGACCGGGTGGTGATCTCCATCGGCACCGAGACCGATGACGACGTGATGGCGTCGCAGTTCCCGCAGGTGGCCGACAACGCCGAGGAGCACAACTCGATGGCCGACCCCGCCGCCTGCATGGGAGGCCACGAGCCCGAGTCGTTCACCGCCCGTCTGAGACGCGCCTTCGTAGGGTGAGATGCCGCGCGCCCGCACGTGCGCGGATGCTCGAGGCGTTGAACGGGGCCGGGCGCGGATCGCGCACCGGCCCCTTCGTTCGACGGGTGGGGGTCAGGAGATGTTCGGGTTCAGGATCCGCTCCTGCTCCGACAGGGGCAGGCAGGTGGCGGGCCCGTACGCGATGTTCTTGTGGTTGAAGCCCTGGGCGCGCGGGAACCACAGATCGTAGCGCAGCTTGTCGGCGTGGAAGCGCCCCTCGTAGAAGAACTCGCGGCGACGCTCCTCGATGAGCGTCTCCTGGTCCACGCTCGAGACGTGGGGTAGGCTGTGCACGTCCCGCAGCGCGTTGATGCGGTCGACGGCCTGCTGCCCGCCCTCGATCTCGGCCAGGATGAGCTGCGCCTCCGCCCACCGCGCCATGGGCATGTCGTCCCCGTGCGAGTTGTACTTCGTCTGGATCCAGTGCGGCGTCACGCCGTCCTGCCCGAGCCCACCCGTGTTGACCACCGGCACCCGGGGATCGGGCACCCCGTCATCCACCGTCTGATCGCCGTTGGGCGCGATCGTCAGGTTGCGGTATCCCTGCGAGACCACCTGGCCCTGCCACTCCACGGGCCCCGCCACGGTCGAGTACTTGTTGACCGTGTGGTGCTGATAGACCTGATTCCAACGCTTGCGCACGCCCGCGTCCCGCGTGATGGACGCCTGGAACGTGATCGGGATCTGCTCCGCGTCGGCCGCCGCCCCCTGCAGGTCGCCGAGCGCGAAGCGGACCCGTGCCCGGCCGAGCAACGCCAGTTGCCGCATGCTGCTCGTCGTGGCGGTGGAGAAGTCGCCGCTGGCCTGGATGTGCGTGAGCGCCTGGTCGAACCACTCCTCCCCGCGCTGGAGCGTCTGGTCGGGGGTCATCAGCGGACCCAGGTCCACCGCGACTTCGCACCAGTGCTCCCCGAACGCCTGGTAGACGTAGCCGGCGTAGGTCGCCGCCTGTGCCAGCAGCTTCTCCCGGTTGGGCACCTCGGCCGCGTCGAAGTCGCTGATCTGGGCGTGCGCCTGCTCCGCCTGGAAGCGCGCCGACTGGAACGACGTGAAGAAACCGGAGGTCGTGTCGATCTCGCCGCACGGCGTCGTGTCCAGCGCGCCGTTCTGCGACGAGACCGTGTACTCGGCCCAGGCTCGCGTGAACCAGCCCGTGCTCTCCCAGAAGACGTCCTCCAGGCCGGCCACCGACGCCGCGAACTCGGCGTACGCGCACTCGTAGTCCGCCACCGCCGACAGCACCAGCGTCTCGGCCAGCGATGGCGTGAGCAGATCCTGCTCGGTCAGCGACCCGGGCAGCTCCACGTCCAACAGGGTGTCGCAGGCACCGGACGCCAGGACGGCCCCCACCACGCTCAGGGCCCGCGCCAGCGAGCCTCGACTTCCATTGCGTGTCATCTCGGTCCTCATCGGGTTCGGATCGTCGTTGTGTGCCTCGCCCAGGTCAGAACGTCACCCGCAGGGTGGCGATGATGCTGGACGTGGGTGGCATGTTGGAGTTGGAATAGGTCCCGACGTCGGCGGCGCGGCGCGCTTCGGGATCCGGGATCGGGGAGCCGAAGATCTCGTCCTGCGCCGTCCACAGCGTCCACAGGTTGCGCGCGGCCACGGAAAAGGACGCCCGTTCTGCGCCGGTGCGGCCCACCAGGGACGCCGGGAGCTCGTAGGCCACCGCGATCTCCCGCAGCTTGGCGAAGTCGGCCCGGTAGGTGCCCAGCATCGCGGAGCTGATGGGAGTGTCGGCGTAGGCCAGGAAGATCGGGTCCGTGCGTTCGTTGGCCGCCAGCGAGGTCCGGAAGCACGTGTGCCGGCACCCGACGTCCTCGATGTACTGGTAGTTGCCGCCCCGCTGCATCTCCACGAGCCCGAAGACGCGGATGTCGTCGAACAACGTGAAGGTCGTGTTGAACTTCCAGTTCCACGGGAAGTAGCCGGGCCCGAGGAACACCTCGGGTGCATCCGACGCGCTGCTGCACGGCACCGGCGTTCCCCCGGCCTCCCAGCCGTTCTTCCCGGTGCCCCCGTCGCACAGGATGTTCTCCGCTCGTCTCGTGTTCGGGTTCAACTCCGCGCTGGTCACGACTTCCGCGAAGTAGGCCGGAAACGGGAAGCCCTCCCGCACCGTGGTTGTCGGCGGGAGCCCGCCGGCGTCCACCACCTCATTCCGGTTCCAGGAGAGGCCGACGCCGAGATCCCAGGCCAGATTGCGTCGCTGCAGCATCCGGCTGTTGAGCTGGACCTCGACACCGTGATTGAAGACCTCCCCCAGGTTGACGAACTGCGTGCCCGGGAACCCCCGCGAAGGCGCAACCGGCAGGGAGACGAGGGCGTCCTCGACGCGCTGCCGGTAGTAGGTGACCTCGGTCGACAGGCGATCCTCGAACAGGGCCGCGTCGAACCCCACCTCCAGCTCGGTCGCGACCTCGGGCCCCAGGTCCGAGTTGCCCACCTCCGCCGGAGTCACCACCGGGGCGCTGCCCGGTCCCACCGCGGGCTGGTACAACCGCACCGCGGCGAACACGTCCGGTTGCTGCCCGGCCTTTCCCCAGGCGGTACGCAGCCGGAGCGAGTTGACCGCCGAGAGGCCCCAGAAGTCCTCGTCGCTCACGACCCAGGTCGCGGAGAACTTCGGGTAGACCGCTGCGTCGTAGTTGGAGCCGAAGGCGGAGTTGTCGTCTCCGCGCACGGCGGCGGTCAGGAAGACGCGGTCCCGCCAGCTCAACTCGTGTTGGAGATACCCACCGAGCGTCTTGTTCTCGACGATCGCCTCATTGGAGGTGGCCACGGCCGCGCCCGACAGGGACGAGATCGACGGCGCCGGGAAGTTCCGCCCTTCCGTGAACACCGTCTCCAGGCGCTTGGCGTAGTACTGCACCCCCACGGAGCTCGTGAAGCGCAGGTTCTCGCTCAATCCCCAGCGGGCGCTGGTCGCGAAGTCGAAGGTCGTGTAGCGGGTCCGCGGTCGATCGACCTGGATGAACCCCTGCGAGAGCCCGCCGAAGTCTCCGTCCGTGTCCTTGGGGAAGAAGACCCGGTTCTCCTCGTTGGCCACGTCCAGGCCCACCACGAGCCGCTGGGTGAGCCAGTCGGTGGGCCGGTAGTTGGTGGTCAGGCTCCCGATGAAGCGGCTGTTCTCGCGGATGGCGTCCACGGTCTCGATCTTCTCCGGCCGCGCCCGCAGGAATCCCCGCAGCTTGGTGTCGATCCCCTCCGGGCTCGACCACTGCGCCTGTTCCCACAGACCGTAGGAGGTGCGCTGCTGCATGAAGCTGGTCTCGCCATCCACGTATCCCGTGCTTGCATCCAGCGACAGCTTCTCGTGCGCCACCACGCTCACGTTCGCGCGCAGACTCAAGGCGCGGTTCCAGTTGTAGTCGACGATCCCGGTCTGGTCGTCCCAGTCCCCGGACAGGTAGTAGCGGACCGTCTCGGTGCCGCCGTTCATGCTGAGGTTGTAGGCCTGGGTGTGTCCGGTCCCGAAGAAGGCACGGCCGGCCGCCTTCTCCTGGTCCCACACATTGAAGCTGATGATCTCCCCGTTGTCGCCGATGCCGTAGGCGACCGGCACCTTGTCCTGCGGATCCATCAGGAAGTTTCCGCCCTGCCGCACCGTCATCGAGAACTGGGGCGCACCCTGCTGGCCGCGCTTGGTGATGATCTGGATGACCCCGTTGGAGGCTTCGGTGCCGTACAGCGTGGCGGCCGCCGGCCCCTTGATGATCTCGATGCTTTCGATGTCGTCCGGGTTGATGTCGTCCAGCTTGGAGGCCTGCGCCCCGTCGCGCAGCGCGGGCCCGGCGGAGGCGTTGTTGTCCACCCGTACGCCATCCACATAGATGAGCGGCTGGTTGCCGACGTTGAGGCTGGAGAAGCCCCGGATGCGGATGCTGGACCCGGTTCCGACATTGCCGGAGCCGCGGCTGAAGTCCACGCCGGCCTCCCGGCCGCCCAGCAGGTCCTGCATCGTGGTGATGGGCGCGATCTCCGTCAGCTCGGCGGCGTCCACCTGCGCGACCACATTGCCGATCGCGCGACGTTGCGTGCCGCCCGGAGTGCCCGTGACCACGACGGCATCGAGCTGGATGGCCTGCTCGGAGATCTCGAAGTCCACCTGGGTGGCCTCACCCGCCCGCACGGTGACGTTCTGCGTGACGGGCTGATAGCCGAGCCGCTCCAGGCGGATCTCGTGCGTGCCGGCGGGCACATTGATCAACAGGTAGCGCCCACTCGCCTGCGAGAGCGTCCCGGTGTTCGTGGTGGGAATGCTGATCTGCACGGCGGCGAGCGGCTGCCGGGACTGGGCATCGCGTACGACGCCGGTGATGGTTCCCGTGCTCTGCGCCTGGAGCGCACCGCTCCACGAGAGGGCGACGGTGGCGACCAGGGCCGCGCACAGGCGCGGGGGTCTCGGACGGGGCTGGTTCATGGAGGTCCTCCTCGCGGGACAAGGGTGCGCCGGACGGTCCGGCTCCGCTGTACGGCACGCTGCGCGGCGGACGTGCGCACGGCGCCCACGAGGCGCACGGCGAACGCCGCCACCGGGTCCTGAGGGGAGGTCGGACCCGTCTCGGGAGCGGCGAGCGGCGGACCGCTACCGCCCGAGGCTCATGGAAACCCTGGGGGAGGTCCCACAGAACCTGCACGGGACCGGCTGCCCGGTCCCGGGGTCATGCGTCTGTGCATCCCGGCACGTGCCCGGCGGGGGGCCGGACACCGGAGGTGCCGAGGGTGATGCGAGGGGGGAACCGCATAGTGCGGGCATCGACGTCGGAGTCGCAAGCGCCCCCGCGGGGGACCGGCGGCTTCTCGTGTACCGGGCGACACGCCGGGCCTGGTCGCAGATCGGCCCCGCGGCCCGTGGGACCGCGAGGCCGATCCTCGCTCCGGGCCCGCCCGACCCTCAGCGCTTGATCACGTACTTCCGCATCTGCTGCGGGCCCACCTCCGCTCCGTAGAGGTTGCCGAGGTGGTCGGCCGCGATCCCTTCGGCGCCGCTGGTGGCGGAGCGATCCGGATCGGGTTCGGGATCGGGGATGAAGCTCTCCAACCAGCCGGTGGCCGCGCTGCCGATGTAGATCCCGCGCAGCCAGCCGGGGTTGCGGCCCTTGTTGGACTCGGAGTCGGTCGCGTACAGACGGTCCTGCTCGTCGATCCACAGACCGGACGGCCGCCCGAACTGCGTCCAGGTCTCCAGGTGCTGCCCCTGCTGATCGAAGAGCTGGATGCGGGAGTTGGCGCGATCCCCGACGAACAGGCGGCCCTGCGAGTCCATGGCCAGGGCGTGCGGGTCGCGGAACTCCCCGTCCTCCTTGCCGGTGGTGCCCCACTCCAGCAGGTAGTTCCCCTGCGCGTCGAACTTCACGATCCGGTTGTTGCCTCCGGCGTCGTGGCCGTCCGCCACGAAGATGCTCCCGTCCGGCGCCACCAGGATGTCCGACGGCTTGTTGAAGGTGTCGCGCCCCTGTCCGGCCACGCCCTTCTGGCCCAGCGTCATCAACACCTCGCCGTCGGGGCTGAACTTGTAGACCACGTGGCCCCAACCCGCCGGCTGCTGACCGAAGCCCAGCGCGTCGGCCACCCACACGTTGCCGTCCCGGTCCACGTGCATGCCGTGCGGCCAGGCGATCAGCCCGGCGCCGAAGCTCCGGACCAGGGTGCCGTCCAGCTCGAACAGCATCACGGGATCGAGGTCGCTGCCGATGCACGTGTTCGCACCACAGCGCTCCGCCACCCAGATGCGCTGTCCGTCCGGCGTCGGATAGACCGCGCTGACGGCGCCCCAGGTGCGCCCGGCCGGGAGGGTCCCCCAGCCGTCCTGGGCCGCGTACGGATTGCCGTGCTGGGCGGAGACGGGGGGCGCCGTCAGCAGGGCCGCGGCCAAGGCCGCGGAGCCGGCGAAGCCGATGCGGGGAAGCGCGAGGGTCACGAAGCTCCTCCGGACGGAAGCGGGAACGAGAGGGACCAATCTACACGCGGGTGGCCCCGGGGCACGGGCGCCGCGGGCCAGACGCTCAACCGGCCGCGGGGGTGGACTCGCGCGGGCGCCGGGCGTCCCAGCGCAGCAGCGCGGCACGGAGTCCCCAGCCGGCCGCGGCCACCACGGCGGCCAGCGCGGACCAGCGGGCCAGCATCCCGAGGAACGCCGCGTCCAGCACGGGCCAGGTGAGCGGATACTCCAGGAAGGTGGAGCCGCGCTCGGTCATCCAGTGCCACCCGGTGTGGGCGATCAGGGCGGAGAGCAGGATCACCCCCATCCGCTCCTTCACCACCCGCCGGAAGAGCCAGGCGAGCACCGGCACCGTGACGACCAGCACCAGCACCTGACCCAGCTCGACACCCACGTTGAACGCCAGCAACGAGGTGAGCAGGTGGCCGCCCGCGAACTGCAGGGTCTCCGCCAGCACGAAGGAGAAGCCGAAGCCGTGCACGAGCCCGAACCCGAAGGCCATCCACCACCGCCGCTCCTGCCGGGCGCCCACGATGTTCTCGAAGGCCATGTAGACGATCGACAGTGCGATCAGCGTCTCGATGAGCGGCGGGAACCACAGCGCGTCCGGCGCCAGGCCGAGCGCGGCCGCGAACAGCGTGATGGAGTGCGCGACCGTGAACGCCGTCACGACCGGCACGAGGGCCCGCACGCTGCGCAGGGGCACCACCAGGCAGAGCAGGAAGAGCAGGTGGTCGATCCCGTCCAGGATGTGCTCGACCCCCAACGCGACGAAGCGGGCCGCCGCGTGGTACCAGCGAGGATCGAGCCGGACCCGCCCGGGATCCCCCGTGAACTCGAAGATCCGCTCGGGGCCGTCCGGCGGCGCGAAGCGCAGGACCGTCACCGTGCGCAGGCCCAGGTGCGCCAGCCGCGAATCGAGGGCGAAGGCGGCGGTGTCCGAGGAGATCGGCACCCGGAACCGCATGTCGAAGGCGGCCTGCTGCCAGGGGAGCTCGGTGGAGGCCGGCAGGGGGGCCGCGTCGAAGTGGGCCCGGGCCCGCTCCCAGGATGCGAAGGACGGATCGCTGGGCAGCGAGATGCGCACCGATTCGAGCTCGGCCCCCGGGAGCTGGCGCCCGTCCTCGTAGAAGCGCAGGTAGTCCGACACCCACAGCTGCGCGGCCTCCCGGAGCAGCGGATCCACCTGCTCCAGGTCCAGGTAGCCGGGGCCGCGCAGCGGGAAGACGAAGTCCCGCATGGCCTCCAGCGGTGTGCGCACCAGCACGTGCAGCCAGGCCCCGTCCGGCCGGACGAAGAGCCGGACGAGCACGTCGTTCGGGATCTCGTGCGCGGCCGGGCGACCCGGGAGCGCGGCGAGCAGCAGGACGGCGAGCAGCGCGGAGCGCAGCAGGCGCGCCGGGGCCCGGCCGGGCGTGACGGAGGGAAGACCCATGTTCCGAAGATGGGCCCTCGCGGCAGCCCTGACGAGAGCGGGGCGAGACCCGGAGCAGGGACCGGAGTGTCCAGATCGGAGGGGTGGTTGTCGCGAGGTGGGAAGAGACCCCCCGCTCGTCGCTGCATCCTGTCCACGTTCCACACCGAGGCAGCCATGACCGGCCCCACCGCACGCACGCCATCCGACGTTCTGCCGGCGACGCCCACCCGTCGAGCCCTCCAACGCTTCACCGAGGGGCTCTCCCCGGAGGCGGCCACGTCCCCCCGCAGGCGCGAGATCGAGGTCGACCCCGACGCTCCGGACGCACCGATCTGCTCCAAGAAGTACATCGTCGTCGATCCCGACGCACCGGACGCGCCGATCTGCAAGCCGCGCCGGTACATCGAAGTGCCGGATCCGGAGCAGCTCGGCGCTGCCGGGCACGACGTCCCGGCATGGGCCCGCACGCTGGGCAGCGCCCTGGCCGGACGGACCGGCTGATGGTGGCGCCGGGGTGGGTCACCTCCCGCTACACCACGTTCACGCCCTCCGGCGAGCCGGGGACCTGGCTGGCGTTCAACGCGTTCACCGGGTCGCTGCTCGAGTTGGATGCGACCGATTGGTGGCATGTGGAGCGCCTCGATCGGCGCGGAGGGCGGCCTGCCCCGGCGGACCTGCCGCTCCCGCTCCGGGAGCGGCTCCAGGATGCGGGAGTGCTCGTGCCGAGCACCTTCGACGAACGCGCAGCCTTGTTTGCATTGCGGCGTGCGGCGCTGGCCGCACCCGACCGGCTGCTCCTGACCATCGCACCGACGATCCAGTGCAACTTCCGCTGCACGTATTGCTTCGAAGCCCACCGCCAGGAGGTCATGTCCCCGGAGACAGAGCGACACCTCCAGCGGTTCATCGCCCGTGAGGCCCAGGGTGTGCGGGGCATCACCACCACGTGGTTCGGCGGTGAACCACTCCTCCAACCCGACCTGTTGGAGCGCGTGCAGCGGTTCACGAACGAGCTCGGCGCGGCTCGCGGGCTGTCCGTGTCGCGATCGATCGTGACGAACGGCTGGTTCCTCACCGGCTCGATGATCGAGCGCCTGCAGGCGCTCGGAGCATGGGACATGGTGCAGGTGACCGTCGACGGCCTCCCCGCCGTCCACGATACCCGGCGGATCCTGCGCGGCGGACAGGGAACCTGGGAACGGGTGATCGCCAACTGCCGCACGGCCCTGGAGATGGACTTCCCGATCTCGCTCCGGATCAACGTCGACCGCGGCAACGCCGACACGCTGGAGCCGCTGGTCGATCGCCTCTGCGATGAGGGCCTGCTGCCCGGAGTGCATCCGTCGCTGGGCTTCATCGTGGATGCCACGACGACCTGCTCCCACGTCGCCGATGCCGTGTTGACGGAGGCGGAGCGGGCGGATGTCTCGGTCCGCTTCGACGCCGCCCTGCTCGCGCGCGGTCTGCTGCCCACCGCACCCCTGCCCGGACCGATCTGTGGCCCCCTTTGCTCGGTCGAGTCCTCGAAGGGATTCGTGGTAGCGCCGAGCGGTCTGCTGTTCAAGTGCTGGAACCAGATCGACGGGTCGGTGGAGCAGGCGATCGGACGCCTGGACGGGCGCCCCGTGCCGAACCAGGCACGCGAGCAGTCCCGCTGGGCCCGCTACGACCCCGCCGTTCGCGGCGGTTGCTCCAACTGCGCCGCCCTTCCGGTATGCATGGGGGGCTGTCCCTGGGAGTACGAGCGCCTCGGTCGGGTCCACCGCGGGGAGTGTGATCCGTTCCGGTTCCGACCGGCCGAGCTGGTGATGCTGGCGCATGGGCGGCGACGGGCTCAGCCACACAGGCTGGCGCCGCACCGGAGCGAACCTTAGCCTACCCCCCTGCTCGCGACCGGCCGCCGCCTCCCCCCACGCGCGCCGCGCGCTCCCGTCCAACGCTCCTGGAGGAAGACGTGGGTAGACCGTTGCAGATGTGCGGCCTCGCCGCCGCCGTCCTGGCCCTGGGCGCCTGTCAGGCCGCTCCCGGTGGCGATGCCACCGCCGCGACCGGGACCGGGGCCGAGGGCGACGTCCCCCTCTTCGAAGTCGATCCGCTCTGGCCCAAGCCGCTCCCCAACCACTGGGTGCTGGGCTCGGCGATCGGGGTCGGCGTCGATTCCCGCGACCACGTCTACGTGATCCACCGCCGCAACTCGTTCAACGAGCGCACCGAGATCGGCGCGGCCACGGACCCGCCGACGGGCGAATGCTGCATTCCGGCGCCCAACATCCTGGAGTTCGACCCCGAGGGGAACCTGGTCAACTCCTGGGGAGGGGACGGCGAGGGCTACACCTGGCCCAACTCCAACCACGGGCTCACGCTCGACCCCATGGACAACGTGTGGATCGGGGGGAACGGACAGGGCGACTCGCACATCCTCAAGTTCACGCGCGACGGACGCTTCCTCGCGGAGTACGGGATCCCGGGTCAGGGCGCGAACAGCACCAGCACCGAGCACTTCGGCCGGGTGGCCAAGATCTCGTTCGATGCGGAGGCCCAGGAGGCCTACGTCGCCGACGGGTATCTGAACAAGCGGGTGGCCGTGCTGGACATGAACACCGGCGCCATCAAGCGCTTCTGGGGCGCATACGGAAACGTGCCGAGCGACGAGAACCTGGGACCCTACGACCCGGAGGCCCCGCTGGCCCAGCAGTTCCGGACGCCGGTGCACTGCGCCGAGCCCACCCATGACGGGCTGCTCTACGTGTGCGACCGCCCGAACGACCGCATCCAGGTCTTCCAGCGGGACGGGACGTTCGTGAAGGAGAAGATCATCGCGCCGCTCACGCGCGGGGACGGCTCGGTATGGGACATCGCCTTCTCCCGCGATCCCGACCAGCGCTTCATGTACGTCGCGGACGGGAAGAACATGAAGGTCTACGTGCTGGACCGGGAGTCGCTGGAGATCCTGACCAGCTTCGGGGACGGGGGCCGCCAGCCGGGTCAGTTCTTCGCGGTGCACTCCATCGCCACGGACTCGGAGGGCAACATCTACACGACCGAGACCTACGAAGGGAAGCGCGTGCAGAAGTTCGTCTACAAGGGCATGGGCACCGCGGCGGCCAACCAGGGTGTGGTCTGGCCCGGCGGGCGCTGACCGCGGCCGGACAACCCACGCAGGAAGGGGCGGGAGCCGCACGGCTCCCGCCCCTTCGCACATCCGGGGGGTGGGGTCGTCAGCGCAGCCGGGCCAGCTCGGCCTCGGCGGCGATGCGCCCGAAGCCCGGCCACCACGGGTCGGCGGCCAGCTCCTCGAGGATGACCCGCGCGCCCGCGGTGTCCCCGCGCACGAGGCGTTGGTTGGCCACGGCGAATCCGGCCGTCTCCAGGCGGTAGAGGCCCGACGCCACGCCGTCCATCAGGTCCTGCTCCGTGCGCAGCCCCTTCCGCCACAGCAGGTCGTGGTAGTAGGCGACATTCTCCTCGACCGTCCAGTCGGGCTCGATGTCGGCGAGCAGCCGTTCCGCGTCCGCCGTGCGGCCCGCGCGGCCGAGCGCGCGCACGGCCCACTCCGCCATGGCCACCCGGGACTCCACATCGTCGCGATTCTGGCTGCAGCTCCGGAACTCCTCCGATTGGGCAGCGGCAGCCTCGGCGTCCTCCGCCAGGTCCAGGCAGCGCATGTAGGCGTCGGCGGCCTCGGAGAAGCGGCCGGCGAGGAAGTAGGCGAGCCCGAGATGGTAGGCCACGTCCCAGTTGTACGGGGCCAGCTCCCGCGCCCGCTCCAGGTCGGCGATCCCCGCGTCGAACTCGCGGACGGACAGATGGCGGTGTCCGCGGAAGCGCCAGGGACGCCAGTCCTCCGGCGCCAGCTCTGCGGCGCGCGTGTAGAGCCGCATGGCCTGCCGGTACTGCCACACGTTGCGGCGCTCCCGCCCGGCGGCGATGAGGCGCTCCACGTCGTCGGGCGCGGCGCGCAGCGCCTCGTCGGCCGCGGCCACGGCGCCGCTGCTGTCCGGGCGGGCGTAGAGCGCCTCGCCGGCGAGCGACTGCGCCTGGGGCTCCGCGAGCGGATCCTCGGCGAGCACCTCGTCCACCACGGAAGGGGGTGGCGGAGGCGCGCTGCACGCGGCAGCGGCAACCAGCAGGGCACATCCCCAGCGTCGGAACCGGATCATGTCGGGCCTCGGGGTGGAGGTGGAATGTCAGATGCAGGAGTCTACGAGCAGGTCTCACGCGAGGATCGCCCGGCCTTCGATCCACGCGTCCTCCGTTGGAGCAGCGGCTCGGCCGCCTGAGCCAGGCCGTGTGCAGGGATCCGCTCCGATGACCGCCCCCTCTATCGACAGGCGTCGTCGGACCTCCACGCCGGGCCGCCACGACCCGTGCGCGGCGCCTCCAGGTGCAGCTCGGCCGCATACAGCATCGTGCGATCGTCGTCGCGCTCCGCCCAGCGGAGCAGCGTCTCCAGGCTCGGCGGGACCGTCGCGTCGTGCACGACGGCGCCGTTCCAGGTCACCCGCACGGGCTGGAGCAGATCGAACGCGTCGGGCGAGAGCAGCAGCGTGAGTGCCCGCACACCGGACGAGCGCAACCGGATGTCATTGCCGTCGCGCACGGCATCGACCCGGCCGGACGGGACACCCACGCCCATCAGCGCCGACCCCTCCAGAGCCGCGTCGAGCGGGGTGGCGCCCAGGGCGTCGATGCGCAGCCAGGCCGTGCGCCCGGCCGCCTCGGGGGACTCCGTCTCCCACGACAGACAGCGCGGATGGGGCTCGCGCGGCCAATCGGCGATGAAGGCGTCCATGCGTGCGGCCTCTTCGGGCCACCAGCCCGTCTCGTGCCCGTACCCCCGCTTGGGCCGGTACTCGATGAGGGCGCCGAACGAGGCGAACTCCCGGATGAACGGATCGACCGACCGCGCGGGATACAGCCGGTCCTCCTCGCCGTTGATGACCAGGAAGGGCTTGCCGGCGAGGTTGGCGGGGTACGGCTCGCCCTCCGCACCCACGGCGGGGTTCAGCAGCACGATGGGGTGTCCGATGAACGGCAGGAACGACGCGAACGGCGTCGGGTCGCGAAACGCCACCCACCAGGTTCCGGTTCCGCCGTCCGAGACGCCGCTCAGGGCCACGCGGTTCTCGTCCACGTTCCAGGTGCGCCGCACCACCCGCAGGATCTCCCGCAGGTTCTCGAGCTGGGCCTGGCTCCACCAGGGCACCTCGTCCCACGCGGCCGGGAAGACGCCGATGTACGTCTCGCTGGCCACGCGGTCGGGCTGACGCCACCACGAGCCGTCCCCGGCCTCCCACGTCGCGCGGCCGACGCCGCCGTGCAGATACACGCGCACGGGCCATCGCCGCTCCGGCGTGTAGGAGGACGGGACCTGGACGAACCAGGGGAAGCGCACGCCGTTCTCGTCCGTCCGGACAAACACATGGCGACCCGTGGGAGCGTCGGTGTCGTAGTCGCGGCCGGTGCGCAGCACCGCCAGCGCGGTGCCGACGTCGACGCCGCTCTCCAGCACCTCCGTGCGGGCCGCCGCGCGCGCCTCGGCATCGGGCGCCGCGAGGAAGCGTGCCAGGGACGCCGGCACCTGGTGCGCGGCCGCCGGGGCCACGGAGAGCCCCGCCAGCAGGAGTGCGAGCCCTGCAGCACGCACGGATGGACGCATCGAAGCCTCGAGCGGTGGAGGAGAGCCGGCAGCGTAGGCCGGGGAGGCAGGGCGCACCAGGGGTGGCCGGGCCGCGCCCGGAGGCGGCGCGGACCGGCGCCTGTCGCGAGCGACGCCGGCGCCCTACCGTAGCGGACCCCGGCGCACGGGCCCCACGGCCCTCGAGCGGCCGGCCCGCGCCCACGCCGTCCGGTTCCGCCAGCCCGTCATGCCAACCCCGCTTCCCGATCCCGCCGAGCCGTCCGCCGCCGCTCCCGAGTTCTCCGCCTGGTTGGAGCGCTTCTTCGCCGGCTACTACGCGGAGCGGCCCGTCAACGCCACGTTCATCGGACGGCACGAGCACGACCATCGCTATCCGGACTGGTCTCCCGAGGGGCTCGAGGACACCGTCGCCGAGATGCAGGCGGAGCTGCTCGCGCTCGAGGCGCTGCCGCACGAGCCCCTGGACCCCTTCCAGCTCCTCGATCGTCGTCTGGCGCGTGGCTTCCTGCGCATCCAGTGCGAGGAGTACGGCTCCGCGCACTTCCAGCGGCGCAATCCGGCGCTGCACACGGGGGAGGCGGTGTTCGGCCTGCTGTCGCTCTTCCTCACCGACTTCGCGCCCCTGCCCGAGCGCATCGAGCGCGCGCGCGCCCGCATGGTGGCGCTGCCCACCTTCCTGGCCGGCGCGCGCGCGGCCGTGCAGGACGCGCCCGGGCCCTGGGTGGAGCGGGCACTGCGCGAGTGCGAAGGCGGGCTGGCGTTCCTGGCGGACGGGCTCGCCCGCCTGGCCGCCGCGGCCGGGCCCGCGGGTGAGCGGCTGCTGCAGACGGCGGACGTGGCGGTGCGGGCCTTCAGCGAGCATCGCGCGTACCTGCGCGAGGCCCGCATCGGCGGCGATCCCGACGTTCCGGCGTGGGGGGCGGAGCGCTTCCAGCTCCTCCTGGAGGAGGGGCACTTCCTGGGGGAGGGTGCCGATGCGCTGCTGGACGAGGCGCGCGCCGCGCTCGCGCGGGCCGAGCAGCAGGTGGAGCAGGCCGCGGCCCGCAGCGGCGGGAGCGTGGCCGACGCGGTCGCGCGCCTGGCGACCCAGCGCAGCACGGCGGCGGGCTTCGTCGCCCGCCACACGGAGATCTGGGAGGCGATGCGGGCCCAGGCCCTCGCGCGCGGGCTCCTGACCTGGCCCGACTTCCCGTTGCGGTACGTGGAGCGTCCGGCCTGGGTGCGCTCCTCCGCGCCTGCGCTCTACTTCCTGTTCTATCGTTCTCCGGCGGCCTTCGGCCGACCGCCGGTGCACGACTACCTGGTCCATCCGGTGGGGTCGGACGTCCCCGCGGCCGAACGCGAAGCGGTGCTGGCCTCGACGACCGACAGCGTCATCAAGCTCAACCACGTGATCCACCACGGCGGGATCGGCCACCATGTGCAGAACTGGCATGCGTTCCGGTCCCCGTCGCGCGTCGGCCGCATCGCGGCCGTGGACTGCGCGTCGCGCATCGCCATGTTCTGCGGCGGCACCATGGCGGAGGGGTGGGCCTGCTATGCGACGGACCTCATGCGCGAGTCCGGCGCGCTCACGCCCGACGAGGAGGTCTCCGAGGCCCTGGCGCGGGTGCGCATGTGCGCGCGCGCGATCGTGGACGTGGAGCTTCATCACGGCCGCATGACGCTGGGCGACGCGCAGGCCTTCTACGAGCGCACCGCGGGCATGTCCGCCGCGGCCGCGCACGGCGAGGCCGTCAAGAACAGCATGTTCCCGGGCGCCGCGCTGATGTACCTGGTCGGCACCGACTCCGTGCATGCCGTGCGGCGGGCCGCGGAGCGCCGGGAAGGCGCGTCCTTCTCGCTCGGCGATTTCCACGACCGTTTCCTCGCGTTCGGGTCCGTGCCCGTCCGCCTCATCGGAGAGATGCTGGAGAATGGGATCGATGCCCGCCCCGAGTGACGAGACGCTCGCCTTCGGCGAAGACGCCATCACCGCCCTGCTGGGCCTGGACGCGCTCTACCGCGCCGAGAGCGCGGACGGGGACGGCCTGGCCGTCCTGAACCTCGACCTGGACGGCCGCTACGCACCGGAGCGGTTCGCGTCGTACGCGGAGGCGCGTGAGCGCTTCCGCGAGCTCGACGACCGGGCGGCCTTGCTGCCCGAGCCCGACCGGCGTCGGTACTACGCCCAGCTCTGCGGCTCGTCCATCGCGTTCACGCAGTGGAGGGAGGAGGGTCTCCCGTTCCGGGAGCAGCTCGCGAGCTTCCTGCACGTGCCGGTGGCGCCCGTGGCGGACGCCGAGCTGGACGGGTTGCGGGCGGACATGCGCGCCCTGCTGGACGCGATGGGCTACAACGGCGACCTGCGCGAGCAGTGCCGCCGCTGGGAGGAGCGCAACCGCGTGCCGGCCGACGAGGTGGAGGGCGTGCTGGCCGAGCTGATGGACACCGCCTGGACGCACACCGAGGAGCGCCTGGTGGAGATCCCCGCCCCGCGCAGCGACGCCATGCGGGCGGTGGCGGTGACCGGCGTGCCGTTCAACGCGCGCTGCAACTACCTCGAGCGCCGCGTGGAGATCAACGTCGAGCCCGTGCTGACCCGACCGGCGCTCAAGCACCTCACGGCGCACGAGGGGTGCCCCGGGCACTACGTGCAGTTCAAGCTGCGCGAGACCTGGGGTCGCGCCGGGCGCGCGCCCGCCGACGTGCTGTTGTCGGTGGTGAACACGGCGAGCTCCTCGGTCTTCGAGGGCATCGCCGACGCCGGGCTGGTGATGATCGACTGGATGGAAGGAGACGACGACCGCTTCCAGTCGCTGATGACGCGCTACCGGGCCGGCATCGGCACGGGCGCCGCCTGGCGGCTCCACGCGCTGGAGTGGCCCCGGGACGAGGTGCGCGACTGGCTGGCCGAGCAGAGCCTGGTCGGAGGAGAGGGCTGGGTGGACAATCGCCTGGCCTTCATCGCCGCGCCGTCCCGGGCCGTGCTCATCTGGTCCTACTGGTGGGGAGAGCCGTCCGTGCTGCCCACCTGGTCGCGGGTTGCCGCGCGGGACCGGGCCGCGTTCGTGGAGTGGCTGCACGGACGGATGCACAGCGTGGATACGGTGGCCGCCTTCCCGGGCGCCTGAGCGGGCGGGGCAGCGCTCCGAGGACGCCTCCCGGTCGCCTCCCATCCGCCGTCGCTCCTGTCGGACCCCGCGGCGACCCCCTACCCTGGGGCTCGCCCGCGGTGACGCGCACCGCGCTCCATCCTTGCCGCCCGAGTCGCCGTGCCCGTCCCCGCGCCCGACACCGTCCTGATCTGCAGCTGGCTCGAACCGGAGCACGTGGCGCGTCTGCGACGCGACCATCCCGACCTGGAGATCCTCCACGCGCCGGAGCTGCTGCGCCCGCCGCGCTATCCCGCCGATCACAAGGGAGCGGACCGCGCCCGCACGGCGGACGAGGAGGCTCGCTGGCTCGCGCTGCTGGCCCGCGCCACGATCCTGTTCGACTTCGATCAGACCCATCTCGACGATCTGCCCGAGCGCGCGCCCCAGGTGCGCTGGATCCAGGCCACGAGCGCCGGCATCGGCCAGTTCGTGCGCCGCGTGCGCTACGCGGAGCGGATGCCGCAGACCGTGTTCACCACGGCGAGGGGCGTGCACGCCGTGCCGCTGGCGGAGTTCGCGCTGCTGGGCATGCTGCTGCATGCGCGCAGGGCGCTGCACATGGTCGCCGCCCAGGGCCAGCGGCACTGGGAGCGCTTCGCGGGAACCGACCTGGAAGATCGCACGGTGGTGGTGCTCGGCCTGGGTGCCGTCGGCGGCGAGGTGGCGCGCCTGGCGCGCGCGCACCGCATGCGGGTGATCGGCGTGCGCCGGCACGCCGACCGGGGCCACCCGGACGTCCACCGCATGGTCGGGCCCGACGCGCTCGCGGAGGTGCTGCCCGAGGCGGAGTTCCTGGTGCTCATCGCGCCGCATACGGACGAGACCGAGGTGATGATCGGAGCGGCCGAGCTCGCGGCCCTCCCGGCCGGAGCGGCGCTCATCAACATCGGTCGCGGCGCCCTGGTGGACGAACCCGCGCTGGTGGACGCGCTCACGCGCGGGCACCTCGGTGGGGCGTACCTGGACGTGTTCGCCGACGAGCCGCTCCCGCCCTCCAGCCCGCTGTGGTCCATGCCGAACGTGCTGGTCAGCCCGCACTCGGGCAGCACCAGCGACCGGGAGAACGAGCGCATCACGGAGTTGTTTTCGGAGAACCTGCGACGCTGGAAGGCCGGCGAGCCCCTGCTCAACCGGCTGGATCCGGAGCGTCTGTACTGAGGGCTCGCACAGCGGCTCAGCCGCCGATCACGCCTCGCATCACGCTCGCGACCGCGAAGCCGATGTAGTTGCCCACGGCGTAGCCCAGCAGCCCCACCGCCACCCCGGGCAGGAGACGGTCCGTGTAGCCCCGCGCGCTGGCGAGCGCCATGGCCGAGGCCGGCCCGCCCACGTTGGCCTGCGAGGCCACGGCCAGCGTCTTGAGGTCGAGCCCGACCAGGCGCCCGCCCACGAAGATCACGAGGCCGTGGATGCCCACGGTCACCAACGCGAAGTAGAAGATGGGCGGCCCCACCGCCACGATGTTGGCGATCACGGAGCTGGCCCCGTTGCTGGCCAGGAACCACAGCACCAGGTAGTTGCCGAAGACCGCGGCGCCGCGCAGCGCCTTCACGTGGGGGACCTGGGCCAACAGCAGCGCGATGGTGGTCAGCCACAGCACGCCCGGCAGCGGCGTGCGGGCCGCCAGCAGCTCCGCCACCCACAGGGTGCCCAGCACCACGACCATCAGGCCACCGATGTCCTTGAGCGCCACCGTGCCCACCGTGGCGTAGAGCCTCCGGTCGAGCGCGTCCGCCGAGCCCACCGGCTCCTGGGTCTGCTCCTCCAACCCGGGCACCGCGCCGCCGCGCCCCCGTCCCCACAGCACCGGGACCGCCAGACAGGTGGCCATCCAGATCGCGGTGACGATGACGTCCGCGGCGATGCCGGCCGCGAAGAGCTCCCCGCTCGTCTCGAGGGCGGCGCCCACGGCGGCGAAGTTGGCACCGCCACCCGTGTACGTGGCGGTGTACTGACCGGCCAGCTTCCACGTCTCGGGGCCGATGGCGCCCGCCAGGAGGAGCGCGGCGGTGACCGCACCCGCGGCGGTGCCCACCGCGCCCACCGCGAACGCGCCCAGCATGCGCGGCCCGGCCTGCACCACGGTCCGCAGATCCACCGCGAGCAGGATGAGCACGATCCCCGCGCTCACGGCCGGCCCGGCCAGGAAGTCGTAGGCCGGCGAGGTGCCGGGGATCAGCCCCAGGTTGGACAGCAGCATCGCGAGCAGGATGCTGACGAGCGCGGCCCCCAGGGAGCGGAACGTGCGGTACCGCGCTTCCAGCCAGACGGCCGTCAGGACGACCGTGGCGAGCACGAAGAGGACGGCCAGGGGACTGGAGATCATCCGCGAGGATAGGCGGCAGCGGGCGGGACCAGCAAGCGGACGCCTCCGGGAGCTGCGCCGGGCCTCCACACGCGCGGCGGACGCCTTGCGGCGCGCCCCTCCCCGCCGCACTCTGCGGCGGTTCCCTCTGCCCCTCCCCGCCCTCCCGACGCTTCATGATCCGATCCGGCCGCGCCTCCTGCACGTTTCTCCTGCTGACCGCGGCCTGCGGCGGTGGGGACGCGCCTGCGTCGGCGGGCTCCGCTCCGGGAGCCGCTGCCGGCGATCCGGCCATCCTGCGCGTGGCCTACACCCGCGAGATCGACGTGCTGAACCCCTTCACCAGCCAGAACCTGGTGGACATCCAGTTCAGCATGATGGAGGGGCTGGTCACCACGGACGAGCACAACACCTACATCCCGGTGCTCGCGCGTGAGATCCCCACGGAAGACAACGGCGGCGTCACGCTGAATGGGGACGGCACCGTGGACATGACCTGGCACCTGCGCGAGGGCGTGCGCTGGCACGATGGGGAGCCCTTCACCAGCGCAGACGTCTGCTTCACCTGGCGCTTCGTGTCCAGCCCGGGGTCGCAGACCTACAACCGCGACCAGTACCTGAACATCGTCGACTGCACCATGCCGGACGCCCACACCGTGGTGTTCCGCTGGAACGGGCTGTACGGCTACTACGCAGGCCTGTTCGAGGCGGTGCTGCCGGAGCACGTCCTGGGCGACATGACCACCGAGGAGATCGTCAACTACGAGCCCTACAACCGGGGCTCGGGCACCATCGGAACGGGCCCGTTCCGCTTCGTGGAATGGAAGACCGGCGAATACATCCACGTGGAGCGCAACCCGGACTATTGGCGAGGCGACGACGTCCCCGCCCTGGCCGGCATCGTCTGGTCCTTCATCCCGGACAACAACACCCGGCTCAACGCGCTCAAGGCCGGGGGCTTCCACTGGGGGCAGATCCAGCCCACGCAGGTGGCCGAGATGGAGGGCGTGGACGGCATGCGCGTCCACCTGGTCCCCTCCAACTCGGTGATGCACCTGGATCTGAACGTGAAGACGGAGCGCGGGCAGCGCCTGTTCGCCGACGCCGACGTGCGACGCGCGCTCTTCCACGCCATCGACCGGGAGGCCATCGCGCGCCAGTTGCTGCAGGGCACGGTGCGCGTCACGAACTCCCCCATCAACCCGACCAGCCCCTACCACAACGCGGACGCGCCGGGCTTCGACTACGATCCGGAGCGCTCGCGCCGCCTCCTGGATGCGGCGGGCTGGACCCCGGGGCCGGACGGGATCCGCACGAAGGGCGGCGAGCGGTTCTCGTTCACGCTGTTGAACCGCGCCGGCAGCACCGACCGCATCGCCATCGCGCAGGTGATCCAGGCGCAGCTGCGGCAGGTGGGCGTGGAGGTGCAGTTCGAGACGCTGGAGAGTGCCGCCTGGACGCAGCGCTGGCGCAGCAGCCAGTGGGAGGGGATCATCAGCGCCTGGTTCCTCCCGGCGGATCCCAGCATCACCGGTCTGTACGCGTGTGGGGGCCCCAACAACATGACCGGGTTCTGTGATCCCGCCCTCGACGAGGTGATGGAGGAATCCGACCGCCATCTCTCCTTCGCGCAGCGCAAGCCGCTGCTGGACCGGGCGCAGACGCTGCTGGGCGAGTCGGCGCACACGCTGCTGCTCTACCACAACGTCATCCCCGAGGTGGTGAGCGAGCGCGTGCAGGGCTATCGCGGGAGTGGGACGAACTTCGGCAGCTTCTGGAACCTGCACGAATGGTCCCTGGGCCCGCCCGCCTCCTGACGACCCGGCTCCCCTGATGGGCGCCTACATCCTGCGCCGCCTGGTGCAGATGATCCCGATGGCGTTCGGGATCAGCCTCGTGCTCTTCGCCGTGATCCAGGCCGCACCCGGCGGACCGGAAGGCGCGCTGCTCGAGAGCGGTCGCTTCATCGACCCCTCCGTCATCGAGGCCTACCGGCGGCGGCTCGGGGTGGATCAGCCGGTGCACATCCAGTACCTGCGCTGGTTGGGCGCGGCGCTCACGGGCGACCTGGGCATCAGCTTCTCCACGACGCGGCCCGTGGCCGCCATGATCCTGGAGCGGCTCCCGGCCACGCTCGAGCTGATGGGCGTCTCCTTCCTCTTCGCCGCCGTCGTCGCCATCGCGCTGGGAATCCTGAGCGCGGTGCGCCAGTACACGACGGTCGACTTCCTGGGCACGGCGCTCTCGTTCCTGGGCATGGCCATGCCCGTGTTCTGGTTCGCGCTCATCCTCCAGTGGCTGTTCGCCGTCAAGCTCGGGTGGCTGCCCGTCTCCGGCACGGAGACGGTGGGCGCGAGCTCGCTCGGCGACCACCTGCTGCACCTGATCCTGCCGGGCCTGGTCCTGTCGTTCCGCTACATCGCGGGCTGGTCGCGCTACCTGCGCGCGAGCCTGCTGGGCTCGCTGCGCGCCGACTACGTGCGCACCGCCCGCGCCAAGGGGCTGCCCGAAGGGCGCGTGATCGGCGTGCACGCCGTGCGCAACGCGCTGATCCCGGTGCTCTCGGTCATGGCGCTCAACCTGGCCGGCCTCTTCTCGGGCGCCGTGATCACGGAGACCGTGTTCGCCTGGCCGGGCATCGGCCGCATGTTCGTGCAGGCCATGTTCGCCCGCGACTACCCGCTGCTCATGGGCATCCTGATGCTGGGCTCGCTCATGGTGATCGTCTTCAACCTGGTCGCGGACGTCCTGTACGGCGTGCTCGATCCCCGCATCCGCTACGAATGAGCGGCCTCGCGCCCTCCCCCGAGCGTCCCCGCTCCCGCGCCTGGCGCCGCTTCCGGCGCCACACCCTGGCCTGGGTGTCCATCGCGGTGTTCGCGCTGGTGGGCATGGCCTGCCTGGCGGCCCCCTGGATCGCCCCCTATGCGTTCGACGCCATCGACCTGGGCAGCATCCGCGAAGCGCCCTCGCCGGAGCACTGGATGGGCACCGACGACCTGGGCCGCGACCTCTTCACGCGGGTGCTGTACGGCGGTCGCATCTCCATCCTCATCGGGCTGCTGGCCGCGGGGCTGGGCACGGGCTTCGGCACCCTGGTGGGCGCGCTCGCGGGCTACTTCGGGGGCCGCACGGACGGGCTGCTCATGCGCGCCACGGACGTGGCCTACGCCATCCCCACGCTGCCCCTGTTGATCGTGCTCAGCTCCTACACACAGGCGGACGCCACGTCCATGGCGCTGATCATCGGCCTGCTGAGCTGGATGACCACCGCGCGGGTCGTGCGCGGCGAGGTGCTGTCGCTCAAGCAGATGCCGTTCGTCGAGGCGGCGCGCAGCCTGGGCGCCACCCATCGGCGCATCATCTCGCTGCACCTGCTCCCCAACGCGGTGGGCCCCATCGTGGTCGGGGCGACGCTCGCCGTGGGCAACGCCATCGTGCTCGAGTCGTCCTTGAGCTTCCTGGGCCTGGGCGTCCAGCCGCCCACGCCCACCTGGGGCAACCTGCTGCAGGACGCCCAGGCCACCATGGCCACCAACCCGTGGCTCACCCTCTTTCCCGGGCTGGCCATCCTGGTGATCGTGCTGGCCGTGAACTTCATCGGCGACGGTCTCCAGGACGCGCTCGACCCCGCGGGCCGGACGGCATGAGCACCGCCCCGGCTCCCGAGCGGGCCCCCGTGCTGGAGGTGCGCGACCTGGTCGTGCGCTTCCACACGGAAGCGGGCGTCGTGCACGCCGTGCGGGGCGTCTCCTGGGACATCGACGCGGGCCGCTCGCTCGCGCTGGTGGGCGAGAGCGGCTCGGGGAAGACCGTGAGCGCGTTGGCCCTGATGGGCCTGGTCCCCTCGCCGCCCGGACGCGTGGAGGAGGGAAGCGTACACCTGCGCGGCCGCAGCCTGCTCGGGCTGTCCCCGCGGGAGTGGCAGCGCGTGCGGGGGCGCGAGATCGCCATGGTCTTCCAGGACCCCATGACGTCCCTGAACCCGGTGCTCACCATCGGGCGGCAGATGACGGAAGGCCTGGAGGTGCATCTGGGCCTGGACCGCACCCGCGCGCGGGCCCGTGCGGCCGAGCTGCTGGACCTGGTCGGGATCCCCAACGCGTCCGGGCGGCTGGCGGATCACCCGCACGAGTTCTCGGGCGGCCAGCGCCAGCGCATCATGATCGCCATGGCCCTGTCCTGTCAGCCCGCGGTCCTCGTGGCGGACGAGCCCACCACCGCCCTCGACGTCACCATCCAGGCGCAGATCGTGGATCTGGTGAAGCGACTCCAGGCCGACCTCGGCACCGCGATCCTGTGGATCACGCACGACCTGGCGCTCGTCGCCGGCTTCGCGGACGAGGTGGCCGTGATGTACGCCGGCACCCTGGTCGAGCGCGCCCCGGCCGAGCGCCTCTACGCGGCGCCACGCCATCCCTACACGGTGGGACTGTTGCGCTCGCTGCCGGCGCTGGAGGGACCGGTCGCGCAACGGCTGCCCTCCATCGAGGGCGCGCCGCCGGACCTGCTGCGGCCGCCGGACGGGTGTCCGTTCGCGCCCCGCTGCCCTCTGGTGGTGGAGCGGTGTCGGGCCGAGCGCCCGCCGCTCCAGGACGTGGGTCCGTCCCACACGTCCGCGTGCTGGCGGTGGGACGAGGTGGGCCGGTGAGCGGCGCACGACCCGCCGACGCCGCGGCGCGGGAGGATCCCATCCCGCACGGTCGACCCCTCGTCGAGGTGCGCGACCTCGCCGTGCACTTTCCGATCCGGCGCGGCGTGCTCCGCCGCCAGGTCGGCGCCATCCGCGCCGTCGACGGCGTCAGCTTCGAGCTCGCGGCCGGCGAGACGCTGGGCCTCGTGGGTGAGAGCGGCTCGGGCAAGTCCACGACGGGGCGCGCCCTGCTGCGTCTGCTCGAGCCCACCGCCGGCACGGTGCGCTTCGACGGGATCGATCTCGGGACGTTGGCGGCGGAGGCCCTGCGGCGGCTGCGCCGCGACATGCAGATCGTCTTCCAGGATCCGATGGCATCGCTGAACCCGCGACGCACGGTGGGGGCCACGGTGCGGGAACCGCTCGACGTGCACGGGTTGGGATCGCCCGTCCAACGCACGGCGCGCGTGGCCGAGCTGCTGGCGCGCGTGGGCCTGGACCCCGCGTTCGCGCAGCGCTACCCCCACGAATTCTCCGGCGGGCAGCGCCAGCGGATCGGGATCGCCCGTGCGTTGGCCACCCAGCCCCGCTTCGTCGTAGCGGACGAGCCCATCTCGGCGCTCGACGTGTCCATCCAGGCCCAGATCGTCAACCTGCTCGCCGATCTCAAGGAGGAGCTCGGCCTCACGTACCTGTTCATCGCGCACGACCTGGCGATGGTGCGGCACCTGAGCGACCGCGTCGCGGTGCTCTACCTGGGTCGGCTGGCCGAGATCGGCCCCACCGCACAGGTCTTCGCGCGCCCGCGTCACCCCTACACGCAGGCGCTGCTGGCGGCGATCCCGGTCGCCGATCCGTCCCGACGGGCCGAGGCGCGCATCGCCGTCCAGGGCGAGCTCCCGGACCCGTCGCGCCCACCGCCGGGCTGCCCGTTCCATCCGCGCTGTCCCCGGGCCACGGACGTGTGTCGTCGCGAAACGCCGCTCCTTTCGGGAACGGCGGACGCACCCGCACATCAGGCTGCCTGCCACCATCCGGACTGAGGCCCGCGCGCGGCCGGACGATCCGTTCGCGTCTGCGCGGCGTACCACAGACGAGCACCGGCAGCGCGCCGGTCCCGCCTCGCCGCTTCAGACCGCCTCATGCTTCGATCGCTGCGCGCACCGCTCGCACTGCTGTCCTGCCTCGCATCCGGCGCGTGCGACGACGTCACCGTCGCACCGCTCGCCGTCGATGCCGTGATCCTCTCGCCCGCCGAGCTGGCGCTGGTGGTCGGGGACGCGGTGCAGCTGGAGGCGCAGGTGCGCTCCGGCGACGGCGCTTCGCTGCCCACCACGGGCGTCCTGTGGACCAGCTCGGATCCCGCATCGGTGCCCGTGACCCCGGACGGCACCGTCATCGCCGTGCGAACGGGCTCCGCCCGCATCACCGGTCGCCTGGGTGGCGTGGAGGGCGTGGCCGACGTGACCGTCGCCGCGGGTCCGGCGCTGCTGACCGACCGGACGTCGGCGGTCTTCACCGCCCGCGTGCGGGGCCAGACATCGGGCCCGCAAAGCTTCGCGGTCACGGCCCGCGGTGGCGAGCCGGTGGACCTCGTGGCGACGCGGATCGTCCATGCGCCGGGGCAGCCCACGGGATGGCTCGATGCCTCCCTGGCGTCGTCCGCCACGCCCACCACCCTCGTGCTGCGGGCCTCCGCGGAAGCCCTGCCTACCGGGATCTACGGCGCCACCGTGCGGGTGAGCGCGCCCGATCGTCCCGATGCGCAGATCCTCGTCTCGCTCTCGGTGCAGCCGGAGCCGGCGCTCCTCGCAGTCGCGCCCGGCGACGTCGCGTTCACGCTGGACCAAGGGGGTACGGCACGGGCCCAGGTGGAGGTGACGAACGCGGGTGGCGAGGTGCTCGAGGGCCTCTCCGCGACGCTCGAGGACGCGACGGGCACCGCGCCGGCCTGGCTGGAGGCGACGCTGTCCGCGACCACCGCCCCCGCCACGCTCTCGCTGCGCGCGGACGCCGGCGCTCTATCGCCCGGGGTGCACAGGGCCCAGGTGCGGCTGGACGCCGAGGGCGCCGCCAACAGCCCGCTCCGCATCCCGGTCGTGCTCACCGTCCGCCCGACCTCGAGTGAGCGCCTGCGCGGAGCACCCGTCGCCGTGGACTGGACCTGGACCCTCGGCGGGACGCGGCCCGGCCCCACCGACGTCGCCCTCGCCACCGCGAGCGGCGCCACGCTTGGCGGGCTCGCGGTCCAGATCCAGCACGAAGCAGGGCAGCCCAGCGGGTGGGTGGCGGCGACACTGTCGACCACGAGCACGCCGGCGACGCTGTCGCTCCGGATCTCGACGCCGACGCTCAGCCCGGGTGCGTACGACGCCGTGGTGCAGGTCTCCTCGCCCGGCGCCGCGGGCGGGCCGCTGCTCCTACCGGTCCACCTGGACGTGCTCCCGGCCCCCAGCGGGCTGGTTGCCACACCCGACTCCGTGGTCTTCCGCGCCAGCGCGGGCGGAGCCCGCCCGGCGGCTCAGGCCCTGCGGATCTCGAGCGCGAGCCCGGTCAGCGACCTGGCGCTGGACCTCGACTGGGGCTCCGGGCCCGTCGGCTGGCTCGCGACGAGCCTGACGAGCGCCTCGACCCCATCCGTGTTGCGCGTCGAGGTGACCCGGGACCTGCCGGCCGGGGTCCACCGCGCCGTCGTCCGGGTGGGGAGCGGCTCGGGTCCGCCCCTCGAGGTTCCGGTGGTGCTGGAGGTCGCGGGCCCGCCGCGGATCGCGCTGTCTCCGTCGCAGGTCGACCTGACGGCGGCCGCGGGCGACCCCACACCGGTCTCGCGCACGATCCGGGTGCTGAACTCCGGGGGCGGCGGTCTCGCGGACCTGTCGGTGCGCGCGATCCACCACACGCAGGGCGCCGCCGGATGGTTGGGCGCGGGGCTCTCGCGCACGGACGACCCGGCCGACCTGGTCGTGACCGCCGACGCGAGCGGCCTGGCGCCCGGCCGCTACGAGGCCTGGGTGCTCGTCGCGTCGTCCGCGCCCGCGGTGGTGAACAGCCCGCGTGCGATGCGCGTGACGCTGGTGGTGGAGCCCCCGCCCTCCTGAGGTCCGACGCCGCCGGGCCGCCCGCGCTTGCCCGTCGGGGACCCCCACCGCATCCTACCCCCGGGCCGGCTCCGCCGCCGGCCCGGTTCCGCATTCGCCGTTTCACGGAGGAGATTCGATGCGCGCGTCCGCCCCGCGGGCTCTGTGGTTGTGTGCCCTCGCGATGGTGATCACCCCCGGACTGCTGTCGGCCCAACGGGCCGACCGGCGCCTCAACCGGCTCAAGGACGAAGCCCTCGAGCTGGTGCAGGAGCGCTCCAAGATGGTCCAGGAGATCGTGGACATGCTCTACTCGTTCGGCGAGCTGGGCATGCAGGAGTTCGAGACCCAGAAGTACCTGACGGGTCTCCTGGAGCAGGAGGGCTTCCAGATCGAGCTGGGCGTGGCCGGCATGCCGTCGGCCTGGACGGCCCGCTGGGGCTCGGGAGAGCCCGTGATCGCGCTGGGCTCCGACGTGGACGGCATCCCGCAATCCAACCAGAAGCCCGGTGTCGGCTACCGCGAGGCCATCGTCTCCATGGCACCCGGCCACGGCGAGGGCCACAACTCCGGTCAGGCCGTCAACATCGTGGCGGCGCTCGCGGTGAAGGAGATCATGGAGCGGGAGAACATCCCCGGCACCCTCCTCATCTGGCCCGGCGTGGCCGAAGAGCAGGTGGCGTCGAAGGCGTTCTTCGTGCGCGAAGGGATCTTCGAGGACGTGGACGTGAACCTGTTCACGCACGTCGGCTCCAACTTCGGCATGTCGTGGGGACAGGCGGGCGGCAACGCGCTGTGGTCGGTGCAGTTCCGCTTCAGCGGCGAGACGGCCCACTCCGCCGGCGCGCCCTGGCGCGGGCGCTCGGCGCTGGACGCGGTCATGCTGATGGCGCAGGCGTGGGAGTTCAAGCGTGAGCACCTGCAGCCCGCCGCCCGCTCGCACTACATCATCGTCGACGGCGGGGACCAGCCCAACGTGGTGCCGCAGACGGCCACCATCTGGTTCTACTTCCGCGAGCGGGACTACGAGCGCACCAAGGCCATGTACGACGCCGCCGTGAAGATGGCGGAGGGCGCCGCGCTCATGACCGGCACGGAGGTGGACACCATCATGACGGTGGGGGCCGCCTGGGGCCGCCACTTCAGCAAGCCGGTGGCCGAGGCCACCTATCGCAACATCCAGCGCGTCGGGTTGCCGGAATGGGACGAGGCCGACCAGACCCTGGCCCGCGGCCTCCAGCGCGAGCTGGGCGTGGACGAGGACGGGCTCGCCACCCAGATCGACTCGCTCGACGGCCCGGTCGACCTGGAGCGCTCCCTGGGCGGCGGCTCCGACGACATCGGCGACATCTCGTGGAACATGCCCACGGTGACGCTGCGCTATCCATCCAACATCCCCGGCGGGCCCGGCCACAACTGGGCCAACGGGATCGCCATGGCCACGCCGATCGCCCACAAGGGCGCCCTGGCCGGTGCCAAGGTGCAGGCCCTGACCCTGCTGGACCTGCTTCTCCAGCCGCAGATCGTCGCGGACGCCTGGGACTACTTCAACAACGTGCAGACCAAGGAGCAGACGTACATCCCGTTCATCTCGCCCACGGACCAGCCCGCCATCTGGCTCAACGAGGACATCATGGCGCGCTGGCGGCCGGAGATGCGGCAGTACTACTACGATCCCTCCCGCTTCTCCAGCTACCTGGAGCAGCTCGGGATCGAGTATCCCACCGTGCGTTCCCGTCCGGTCAGCGAACAGGACGGACGCTGAGGCGGTGACGGTCCCCCGCAGGCGCCGGGCGCAGTCGCGCCCGGCGCCTTTCTTTCACCCTGGATGAACATGCCCGACCGCCTGCGCGTCGGTGTGATCGGCGCCGGCCGCTGGTCCAACACCGCCCACCTGCCCGGCTTCCACCGCTCCCCCCTGTGTGATCTCGTCGCTCTGTGCGACCTGGACGAGGAGCTGGCCCGCACGCGCGCCGGCCAGTGGGACATCCCCGACGTCCTGACCGACCCCGAAGCCCTGCTCGCGCGGGACGACATCGACGTCATCGACATCGTGACGCGGGGCGACCATCAGGATCTCGTGTTCGCCACCTTGGAGGCGGGAAAGCACTGCCTGGTGGAGAAGCCGGTGTGCCACGATTTCCGCGACGTCTGGAGAGCGCAGAAGCTCGCGGAGTCCAAGGGCCTGAAGACCAAGGTGGGCCTGACGTTCCGCTATGCGCCCGCGGTGATGTACATGTTCGACCTCATCCGGCAGGGGTTCATCGGGCAGCCGTTCATCTTCAACGGCTACGAGCAGAACTCGCAGTGGCTGGACCCGGACAACCCCATGGACAAGCGCATCCACAAGACCCGACCGGTGGGGGAGGCGCCCTGGGGAACGGACACGAGTCGGGAGGGCATCACGGTGTCGTCGTTGGAAGGGTATGGCGCGCCCACGATCGACATCGGGCTCGAGTGCGTCGGCGCCGACCTCACGCAGGTGGTGGGCATCCTCGCCAACATGGTGCCCTACCGGCGCCGGACCAACCTCGACACCGAGCGCGAGCGCATCCATATCGACGACGCGGACATGTTCATGGGCGAGGCCGCGAACGGCGCGCTCTTCTCCATGCAGTCCTCGTACGTGACGGTCGGCAACTACCCGGGCATCGAGGCCCGCATCTATGGTTCGGAGGGTGCGCTGATCGTCCGGCTGGTAGAGGAGTTCGGCGTCATCCAGACGCTGCACGGCGCCAAGCCCGATGCCGTGGAGTTCGTGCCGTTCGAGATCCCGGAGCGCTACTTCCCACCCGGCTACCAGGAGGGTGACGCGTGGGGCGCGGCCTTCTACGGAAACCTCGTGCACAACTTCCTGCAGGAGATCACGGACGGGGGAAGCGTGAATCAGGGCAACTTCGCCCAGAGTGCGCGCGTCCAGGAGATCATCAACGCGGTCGCGCTGTCGCACCGCCAGCATCGCTGGGTCCCGCTGCCCCTGGGCGAGGACGGTGGCACGCTGCCGGCCAGCCCGTTCTGACGCCCCTCCCACCGACCAGGCGCCCGTGACGGCATCCCCTTCCGCGGACCCACCCCTGCGCTGGGGCATTCTCTCCACCGCCAACATCGGGCGGGCGGCGGTGATCCCGGCGATCCGCGCCTCCAGCAACGGCGTGCTGTCCGCCGTCGCCAGCCGGGACCTGGAGCGCGCCCGCACCTTCGCGGAGGCCAACGGGGTCCCGCGCGCGCTCGGCTCCTACGAAGCGCTGCTGGACGATCCCGACGTGGACGCGCTGTACGTCCCGTTGCCGAACAGCCTGCACCTGGAGTGGACCGTGCGCGCGCTGGAGGCCGGCAAGCACGTGCTCTGCGAGAAGCCGTTGGGGCTCGGCGCCCGCGAATGCCTGGACATGGACCGCGTCGCGCGTGCGCACGGCGTGCGTCTGATGGAAGCGTTCATGTACCGCTTCCATCCGCGGACGGAGCGGTTGCTGGAGCTGGTACGGTCGGGAGCGGTGGGAGAGGTGCGCGTGATCCGGAGCGCGTTCACGTTCCGGTTGCGGAGCGCGGACAACATCCGGCTCGATCCGGACCTGGGCGGAGGCGCGCTCCGGGACGTCGGCTGCTACTGCGTCAACGTGAGTCGCACGGTGGCAGGCGCCGAACCGGTGGCGGTGCAAGCCAGCGCCACCTGGACGGAGCGCGGGGTGGACGAGGCGCTCACCGGCACCCTGTTCTTCGCGAACGGGGTCGTGGCCCGCTTCGACTGCGCCTTGACGCTGGAGCGCTACGAGCAGGTGGAGGTCGCGGGGACGGACGCGTGGCTCAGGGTCCCGCAGGCGTTCCTGCCCGGCACGGCGGACGTGGTCCTCGAGGAGCACCGGGGCCGGGAAGGTCGTACGGACCACCTGGTCACGGGCGCGGACGAATACCAGCGCATGGTGGAGCACTTCGTCGACCACGTACGGGACGGCCGTCCGTTCCGCTACGACGCCCGCGAGGCTGCGCTCAACCTGAAAGCCATCGAGGCGCTCTACGTATCGGCTCGGGCGAACGGGGCGCGGGTGGACGTCTAGTCCGCCCCGGCCCGCGGGCGGCCGGGCCCTCCGGCGCCGGCTCACGGTGGAACCAGGGAGGACGGGATGCGGGGACGGACGGCGGGGACCCGGCTGGGGATTCGACTGGCACTGCTGGCGCTCGCGGGCGCCACGCCGCTCGTGGCGCAGGCGCACGAAGAGGCGGCGCACGGAGAGCGGGCCGCGGTGGAGCGGGCCGCGCTGGACTATCTCGAGGGCTTCTACGAGGGCGACGAGGCCAAGCTCCGGCGCGGCATCAGCCCCGACGTGGTCAAGTACGGCTACTTCGTGCCCCGGGACGCGTCGACGTACACGGGCGAGCCCATGAGCTTCCAGCAGATGTTGGACTACGCCGAGCGCGTGAACTCCACCGGGCGCACCGCGCCGGCGGACGCACCCAAGGAGGTCGAGATCCTGGACCTGCTCGACCAGACCGCGGCGGTGAAGGTGACCGCGTTCTGGGGCAGCGACTACCTGCAGCTCGCCAAGGTGGACGGACGCTGGAAGATCCTGCACGTCCTGTGGCAGAGCCCGCCGCGCGGCTGACGCTGCACCCGTTCGGCAGCCAGCCTCAGGCGGTCGTCGCGCCGTCCCGTCCGCCGGCGCGGGAACCGGCGGACAGGCCGTGGGCGGCCAGGAAGTCGTCGGCGCCGACCGGACGCCCGAACAGGAAGCCCTGCTGCAACGTGCAGCCTGCGCGCCGCAGGAGAGCGCTCTGCGCGTGCGACTCCACCCCCTCGGCCACGACCGCCAGCGAGAGTGTGCGCGACATCGCCATCACGGCCTCCACGATGGCGCGGTCGTCGGTGCTGTCGGGCAGGCGCTCGACGAAGGAGCGATCCACCTTCACCGCGCCGATGGGGTAGCGGCGCAGGTGCACCAGGGAAGACGACCCGGTGCCGAAGTCGTCGAGCGCCATCTTCACGCCCATCTCACCCAGTCGATCGATGGCGCTGGGGATGACGCGCCCGTGATCGGACAGGAGCATCTGCTCGGTGATCTCCAGGCAGATCTGCTCCCGCGCGCGTCCCATGCCCGCCAGCAGCTCGACCAGCTCGTCCGTGAAGCGTGGATCCGCCAGCTGGATGGCGGCCACATTGACGTGCAGGACGAAGCGTTCGTCCACCGATCCGTCTTCGCGCCAGCGCATGAGGTGACGGATCGCGCTCTGCAGGACCCACGTGCCGATCGCGCCGATGAGCGTCGACTCGGCGGCGATGCCCAGGAAGCTGTCGGGCGGCAGGATCTGGCCACGGTGGGGCCAGCGGATCAACGCCTCGGCGCCCACGACGGCCTCCGCCGAGACGTCCACGATCGGTTGGAAGTGCAACGCGAAGCTCGACCGGTGCAGGGTCTCCAGGAGCTCGCCCTCCACACGTAGGCGCTCCCGGGCGGTGGTCCGCAGCTCCCGCGTGAACTCCACCGCCTGGTCGCGCCCCCGCCGCTTGGCCTCGTACATGGCCGCATCGGCGTCCCGGATCAGGTCCGGTCCCGGACAGTGCGTGTCCGTCCACGCGAACCCGACGCTCGCGTGGACCGACCAGCGCTCGTCCACCGGCTCGACCAGGGCCTCCCGGATCCGCCGACAGAGATCGGGCACCTCCGCGCGGGGGATGTCCTCCGCGAGAACGACGAATTCGTCACCGCCCATCCGCGCCACCGAGTCCTGGTCCCGCACCGTGCCCTGCAGCCGACCCGCCACGACGCGCAGGACGAGATCCCCCGCCTCGTGCCCGGCGGAATCGTTGATGAGCTTGAACTCGTCGAGGTCGAGGAACAGCACGGCCACGCCCGACCCGCCCCGACCCAGGCGCTTCAGGGCCACGGCGAGACGGTCCACGAACAGCATACGGTTGGGAAGGCCGGTCAGGCCGTCGGTCATGGCCATGGCCGCCAGCCGACGCTCCGAGTCCACGCGCTGCGTCACGTCCGTACCGATGCACAGCACGGACGTGGCGGGTCCCGTCTGGTCGAGCTCGGGAACGACCCGGAAGTCGACCCAGATGGAGCCGGTCGGCTCGGCCAGCTCGATCCCGCTCACGTCCCGCGGACGCCCATCCGAGAGCACGTCGATGGCAACGGGGACCAACTGGTCGAGCAGGGGCGCGGGAAGGGTCAGTGGCACGAGGGGGGCCTCCGCACCGCCTTCCGCACCGTCCCAGGTGGACAGGAAGCGTTCGAAGCCGCGGTTCACGTAGCTGGGCAGGAGGTCGTGGCCGAGTCGGCAGATCAGCAGCGGGCTCTGCTCCACCAGGCTCCGGTAGCGTGCCTCGCTGGCGGCCAGACGCTCGGCCAGGTCGCGCGTCGCGGCCTCGATCTCGGCCAGCGTACGGTGATCCCGCTGCAGCCGCCGGTGCTGGTGCTGGAGCTCCCGCAGCTGGCGATTGAGCGCGGTGAACGCGGTCCGCTCTCCGCGCACCAGACGCACCAGGATCCGGCCCTCCCGCCGGTCCACCATCTGGAGTCGTGCCTCCCAGCCCACGCCGGCCATGTGCAGGCGGGCCAACACGGGCTCGCCGGTGCGCCGCAAGCGGCCCAGCAGGACGGCGAGCCCCGCCCGGTCTTCCACGGATTCAACAAGACGGTCGCCCGGCTGCAGCGAGAGCGGTTCCTGCACCCCGGCCACGGCCAGGACGCGCGTGTCGTCGTCGAGGAGCAGCAGGCACGCCCCCAGGAAGCGGGCGAGGCGCGTGAGGTCGAGCGGAAGCAACGGCCCGGGCTCCACGGTCACCCCTCGACAGCGGACGCGCCAAAATACTCGCGCACCCGGATCCCGTCGGGTGCGGCGCCGGGCTGCAGGAAGATCCGGATCCGGCAGCCGGGCGCGCCCTCGGCGATCGTCTCCTCCAGCTCGACCCGCGCGTACCCCAGGTGGTTGGCCGCGATGGTGCCGAAGACGTTCGACGTCATCATGCAGAGGGAGGGGCGTCCGCGGACATGCGCTCCGAACGGGCAGGTATGATTCTGGAAGATCAGCTCGCGCGGGGAGTGCTGCTCCACGGAGAACCCGCCGCCGATGCGGCGCTTGAGCTCGACCAGGACGGCGGCCACCTGGTCCCGATCGAGACGGTCCACCCCCAGCTCCTCGCGGAAGCCCGCGTCCAGCCGAGCCCCGACCGCCTCACCCACGAGCCCGACGTAGCC